>JANQPZ010000324.1 GCA_028285215.1 Rhodovibrionaceae bacterium | reverse complement strand
AGGTGAACCCGCCTTGCGCACGAAGCGGTGCAGGCAGTCCGGCCTCTGCCAGACCGGCCGCAAAGCCGCGCTCGCGATAGAGGCTGGTCGATGCCCCTTCCAAGCCTGCGACAAAAGCGGCGCGACGACGGCCGCCCTGCACCAGGAAACGGGCGATCGAGCGCCCTCCGGCCTCGTTGTCGCAGCAGACAGCGCTGACGTCGGCGCCTTCCACCGTGCGGTTGAACAGAACGACCGGGACCGGTGCGTTCGCGCAGACGCTCATCATTTCCGACGTCAGTTTGGCCGAGGTGATGACAACGCCTTCCACCCCGTAGCCGAAGGCCCGCGGCAGCAGAGCCTCCAAGGGCTCGTCTTCGCCAGGGGTGAAAAGCATGACGTGCTTTCCCTGCGCCGAGAGCGCCCGGGCAAAGGTCTCGAGAACGGTGGGATAGAAGGGGTTGCTGACCTCCGCCATCAAGATCGCCACCATGCCGGAGCGGCGGGTGATCAACCCTCGTGCCAAGGGGTTCGGCTGGTAGCCCAGTGCATCGGCCGCCCGCAGCACCCGTGCCTTGGTGCCCTGGGCGATACTCTTGCCGGGCGTAAAGGCACGCGACACGGCACTGACCGAAACCCCGGCTGCGCGGGCTACGTCGGCAGCCGTGGCTCGGTTCTGACCCGACCGAAGGGGGCTTTGGCGCTTCGACTCCTTGGGCATCCCAACTCCGCATTCCCGATCGCTTGGGAAATCTAACCCCGCGCCGCCGACCTGTCGGCAAGTGCTGACCGTACCGGACGATTTGTCATGCACAACCCGGTTCATTGAAGAAAATCATGCAAACGAATGCTATGGCTGAGCGAAACTCCGCGACATCAAGCATTCCTATTCGGAACTGTAGACTACAGCTTAGAATATTGAAAATAATGGTGATTTCAACAAACGAATGCAGCTCCCCCTCGGCAGACCGCTACAAGGACGCCGGTCAGGCGCGCCTTCGGGTGGACGAAAGCATGCTTGAGTCGGATTTTTTTGAAATCGTTTGCAACAACTGGCTGCCGGCGCTATACAGACCTCAACAACGTTCGACCAACTAAGAAACCGAACACTGGGAGGTTCCATGCAAACCTTGAAATCCTGCACGCGCCTGGCAGCCATTGCCCTGCTTGCCCTACCGGTCCTCGGGACCGCAGCGGAAGCCGATACCCGCTTGGCCTTCGGCGCAACCAATGCTCAGTCGGCGCACTACGCCTATTTCGCTGCCTTGGCGAACATCGTTTCCGAACAAGACGGCTATCAGGCTTCGGTGGTCGAAACCGGCGCCACGGTCGACAATCTGAAGCGGATGTCGCGTGGCCAGCTGGACATCGGCCTCGTGACGACCTCGACCCTCTATCATGCCTACTACGGCGTGAAGTCCTTCGATGGCGAAGCGGTGGAGTCAAAGCTGCTCTGGGCCTATTCCCTGGCGCCGCAGAACGTGATCGTCCGTCGGGATTCGGATGTGACAAGCATCGCCGATCTTGCGGGGCAGAAGTTCGGTCCCGGCCAGCGCGGCTCCTCCACCGAAGACACCTCGCTGCAGGTCATGCAACTGCTCGGCTTCGAACCCGACTGGGTGCGCGGCACCAACGGGGAACTGGCGGACGCGATCAAGGACGGACGCGCAATCGGCTTCATAAAGTCCGCGGTCGGGACCAAGTTCGACGCCCTGACGACGGATATCGCGACCTTCACACCCGTTCAGGTCCTGGGCATCGACGACGAGCAGCGCGCCAAGATCGCCGAAAACCTTCCGGAGCTGTCTCTGGTCGACATGCCCGGCGGCGACATGGAAAACACCGGCCCCTATCAGACCTGGGGATTCATGATCGCCGTGTCGGCACGGCCGGACATGGACGAAGAGACGGCCTACGACATCGTCAAGGCCGTGATGGAGAATGTGGAGGCGCAGCGGGCAGGTTTCCCTGCGATCGGGGACAACGACCTGATCCAGCTCACACTGGACTACGCCACGACACCGCTCCACGCCGGCGCCATCCGCTACTACGAGGAAGCGGGCTACAGCGTGCCCGATCGCCTGCGATAGACCGGCCGCGGTTTATTGCCGACCAAGGAGGCGGCGGTCCCGAACCGCCGCCTCACTGTTTCCTGCTGCCATCGGCTATGCATGACCGAGGCACCCGGCAGAGGTCGTAGCCGCTCATGAGCGACAGCACTGCAGAGCCTCGAACGGTCCGAGACAAGTTAGCCCTGGTGCTGGCCGGCACGCTGGGGCTCTTCATCCTCTACACCTCCTTTTTCGGGGCTTTCGAGTCCCTGATCCAGCGCGCGATTTTCGTCACCGTGATCGGCGTCTTGGGTTTCGTGATGTTTCCTCTCGGTGCCGGCAAACCCTGGCGTGCCTGGGGGCTGGCGCTCGACGTCTTGCTGGCAAGCAGCCTGATTGCCGCCTGCGTCTACATCATCGCGCACTTCGACCGCATCATGACGGAGCTGCCTTGGGCCCAGCCGCACGAAATCGCACTGGCCGCCGGCGCCATCGTCGTCGTTCTCGAGCTGTCGCGCCGGGTCACCGCCAGCCTGCTGTTTCCAGCCATCGTGCTGCTGTCGCTCACCTATGCCCTATTCGGACACCTGATCCCCGGCGACTTCGGCCACCGCGGCTTCGATCTGGCCTACCTCACCGAGGTCGTCTACCTGTCGGACCGTGGACTCTGGGGATTGCTCGTCAACGTTGCCTCGACCACATTGGCGGCCTTCGTGCTGTTCGGGGCGATGCTGCTGCACACCGGCGCCGGGCAGACCTTCTTCGACCTCTCGGCGCGCGCCGGCGGCAAGGCAACCGGCGGTGCTGCGAAGATCGCCACCATCGCCTCCGGCCTGTTCGGCTCGATCAACGGCTCGACCGTTGCCAACGTCGCGACCACGGGCAACTTCACGATTCCCCTGATGAAGCGGCTGCGCTATCCGAAAAGCTTCGCAGGCGCCGTCGAAGCCGTCGCCTCGACGGGCGGTCAGTTGGCCCCGCCGATCATGGGAACCGCGGCCTTCGTGATGGCCGAGCTGGTCAACATCAACTACTGGCAGATTGCCCTGGCCGCGGTGCTGCCGGCCTTTCTCTTCTACCTCAGCGTCCTGACGACCGTGCACTACGTCGCCAAGCGCAAGGGTTTGGGACGCGTCGATACCGAGGATTTGCCGGACTGGCGCACGGCGCTGAACTGGCGCCGCATGGCGCCGATCCTGGGCGCCATCGTCGGGTTGGGACTCGGCATCGCTCAGGGCCGCTCGATCGCATTGACCGCGTGCTACGGCATGATCGGAATGATGGGCACCAGCATCACGCTTCAGCTTCTGGGCGGCGCAGGCTGGCGCGGCGCGGCCGGAATCCTCTGGCGCTCGCTGGTCGACGGCGGGCGCGGCGTGGTTACGGTCGGCGTGCTGCTGGTCGCCGCGCAGGTCTTCGTCGGAGTTCTCAACCTGACCGGTTTCGGCGTCGCCGCAACCAGCATGATCCTGCAAGGTGCGGGCGGTCAGACCTTCGTCGTCGCCGTGATCATGGCCGTGGTCTGTCTGATCGCCGGCATGGGCTTACCGACCTCGGCCGCCTACGTTCTGGTCGCGGCCGTTTTTGCACCGGCGCTGATCCAGCAAGGGCTCGATCCGCTGGTCGTGCACTTCTTCGTTCTCTACTACGCGACCCTGTCGGTGATCACCCCCCCTGTCTGCGTCGGGGTGTTCGTGGCGGCCGCCATCGCACAGTCGCCCTGGGCCAAGGTTGCCGGAGAGGCGGTGCGCCTCGCCGCCACGGTCTACGTCCTGCCGATGCTCTTCCTGATTTACCCCGGGATGCTGGCCCAGGGCGGCCTGGAGGACGTCGCCATGGCTGCGATAACGGGCATCGTTTTCTGTCTGTCCGTTGCCAGCCTGCTGGCCGGGCGACCCGCGCTGGGCCAAGGCGGATACTCGGCCGCCGTCTGGCTGCTGCCGGCCGGCTTGGCCCTGCTGCCCGACTGGTCGGCGACCCTGGCGGCGCTGGGTATCTATGTCGTTCTGGAACTCGGAACTCGCGCTCTGCAACGCCGTCAAGCCTTGAGCGCGGGTCCGTGAACGGCCGAAAGGGCCCGTTCACCGCCTTCGGGTCGGCTTTGCCTCGGCCCAGCCGACCTGCAATCTGCGGCGGAACCGCTTTACAACAGATAAGGAGCTCTCATGATCGAGTATCTGAAGCGCGGCAAGCAAGAAGCCGATCGCGCCGCCGAGGATGCCAAGGTGCGCGACGTCGTGGAGCAGACGCTGCAGAGCATCGCCGAACGCGGCGACGCGGCAGTCCGCGAGCTGAGCGAAAAGTTCGACGGCTACAGCCCGCCCTCCTTCCGGCTGTCGGCTTCGGAGATCGAGGCCCTGATCAGCCGCGTCTCGGCGCGGGATATGGAAGACATCGCCTTCGCGCAGACGCAGGTGCGTACCTTCGCCGAGGCGCAGCGCGCGTCGATGCAGGACATCGAGATCGAAACCATTCCCGGCGTCATCCTCGGCCATAAGAACATTCCGGTGCAGTCGGTGGGCTGCTACGTCCCCGCCGGCAAGTTCCCGATGGTGGCCTCGGCCCATATGTCGGTCCTGACGGCCGCCGTAGCCGGCGTCCCGCGGATCGTCGCGGCGACGCCTCCCTTCAAGGGCGAGCCCAACCCGGCCGTGATTGCCGCGATGCATCTCGGCGGCGCGCACGAGATCTTCGTACTTGGCGGCATTCAGGCCGTCGGCGCCATGGCGCTCGGCACAGAAAGCATCGACCCGGTTCATATGCTGGTGGGGCCGGGCAACGCCTATGTCGCGGAGGCGAAGCGCCAGCTCTTCGGACGGGTCGGCATCGACCTTTTCGCCGGACCGACCGAGACCATGGTGATCGCCGACGAGACGGTGGATGCGGAGATCTGCGCCACGGACCTGCTCGGCCAGGCCGAGCACGGCTACAACTCGCCGGCGGTTCTGGTGACCAACTCCCGCCGCCTCGCCGAACAGACGATGGTCGAGATCGAGCGTCTGCTGGAGATTTTGCCGACGGCCGACACCGCATCCGTGTCTTGGCGCGACTACGGCGAGGTGATTCTCTGCGACACCTACGAGGAAATGCTGCAGGTCAGCGACGAGATCGCCTCCGAGCACGTCCAGGTCATGACGGATCGGGACGACTGGTTCCTGGAACACATGACCTGCTACGGCGCGCTGTTCCTGGGCGCGCGGACCAACGTGGCGAACGGAGACAAGGTGATCGGCACGAACCACACCCTGCCGACCAAGAAGGCGGGCCGCTATACAGGCGGACTCTGGGTCGGCAAGTACCTCAAGACGCACAGCTATCAGAAGGTGACGACGGACGAGGCGGCCGCGCGCATCGGCGCCTATTGCTCGCGCCTGAGCATGCTGGAGGGCTTCGTTGCACACGCCGAGCAAGCCAACGTGCGCGTTCGGCGGTACGGCGGCAAGAACGTGCCCTATGGTGCAGCGGCCGAGTAGGCTTCGCCGGTCGACGACGGTGTCGCCTATCCTTTCAGCGCTTCAAGAGACAGGATCATGACCGATTCGAATGCTGCCGGCCCGGGCTTCCCGGTGGAGCTGCCGCGCCCTCCAAGCTTTCGCCTGGAGGGGCGAACCGCCTTGGTGACCGGGGCTTCCTCCGGCATAGGGCTCGGCTGCGCCGTAGCCTTGGCGGACGCCGGCGCGAAAGTGGTTCTGGCGGCACGAAGGCAGTCGCGGCTGGACGCTCTCGTCGCGACCTTCAGGGGTCGCGGCTGGGCGGCGGAGGCTCTGGCGCTCGACATCGCCGATGTCGAGGCGACCGCCCGCGCGGTCACCCAGTACGGTCCTTTCGACGTGCTGGTCAACAGCGCCGGCCTGGCACGCCACGGGCCGGCTGTCGATACTGCCACGGCGGACTTCGACGCCGTCATGGGCCTCAACCTGCGGGGTGCCTACTTCCTGACGCAGGCTGTCGCCCGAGGGCTGATCGCGGCCGGCAAACCGGGCTCCCTCATCACGGTATCGAGCCAGATGGGGCACGTCGGCGGTATCGACCGCGCAGTCTACTGCGCCTCGAAGTTCGCAGTGGAAGGTTTCACCAAGGCCATGGCCATCGAGTGGGGCGGCTACGGCATTCGGGTGAACACGCTCTGCCCGACCTTCATCCGGACTCCCTTGACGGAACCCACCTTCAAGGATCCAGAGCGCGTGCGCTGGATCGAGGAAAAGATCAAGCTCGGCCGGGTGGGCGAGGTGCCCGACGTGATGGGCAGCGTGATCTATCTCGCCTCGGATGCGGCCGCGCTGGTCACCGGGACGGCGCTCATGGTCGACGGGGGCTGGACCGCAGACTGACAGCCCGCCAAGGCGACCGGGGCGGTAGCGGCCTGATCCACCACGGCCCCGGCTGACCCACGCCCCGGCTGATCTATGCCCCGGCCGACCTACATCGACGTCCAGTCGCCGGCACCCTCGAAAGCCGCTGCCGCCCGGTAGATCGTGCTCTCGTCGTAGTTCTTGCCGATCAGCATCATGCTCACCGGCAAACCCTCCGACAGACCGCAGGGCACCGCCATAGCCGGATGCCCGGTCACGTCGAACGGGGCCGTGTTCGGCAGCATCTCGAAGGCGCGCCCCAGAATCTCGGCCTTGGGCGCACCCGGCTCGGGCAGCTTCGTCGCCTTCAGCGGCAGCGTCGGCATCAGCAGCAGATCGTAGCGGTCCAAGGCCACGTCGTAGGCGGCCTTCAGCTTGCGTCCCAAGTTCTGGCACTTCGCATAGTAGTGACCGCGATGGTGACGGATGGCGTACTCGCCGACCAGCATGGAGATCTTGAGCGTGTCGGACAGCTCGTCCGCCCGGTCGCGCCAGTTGGCCACCGCATCGAGCAGGGATGTCGTGTAGAGACCCTTCCAGTTCATCCCCATGCCGTTGCCCTGCATCATCTGCCACTGCAAGCCCTCCAGGGCGATGGGCGTCCAGATCGCCGCACCGAGCAGGTGCATCTCGATCGAGACCTCTTCGACCTTCGCGCCCAGCTCGCCCAGCTTGTCGGCCGCGGCCCGCACCTTTGCATCGACGTCCCGTTCCGACTGCTTCAGGCCGAAGCCCTCGGTTACGACGCCGATCTTCAGGCCTTTGACGCCCTTGTCCAAAGCCTCCGTGTACTTCGCGGTCTTGACGTCGTACTGCCGCGGGTCGAGTCCGTCCGGTCCCGCCAAGACTTCGAGCATCGCCGCATTGTCGGCCACGGTTGCAGTCATGGGCCCGGTATGATCGATGGTATTCTCGATGGGCATCACGCCGGTGTAGGGCACCAAACCATGGGTCGGTTTCATTCCGTAGATACCGCAGTAGGCGGCTGGAATGCGGATCGAGCCGCCCTGGTCGCCGCCGATGGCCATATCGACCTCCCCGGCCGCCACCAGAGCCCCGCTGCCCGACGACGAGCCACCGGCCGAGTAGCCGTGCTTGCGCGGGTTGTGCACGGGCGCGGGCTGCGAGGTATGGCTGCCGCCGGACAGGCAGAAGTACTCGCAGACCGCCTTGCCGACGATCGTCGCACCGGCATCGAGCAACCGGGTGACGATGGTCGCGTCGATGTTGGGCACGTAGCCCTCAAGCACACTGGAACCGTTGCGCATCGGCACGCCGGCGAGGCAGACGTTATCCTTTAGCGCGACCTTCTTGCCCTTAAGAGGCCCGCTGCTCGCGCCCTTGACCTCGGCCTTCCAGGCCCAGGCGTTGAGCGGATTCTCCTCGGCGCCCGGATGATAGCCGGTGGTGCGCGGGTAGGTGACCTCGGGCAGGTTGTCAGGCAGCGGATCGACCGCATCGTAGGACGCCATGGTGTCGTCGAGGGCGCCGTGGAAGAAGGCGAGATCCTCGTCGGACAGGGACATACCGAGGTCCTCGGCAATCTCGAGCAGCTGTTCCGGTGAAGGGCGGGTAACCGTCATGACGTCATCTCCCTACGCGATGTTTGAATGGGTCTCATTGCTCGGCTTAACGGCGATCTCCTGCGCCACCACGATGGTCGCCGGTTCTGTCAGCAGCGGCCCCGCGGTCTCGAAGAACTGCGCCACCGCGGGCGAGCCGTTATGAGTCTCCATCGCCGTCTCATCGGCGAAGCGCTCGTAAGTGGTGAACACCGCGATGGCATCTTCGTTGCTGCGCGCAACGAAATAGCCGAGCGTTCCCGGCTCGTTGGCGCGGGCCTGCTCGACCACCTGCAGGAGTGCCGCCTGCACGGCCTCCGCGTCGGCAATCGCACACTTCAGGATAGCGGTGAGCGTGACCATGGGTCTGTTGCTCCTCAGGCGGTCATACCGACGAACTCGCTGACCACCTCGGGATCGGCCAGGTGTTCCGGCTCGAGGGTCTGAGTGATTTCACCGCGATGGATGATCAGGACCCGGTCGGACAGCGCGTGAATGAAATCCAGATTCTGCTCGACCAGCACAATGGAGAGAGCTTCGCGCTTGCGCAGCGCCTGCAGCAGATCGACGATCTCGTCGATGATGGAGGGCTGGATGCCTTCGGTGGGCTCGTCGAGCAGCATGATCCGCGGCTTGCCGCAGAGACAGCGAGCGATCGCCAGCAGCTGCTGCTCACCGCCGCTCAGCGCACCGCCGTTGCGGTCGAGCAGAGGAACCAGCCGCGGGAAGTCTTCCAAGACCTCGGTAACGATGTCGGCCCGCTTCTCGGCACCGGAGAGCGCGCCCATTGTCAGATTCTCGCGCACCGTCAGCGCCGGGAAGATCTCCCGCCCCTGCGGCACGTAACCGATGCGCAGGCGTGCCCTGCGATTGGGCGGCAGGGCGGTGATGTCCCGACCGTCGAAGGCGATGCTGCCGGCCATCGGCGAAACGTGGCCGATCAGGGTGCGCAGCAGCGTGGTCTTCCCCATGCCGTTGTGACCGAGAACGCCGACATATTCGCCAGCGGCGACCTGCAGCGACAGGCCGTGCAGGATCGGCATGGTCCCATAGCCCGCGACCAGATCCTTTGTCTCGAGCATCAGGTCACCTCCGTTCGGCCGAGGTAGACATCCCGAACCTCGGGGTCGTTCAGGACGACGTCGACCTTCGCCTCACGCAGAACCCGGCCCCGGTGAAACACCGTGACCACATCGGCGATCCGCTTGATGAACTGCATGTCATGCTCGACCACGACGATGGTGGTCGTGCGGTTCAGTTCCTTCAGCAGCTCGGCGGTGCGCAGCCGCTCTTCCTGGCCCATGCCGGCCGAGGGCTCGTCGAGCAGGATAAGCCGTGGTTCGCGCGCCATGACCATGCCGATCTCGACCCATTGGCGCTGACCGTGCGCCAGTTCGCCGACCAGCCGATGCACGAAGGCACCGAGCTGCAGGCGGTCGATGACCTGCTCGACCTGTTCGATCGCGCCGGCCTTGTCGTGCGCGAACTGGGCGGCCAACCAGAGGTTCTCGCGTGTCGACAGCCCGTCGAATACATCAGGCTTCTGGTTCTTGATGCCGACCCCGAGGCGCGCGACCTCGTGGCTGGCGTGCGTCGTGACCTCGCTGCCGCCGAAGAAGATCTGCCCGTCGCTGGGCATAAGCTGGCCAGTGATCAGCTTGAAGAAGGTGCTTTTACCGGCACCGTTCGGGCCGATCAGACAGCGCAGCTCCCCTTCGGTGAGAAGGAAGTCCACACCGTCCACGGCATGCACGCCCCCGAAGGTCTTGCGCAGGCCGCGGGTCTGCAGGATGCCTTTCGGATCGCCGTTCACTGCCCGCCTCCCCCGCTTTCGCGGCGACCGGCAAACACCCTGGCGATCGCAGCGCCCAGGGTCGGCACCAGGCCATCCTTGAAGAGCAGGACGAAGACGATAAGGATGGCGCCCAGCACCAAGGTGACCTGGCCGACGCCCTGGGTACCGAGCCAGGAGGTCAGATACTGGATGACGCCGGTGCCCACGATCGGTCCGATCAGCGTCGACTTGCCGCCGACGATCACCCAGATGATGACCTCCGCCGCCTGGCCGAGGCCAAACATCTCGGGCGCGACGAAGTTGCCCCAGATCGCGAACATCGTTCCCGAAAGGCCGGCGATTCCGCCGGACAGAGCGAAGGCCGCGAACTTGTAGCGACGGGCATCGTAGCCCAGCAGCTCGATCCGCCGCTCGTTTTCGCGGATGCCGACCAGAATGCGCCCGAAGGGCGTGGTCAGCAGCAGGCGCAGCCCGACGTAGACCAGCACCGCAAGGACGACCGAAAGATAGTAGACGTGGTCGATGAACAGCGTCACCGAGGAATCCCAGGGCACCTGCAGGGGTGGAACACCGGGGATGCCGTTCTGGCCGTTCAGGCGTACGTCGCCGATCACGTACTGATCGCCGGACGTCGCCCGCATCGCCCTGTTCAGGATCAGTGTGATGACCAGCGTCATGACCGAGAAGTAGATATCGCTGATCTTGCCATACACCATGAAGACGCCGAGCAGCGCGGCGAAGGCCAAGGGAATCGCAATACCCAGGAGAAACGGCAGCGTGGTGTCTCCCCAGTTCATCGCCGCAACCGCGTAGACATAGCCGCCGAGCCCGAAAAAGGCGGTCTGGCCGAAGCTGAGAATGCCGACGTAGCCCCAAAGGAAGCTCATGCTGAGCGCCAGCAACGCCAGCACAAAGACCACGGAAAGATCCAGCAGCTGAGCGAGATCGAGCGTCAACGGCAGGCTCAGCAGCACTGCGGTCGCCACGACGACGAAGCTCCACCAGACAGGGCCGGGGCGCTCCCCGGCGGGCCGGCGAAAGTCGGAGAACAACCATCCCATGGCCTAGAGCCCCTTGCGCAGACGGCCCGTGATGCCCTGAGGCAGCAGCCGCAGCATCAAGATGGCGACGAGCAGCACGGCGATCTCGCCCAGTACCGAGGAAAAGGCGAAGGAGACGATACCGTCGATCGAACCGTAGAGCCCCGAGGCGGAGAGCGTCCCGAGCAGCGGCCACGGGCCGCCGGAGATCACCGCGATGAAGGCCTTCGCGATGTAGAAGAGCCCCATGGTCGGGGAGGCGCCGAACAGGGGCACCAGCAGGGCCCCGGCCAAACCGGTCAAGGCCGAGCCGAAGCCGAAGGTCAACATGTAGATCATCGAGGTGTTGGTTCCGAGCGCCCGCGCCATCTCGGGATTCTGCATCGTGCCGCGCACGATCAGACCCAAGTTGGTGAAGCGCCAAAGTGCATAGGTACCAACCAGCATCGCCAGGGCGCTGCCGATCATAACCAGGCCGTACGCCGGTACCTGCAAGCCGCCCAGACTCACGCCGCCGAGATCGGCCGGTACCGATTGAGACTGCGGCCCGGCCAGCGTTGTGACAAGTCCGACCAGCAGAAGGCTGAGCCCCCAAGTCGCAAGCAGGGTATCGAGCACCCGGCCGTAGAGGAATCGGATCACCGTCCGCTCGACCGCGATGCCGATCAAGCCGACGATCAGGCCGGCGGCCGGTACCGCCAGCCAGAGCGGCAGTCCGAAGGCCGTGCAGACGACGCAAGCGTAGGCGCCGAGCATGATGAACTCGCCTTGCGCGAGATTGATCACCCTCATCATGCCGAAGATGACGGCCAGACCCAGGCTGATCAGGATGAAAATGCTGAACGAGAAGGCAACCTGATAGGCGTAAACCAGCAGGGTATCCAAGCGAACCTCTCCCCCCGGAATCAGTCGGGCGGTCGGCGCCGACCATGCAAAACCGTCAGGTGCCGCCAAGGCCTGTCAGTCAGGCGGCACCGACGGTCCTGCTACTCGACCTCGACCACGTACTGCGTCGTGTCGTTGGGGTTTTCGATCAGATTGCAGACGAGCTGTGTATCAACAGGCGGTTGCTGCTCGAAGGAGCGAATGATCTCGAAGCGCCGGTTCGCTCCCTGCCTGGCGATATGGATGTTCATGGTATTGTGGTTGGTCTGCTCATCGATCGTATAGAGGCCGCCTGCGCCCTCAATCGACACGCCGCCGAGCGCGTCGATCACCGCATCGGGCTCGGCGGATCCCGCTTTCTTCACGGCCTCCGCCCAGATGGAGACACCGCGGTAGCCGTATTCCCCGTACTCGCCGATAAAATCGTCTTCCCCGGTGTAGGCCTTGAAACGCGCGACGAAGTCCTGCGCCGCCTCGGTCTGCAGGTCGTCGACGAAAGAGGTGGCGATCACGATGCCCTCCCCTTCCTCCGGTGTCAGCTCGAGCTGCTCGCGCCCGACCGCATAGGTCGTGCCGGCAAGCATGATCTCGTCCTTGCCCACGGTGGCGTGGAACTGCCGGTAGAAGCTGATATGCGCAGCGCCAACCAAAGCTGACCAGACCACGTCGGGTCCGGCCTCCTGAATGCGCGCGATGATCGGTGCGAAGTTGGAGACATCGAGCGGAATGAACTCGACGCCGAGATCCTCTCCGCCGAGATCGCGGATGTACTTCTGCAGCCACTTCGCCGTGATGTGGCCGTAGTTGTAGTCGGCCGCGAGAATGTAGCCCTTCTTGCCGCCCAACTCGTTCACCACGTAGGGGCAGAGGGCGTCCAACTGCTGGCCCGGCACCATCCCGGTGGAAACGTGCCGCCGGTCGCAGACACCGCCTTCGTAGAGAGAGTTGTAGAACAGCAGACCGCCGAAGCGCTGGACGATCGGGCGCATGACTTCGCGCGAGGAACTGGTGATGCCGCCGTGAATGACCTTGACCTGGTCGCGCAGCAGCGCCTGCGTGGCGTACTGGGAGTAAAGCTGGTTGTTCGACTGGGCGTCGTAGAAGACCAACTCCAGCGGTCGGCCCAGCAGGCCACCGCCTTCGTTGATCTCATCGACGGCCATGGCAACGGCCTGGATCTGCTTCATGGAGTAGATGTTCAGGCCGCCCGTCTGATCGAGAATGTTGCCTACCTTGATCGGCTCTTCGGCCGCCAGACCGGCCTTCATAAGGGTGGCCGGCAGGCTGGCGAATGCCAGACCGCCGCCGGCGAGCTTGGTGAATTGACGACGCGATAGCTTCATGATCCCTGTTCCCCTCTTTATTGCCTCTCCTGCGGGCCCGTCGGCTCATCGCCGTCGGGCCCATCGACCAACGCCGGATTTGCGGGGACGAAAGCCTCCCCGAGTACCGGTCTAGCGTTTCATCCAGTCGCCCTGCCCTTCGATCGCTTCGGCGGCTCGGATCAACGTACTCTCGTCAAAGTGACGCCCGACAAGCATCATTCCGACCGGCAAGCCGCCGAGCTTGCCGATCGGCAGAGTGAAGGCGGGATGGCCGCTCACATCGAACGGGCAGGTGTTGGCCTGCATGTTCAGCGCCAGCGTCACGTAGTCCTCTCGACTGCAGTCGGCGGGCGGGATTTCGGTGGCTGTGAAGGGGATGGTCGGCATGACCATCAGGTCGTGATCCGCCAGCACAGCATCGTAAGCTGCCCGTAGACTCCATCGCAGGTTCTGCGCCTTGGCATGATAAGTGCCGTGAGTCTGGCGATGCAGGTACTCGCCGAGCAGCAGCACCAGTTGCACCGTCGCCGAAGCATCGTCCAGGCGCGTGGCGTACCCCTTGGCCATCGCGGAGATGAAGCCGGTCGGGTAGTAGCCCTGCACGTTGTTGCCGAAGCCGTTTGCCTTGATCATCATCTCCGCGGCACCTTCCAGGATGATGCCGGTCCAGATGTGCGGCCCGTCGTAGTGCTGGGGGATGGAGACTTCCGCAACCTCGGCTCCAGACGCCCGAAGGGCGGCAATAGCTTCGCGCACCTTGCGGTCGACGTCCGGGTCGCTTTCGGGATGGGCGAAGCCTTCTCTCAGCACCGCCACCTTCAGGCCCTTCACACCACTGCCCAAGGCTTTCATGTAGTTCTGGGTCTTCGCGGGAATCGTACGGCTGTCCCAGCCGTCATGGCCGGCAATCACGCTGAGCAGACGCGCCGTCTCTTCAACCGACGCACACATCGGTCCGAGATGGTCCATCGAATAGGAGATCGGCATGGCGCCGGTCGTCGGCACGAGCCCCCAGGTCGGCTTCAGGCCGTAGATGCCGCACCAGGACGACGGAGTTCGGATCGAACCGCCCTGATCGCCACCCATCGCCATCGGCACATCGCCGGCGGCAACCAGAGCAGCGCTGCCGCCGGAAGAACCGCCGGCGCTATGGGTGGGGCTATGGGGGTTTCGGATCGGTCCATAGGCGTTCGTATGGCTGGCGCCCGAAAAACACAGATCCTCGCAAGCCGCCTTACCGGCGATCGAACCTCCAGCCTCCAGGATGCGCGTCACCACCGTCGCATCGACGTCCGGGACAAAGCCCTCGAGCAGGGCCGAGCCGTTCATCAGCGGGACGCCGGCGACGCAGATATTGTCCTTGATCGCTACGGCTTTGCCGTCGAGCAAGCCCTTTCGCCGGCCGCTTCGCGGCATCCGAATGTCGGTCTTCCAGTACCAGGCATTGTAGGGATTGTCCGCCGGGTCCGGGCGATAGCCGGGGTCGCGTGGCGCGCAAACCGGCAATCTCGGTTCCGGCAGTTGGTCGAGCCGCGCGTAGGACTCCAGGGGTCCCCGCATCAGAGACCGGAAAGAGCGCGCGTCCTCGTCCGAGAGCGCCAAGCCCACGTCGCCCGCGATGTTCAAGATCTGATCGACGGTCGGCAGCGATACTGTCATCCCCTACCCAATCTCTCCGGCCCAATCTCTCCGGCCCAATCTCTCCGAGACGGATCGACTGCAGAAACAAAAAAAAGCCCCCGAACCCCCGAACCGGGAGTTGAGAGGCTCGTTTGCCTGGCGGAGTGGTCTCCGCTTTGAATTGACCGCCCGCTACAGCTTGGGACGGTCCTGTAAAACCAGCGCGCTTCGACAGCACCATTGCCGTGACGCAATGGTCCGACGATCCTCTTCCTCTTGTCAACAGCCCGGCCGCTGGATCACCATAAAAAGAGAGAGCGGCATTGCGCAGGGCATGGCTGCAATGGATGCCGCGTCACTCAAAGGCGACTGCAAACGGGGCCCGAAAAGACCATGACGTCGACCGGCAAGACCGTCGTGCCTGTTGGAATTCTGTACTCCCTGACAGGAACTTACGGAACCGTCAGCTGGGACATGGTGAACAGCGCACTGCTCGGTCTCGACGAGTGCAACGACCGTCTCGAGGGCAGAGTCGAGTTTCGCCCGGTCATCCTGGATCCGGGCGGCCGCCTGTCGGCCTATGCGGAGCACTGCGAAACGCTCATCCGCGACTACGGCTGCCGACATGTCATCGGATGCTATACATCCGCAGCGCGAAAACAGGTTCTGCCGATCCTGGAGCGGACCAATACACTGCTCTGGCATTCAGCCCGCTACGAGGGCTTCGAGGCCAGCGAAAACGTGATGTACGTCGGCGCGGCCCCGAACCAGCACATCGTGCCGCTGGCCCGCTATGTGCTGGCCAACATGCCCCCCGAGATCTTCTGTGTCGGGTCCAACTACATCTGGACCTGGGAAACCAACCGTGTCCTGCGTGACCTCGTCGTCGGCGCTGGCGGCCGTATCCTGGCTCAGCGGCTGGTGCCGTTGGGCGAGACCGGCGTCGATCACATCGTCAACGAGATTCTGGCCCGCCGTCCCGCGGCCGTCTTCAATACGCTGGTCGGGGAGTCGAGCTACCAGTTCTTCCGCAGTTTCTGGCGCGCCGTCTCGGCGACACCAAGTCTGCAGCCCGGCGACATCCCGATCCTCAGCTGCAGCCTATGCGAACCGGAACTGCACCTGATCGGCGAGCCGGCCAGCATCGGCCACATCACCTCCGCCGTCTACTTCCAGAGCCTCGAACGGGCGGAGAACCAGAGCTTCCTAAAGCGCTATCGCGCACGCTTCGGTGCCCATACAAGCCCGTCCGTCGACGCCGAAGCGGCCTACGTCTGTGCCATGCTGCTCGGGCGCGCCATAGCCGCCTGCGGGACCGACGCCGTCGACGCCGTCCGCACGGCAGCCTTCGCCGATACCTTCGAAGCACCGCAAGGCGCGGTTCGTCTCGATCCCGAGACCAATCACAGCTACCTGAGACCGCGTCTGGCGATCTCCCGCGCAGGCTTCCAGTTCGAGACGTTCTGGGAAGCGCCCGAACCGATCAAACCGGACCCCTATCTGGCCTGGCTGGACGATGACGACCACGCTGCTGCAGTGGCCGGGTGTTCGAGCTACCGACCCCGACACGCACAACAGGTTCAGCCGCCTGTGAAGCTGGTGACGTGACCGATGACTGCGAAGCGCCCTCGTCTGCTGTTCCGTGGCCTTCATGCGCTGATCTGGCATACCGACGATCCGAACCGAAAAGCTCTTGAGCGATACCTGTCGCGCCTCGGCCTGACCTTTCAGGTACGCTGCTGCGAAGAACCTGCGACAACCGACGAGAACCACGACCTGCTGTTCTTCGATGGAGACAGCGATCTTCCCCTAACCGATTGCCCTCCGAAGGTGCCGCGAATTGCCGTGGTTGGATCAGAGGCGCCGTCACGTCTGGAATGGCTACTCAACCAGGACCCGAGTTCCTTGCTGGTGAAGCCGATCCGGCCGGCAGGCATCTACGCCGCCATCGCTTTCGCCTTTTCCAACTTCGCGCGCCGGGCCTCGCTGGAGCGTGATTTGGGAAGGCTGGAGGCAAAGGTGCGCTACCGCCGGCTGGTGGTTTTCGCCGTGTTGCGCCTGATGCGCGAGACTGGCTGCAGCGAGGACGAAGCCTTCGCCCTCCTGCGCCGCAAGGCGATGGAGGAGCAGACGACCATAGAGGCACTCAGCGGACAGCTGGTCGCGCGTTCCGAGACCACGCGAACCGCGAGCTGACAGCTCTTCTTCCCGAGAGCGGAAGCGAAGCGTTTCCGCCTGAGACGACCGCGCTCTAAAACTGCACCCCGCGGGTCAGGGCACCGTCGACCACGAGATTGGTACCGGTGACGAAGCTGGCGGCCGGGCTTGCCAGAAAGGCGACGGCGTTGGCCATCTCCTGAGGCGTGCCCATCCGGCCAGTCGGGTTGAGCGCCAAGGCCTCCTGAAAGAAATCCGGCTGGTTCTGCTCGATCTGTTGCCAGACACCGCCTGGGAAGTAGGTGTTCCCGGGCGATACGCTGTTGGCCCGAATACCCTGGGCGGCCAGCTTGTGCGCCAAGCCCTGGGTGTAATGCACGATGGCCGCCTTGAAGGTTCCGTAAGGACCCGCGGCGAAGTCGATCTCCCGACCCGAGACGCTGGAGATGGTGACGATGGCACCGGCCTCGCTTTCTTCCAGAAACGGCATGGCCGCTTCGACCAGGTTCACCGTATGCAACAGGTCGACCTCGAAGCTGCGCCGCCAGCAGTCCTCATCATCGCCGATCGCCAAAGCGCTGACGTTCGCCACCACGATGTCGAGCCCACCGAAGCCCTCAGCGCTCTCGGCAACCCAGCTGCGCAGCGCCGGCGCATCAGACACATCCAGGGCTTGCCCGGTTGCCTGGGGTCCCAGCGCCGCGAGCGTCTCCTCGACCTCGTCCGCCTTTCGCGCGCAAATCGCAACCTGGGCCCCCTCCGCGATCAGCGTCTCGGCGATCGCCCGGCCGATTCCCTTGGTCGACCCTGTCACAACCGCCTTCTTCCCAGACAAACCGAGATCCATGACGTCCTCCCTGTCGGATTTCACATGATGATTGGAACGACGAAGCAAGCAGCGCGCCGCAGACCGCCTCGACGGCCTGCGGCCCAGCCTAACCCGACAAACTCAAGCCAGATACTTTTTCGACACCGACGCACCGACGGTGTACTTCGGATCCACCATGTTGCCGAGGCGCAGCTTTCCGCACTGAGTCAGCAGCATATAGGCCTCGAGTTCGTCGAAGCGGTAGTCCGCCGCCATCCAGCGGGTCAACTCGCGATAGGCGATCCGGGCTGCGTCCTCCAGCGGGCGCGCGCTGCCGATCGTCATGATCTTCTCATCGGTTTCCAAACGCGGCCAGGCGATGGGCATGTCCTTGATCAGGTCGACCTGCACGACGGTCGTCGAGGGAATCTCGATCGCCACGCCGCAAAGCTCGCCGTCGCCCTGAACCCCATGGCAGTCGCCCAGGTGCAGATAGGCACCTTCGTGCTGGACCGGGAAATAGATCACCGCGCCTGGGGCGACGTCGGGCAAATCCATGTTGCCGCCGTAGTAGTCCGGCTGCAGCGAGGAGATCGCCTCGATCTCCGGAGCGACACCAATGGTACCGATGAAGGGCTCGAACGGCAGAGTGACGCGGTCGCTCCAGTAGACCCCGGTCTCGTCGACCCTGACCTTGCGTACCTTCTCCGGCAGAGGCGCATTCAGGACCGCCGTGTTGGCCGTGCCGACCAGCCCGCCAAACTCGGGAATCAGACAGGTGGTGCCGGCCGGCTGCGGTCCGCGCGGCAGTACGGACTTGATGTGAACCGCCAAGACGTCTCCCTTCTGAGCGCCGCGCACGTAGATCGGGCCGTTCTGCGGGTTCAGGTAGGGCAGCTTCAGCTTCTCGCTGGGCTTGTCGCTTTCGGACGTGATCTGCCCCTCGAAGGCGTCGCGTGTTTCGACTTCGACGACGTCGCCCGGCTCAACTTCCAGTACCGGCTCCGCGAAACCGCCGAGGACATAGTGATATCTTCCCTGCTTCTCCTCACTCAGATGGTGATGCGTACCGGCCTTGCCGCCGGCCACACCTTTGGTCGCCATGATTGACTGGGATAGCCAGGACATCGTTGCCTCTCCTTTTGCGGTCTTGGATGAATGTGGTCCCTCTCCAGAAAGGCTGTGGATGTCAGACGGAGAGGTAACGGCGGACCCGCTCCCGATCGTGCAGCTCTTCGACGTTCAATTCGGCGACGATCCGGCCCTTGTCCATGACGTAGCCGCGCTGAGCCATCGACTGGATCATGTCGAGATTCTGTTCGACGAAGAGCACTGTAAGCCCCTGCGACGCGTTGAGTCGTTTGATCGCGCGGCCAATGTCCCGGACGATCGACGGCTGGATACCTTCCGACGGTTCGTCAAGCAGCATGAGCGTCGGCCGTCCAACCATCACCCGCCCGATCGCGAGCTGCTGCTGCTGGCCGCCGCTGAGGGTGCCGGCACGCTGCTGCGAGCGCTCGCGCAGGATGGGAAAGAAATCGTAGACCGTGTCGTAGTCCGGGCCCGTTCCGCGCGCGCAGAGTGTTTCGCCGACTCTGAGGTTCTCGCGCACCGACATGCGCGGAAAGACATCGCGCCCTTGGGGGATGTAGCCGAACCCGAGCCGGGCTCGCCGGTCCGCCGGCAGCGCTCCGATCTCGCGGCCCTCCAGGCGGATTGCGCCGCCGTCTGCGGGCATCAAGCCGATCAGCGTACGCATCAGCGTGCTCTTGCCGACGCCGTTGCGTCCGATGATCGCGACGATCTCCCCCCGGCCGACGGAAAAGCCGACATCCTGCAGCACCGGCTTGCCGCCGTAGCCGCCCCGCAAAGCCTCGACCTGCAAAAAGGGTTCCGATTCCCCAAGCGGTCGCGCCAAGGGCCCTGTCGGCGGTTCGGATACGGGGTCACGCATCATCCGGCTTTCCCAAATAGATCTCGGCGACACGCTCGTCGGCCTCGATCTCGGCGATCGAGCCTTGTGCAAACAGCTGCCCCATGTGCAGGACCGTCACACGGTCGGCGATCTGCCGGACGAACTCCATATCGTGCTCGACCGCCAGTACCGACACGCCTTCGGCGTTGAGCGTCTTGACCATCTCTCCGGTCTTACGCGTTTCGTCCGGCGACATCCCGGCCGTCGGTTCGTCAAGCAGCAGGAGACGGGGCTTGACGCTGACGGCCATGCCGATCTCCAGCCACTGTTGCTGACCGTGCGACAGGTTTCCGGCAAGCTCGCCCGCGGCGGCGTTCAGATCGACGAACTCCAGAACCCGAGCGATCTCCGCCGTCAGACCCTGTCCCTCGAGATGGTGCTGCAGCGCGATTTCCAGGTTCTGCCATACGCTCAAGTCCTTGAAGATGCCCGGCACCTGGAACTTGACGCTGATACCCTTGCGAATCCGCGCGAAGGAAGCCAGCTCGGTGATATCCTCGCCGTCGAAGAAGATCCGCCCGGCCGTCGGCTGATGCTCGCCGAGCACGAGACGGAAGAAGGTGGACTTGCCGGCACCGTTCGGACCGATCAGACAGTGCACCTCTCCCCGCTCCATCTCAAAACTGAGATCGCGGGCGACCTGGACACCGCCGAAGTTCTTTTGCAGCTCGATGGTCTCGAGAATGCTCACGGTCGGCGCTCCCGCTCCGCCTGCGACCTCGACGACTGCGCCCTGTCGATCCAGGGCAATCGCGTCACCGCGCGAACCACCGCGGGAATGAAGCCCTCCGGCGCGAGCAGCACCGTGAACAGCAGCAACAGGCCCATGACCACCAGAGCGTACTGGCTGCCGTAGACGGTCAGGCTTTGGAAAGCAGAGAGCACGATCAGGGTACCGAGCAGGGTCGCGGTGAGATCGCGGCGCCCACCGACGGCAACCCAGACGATCGGCAAAGCGGCCGCGGTCAAGCCCATGCTGCTGGGCGTGATGTACTGGCCCCAGGCGGTGTAGAAGACGCCGGACAGACCCGCCAACCCACTGCCGATCACAAAGGTTCCGAGCTGATAGCGGCGAACGTCGTAGCCCAGCATCTCGGCCCGCTGCGGGTTCTCCCGAATCGCCACCAGAACGTTGCCGAAGCGCGAGTTCACCAGCACGCGCAGGGCCAGGTAGCAAAGGACCATCGTCGCCAACAGAAGATAGTAGAGCGGAATACCCGGAAAGAGCGCCAGATCGCCGCCTGGCCAGGGCAGAGTGAGCGGCGGCATACCGGTCATCCCGTTGAAGCCGTTCAGCCTGGCGGCACCGATCGCCCATTCGGGCCCGGCTGTCTGTGCCATGAAAGTCTCGAAAACCAAGGTCACCGAGAGCGTGACGATCCCGAGGAAAACCCCGCTGATCCGCCCGTAGAACAGAAAATAGCCGAGAACGGCAGCGAGCAGCAGCGAGGCCAAGACGGCAATCGCCAAGGCGGCGAACGTCAGGCCGTAGGCGCTGCCAAGATTGATCGCAAGTACGCCGTAGCTGTAGCCGGAGAGTCCGAAGAAGGCCGTCTGGCCGAAGCTGAGCGCCCCGCCATAGCCCCAGATCAGACAGAGGCCCATCGCCATGAAGGTCCAGGTGAAGAAGTAGGCGGTGTTGCCGACGGTCCAGCCATCCACGAACAGCGGATAGACGATCGCCAAAGCCAGGAGCAGCGCGAAGCCGCTCCAGAAGGCCCGCCCGCGTCCCATGGTCTGGGGACCGTTGAGGCGCCCGAGTATACCCGGCAGCGGCGCCAGTCGCACGGCCTGCGGGCGCAGGTTGTCGCCGGGAGACTGACGGGCGGAGCGCTCCTGGGCGGAAGGCGCGCGTCGCGGTCCGCGGTTCATGTCCGCTCCTTCAGGAACCAGCCCGAAATCCCACGCGGCAGAATTCGGATCACGACGATAACGGTGACCAACAAGCCGATCTGGCCGAACAGCTGACCTTGCCAACCGGTCATCACCGCCTTGATCAAGGCCAGAACGGCCGCCGCGGGCGCGGTACCGAGAAAGACGTCCGCGCCACCGACCACCACGGTGACGAAGCTCTCGACGATAAAGGTGACGCCCATGGTCGGCACCAGAGTCATGGTCGGCGCGTAGAGCCCTCCGGCGAGCCCCGCCAGAGCTGCGCCCAAGCCGAACGTCAGGCTGTAGACCCGTGAGGTCTTGACGCCCAGTGCCTGAGCCATTTGCGGCTTCTGGATGGTCGCCCGGGACAGCAGGCCGAAGCGGGTGGTGTTGAACAGCAGGTAGAGAGCGATCAGAAGCAAGACCGCCACCGCCATCAGCACTAGGCGATACTCCGAGTAAGAGAAAGCGCCGATGCTGAAACTGCCCAGGGGCGTCCCGATGCCCGGCATGGTCGAACCCAGCAGGATCAGCACCGTTTGAGTGACAATCAGGCTGATGCCCCAGGTGGCGACGATAGAGTCCAGCGGTCGATGATAAAGCCGATGGATGATCAGCCGCTCGACCAGGATACCGGCCAGTCCGGCGGCCAAGGCGCCGCAGAGAATCGCCAGCGGGAGCGGTAGGCCCAACCGCGCCGTCGTTACGGTCACGTAGGCGCCGCACATGATGAACTCGCCGTGCGCGAGATTGATGATCCCCATCATCCCGAAGATGATCGCCAGTCCGGCCGCCGAAAGCACGAGGAATGCAAAGGCATCACCGAACTGATAGAGAAACGCGAAGATCTCCTGCAGCATGCAGCAAGCTTCCTCGATCCCGACGACAGGCTAGCGAAGGGCGACGGGGACCGGGCGGACAACCGGCACCCGTCGCATTTTCGTGCAGCAGCTCAGTTCTGCGCCGGCGGATTGCTCGGCGTGTACTGAGCGTCATGGTCCCGCTGCGTCAGGTCGCAGCCGGCTTCGCCCAGCCAGTAGGGCTCGATCCCGTCCCAGACCTTGGGGATCGAGATTTCATGGTTGGCACCGACCTGGACCAGATAAATCGTGTGGCTGGCGTGCTGGCTCTTGGGGTCGATGCAAACACGGCCCTCCGGCGCATCGACGCAGACTTCGCCGCTCTGGATCGCCTCCCGCACGGCAGCCTTTTCGGTCGAGCCGGCTCGCTCCACGGCTTCCTTGTAGAGATAGAGTCCGACGTAGGAGTTCTGACCCGGCTGGTTGATGTAGGTCTCGTCCGGGAACATGGCACGCCAACGCTCGACGAAATCGCGGCTGGCCGGCGTGTCGACCTCCTCGATGTAGTTGGCGGTCACGTGCATGCCTTCGAGCGCCGGAGGGTCGAAGCGGCGGTGCTCATAGCCTTGGGCTACATTGACCGAACTGCCCATGGGGATGCCGAGATCGGCAGCCGCGGCCTGCTCGTAGAAGGACGCCTGAGCAGTCCCTACCAGAAGCGTCATCAGCACGTCTGGCTGTGCCGCCTGAATGTTCTGGATGGTTTGGGAGAACTGGGAAACGCCCAGGGGAATGAATTCCTCCCCGGCCATCTCGCCACCGTTTTCCTCAACGATCTTGCGGACCCATTCGGCTGAGATCTGCCCGAAGTTGTAGTCGGCCGCAATGGTGTAAACCCGCTTGCCGTAGGTCTCCATCATCCAGGGTACGAGGGTGGAAAACTGCTGTTCCGGCACGGCTCCGGTGGCGACGACGTTGGCGTCACAAACGCCACCTTCGTACTGGTTGGTGTAGAAGTAGAGAGCGTCCATCTGATTGACGATCGGACGAACCGCTTCGCGCGAGGCGCTGGAGAAGCCCGCAAAAACCACATCGACGTTGTCACGCTGAAGAATACGACGCATGAGTTCCTGATAACGGCGGTTGTCCGACTGCGGGTCGTAGATGACCAGTTCGACCGGGCGCCCCATGATGCCACCGGCCTCGTTGATTTCCTTCGCCGCCAGTTGCGCCCCGTGAACCTTCTGAATCGTCGCGGCCGCAAACTCGCCGGATTGGTCCTCCAGAACCCCGATACGGATGGGATCGGCCGCCAGCGAAGCGCCGGCGATAAGCGACAGCGCCAGCGCACCGCCCATCATCGTTGCGCCGCTGCTCATCTTCCTTTGGCAATCGCGTGTCATCTCGTTCTGCCTCCTGTCTCACTTGTAGCTTTTGCGTTGCACAGGTTGGGCCGGCGGCGCTGGCGGCCCGCTTGGGTCCTCGGTACGGTCTTTCACTTCCTCGATCGCGGCTTCGGACGCGATGATCTGCTCGCACAGGGCTTCAACCGTGATGCGACGGCTCATGCTCTCCCGCCGCAAGCGGCGAAAGGCTTCATCGTCGTCGACGTTCTGAGCTCTCATGACCTTCAGGGTGGCCTTGGTGACGAACCGGCGGGCGCGCAGTCGCTCCTCCAGCGCGCCGCGTTCCTCCGCCAAAGCCCTGCGCATGGCGAATTCATTGAAGGCAAGGAACAGAGTGGTGAAGACCCCGGTCGAGCGGATCGGCTTGGTGATGTAGCCGGCGGCGCGCGCACGAATGATCCGGCTGAGCCGGCTGGGCGCTTCCACCCCGATCACGGCCACCAGCGGAACCAGAGGCAACGTCAGGCCGTCGAGGATCGGCCCAACGCCCTGATCGGTCTCGAAAAAGAGCACATCGCAGCTTTCCAGCGCCTGTTGGGTCACGGAGCCGCCTTCGACGCTGTCCAGAGTGCCGACCAGCAGCCCCAGCCGCTGCAGCACCGCCACCAGACGCTCGCGATTTTCGTCCGGAGCATGGATGACCAGTGCGCGCGCACCCCGGAAGTTCTGCATAATCGGAGGTTTCATCAGACCAGCCTCAGCCTCCCTGTCTCCCCTGGGAACACGGCGACTTCGGAGTCTTCCCAAACCAGGTAGGGATCAGGCTTCACCGGCGCGGGTGCTTCGTAGACGAGTTCGAAGCTCCCGTCCGGCGTCGAGCGGCCAATACGCGGTCGTAAATGGCAGTGTCGGTTCTCTGGGTCGACACGGACGCGTCCTTGCGGCGCGTTCCAGACGATCTCCGACACGGCAGAGCGTACAGTGGTCAACTCCGCCGAACCTGCTGCCGCCACCGCTCGCGCCAGGAGATGCACGGCGTTGTAGGTGGTTTCGGCATCGGCAGACGTCGGGCCGAGCTCCGGGTACATATCGCGCCAGGCTCGCACGAAGGCCGCATTCGAGCCGCCCTCGAGGGATTCGAAGTAGACGCTTGAGCAGAGATGTCCGCCGGCAGCTTCCGGTCCGATCTCCCACAGCTCCGGCTCGGAGAGGCTGCAGCTTATCACCGGCATCCGCTCCGCCTGGTTGAAACCCTGGGCCTCCGAAAGGGCGCGCAAACGGCGGATAAAGGCGTAGGAGGACTCACCGATCAGGTTGTTGAAGACGAAGTCGGGGCGGCTCGCCAGAACCTGCTCGACCAGACCGTCGACGTCCGTGTCGCCGATTGGGAAGTAGCGCTCGCCCAACACTTCACCGCCCGAGAGCAGCAGGCTCTCACGCATGATGCGATGGTTCTCCCAGGCCCAGATGTAATTCGACCCCACCATCCAGGCCTGCTTGCCATGGTTTCGCAGCATGTAGCGGGTGAGCGGTACGATGTGCTGATTCGGCGCGGCGCCGGTGTAGATCGCGTTGTCGCTGGTTTCGAAGCCCTCGTAGTGCGAGGGATACCAGAGCAGACCGTCGTACTTCTCGAAGAGCGGAAGGACTTCCTTGCGACTGGCCGAGGTGTAGCAGCCGACCACGTGCGTGAGTCCGCGGTCGCGCAGCAAGTGTTCTGCTTGACTGAAATATTGAGACAGCCTGCCGTTGGGATTGCGGACATGGCAAGCGATCTCAACCGGCAGACTAGGATCGGCTGCAATTTCCGCAACGGCCAGTTTCGCGCCGGCAAGCATGGCACTGCCGAGCGCACGGTAGCTCCCCGTGGTGGAGAACAGCAGACCGATGTCGAGAGGCACCGACGTCATGACCGAACTCACATACGAAAAAAGGCTCCGCCGCACCCGACCGGGTACAGGAAGCCTCGTTGCCGAAAAAATCTCTGCGATGGAGTCTTAGTGCGTGCCTACTTCGCCGCTGAAGCTCGGGCAGAGCGCGCCCGGCAGCACTCTATTACGCTATTAAGTCGGCAAAGCTCTGTCAACGGCAAGATTCTTACACCCGGTTCCGCCGACACGCCAAAGAGTTACCTGTGCCGCTATCTTCCGATCTGTCTCTTTATCCATCTAGACAAGGACAGGCGGATCGCCAGGACTGGCGCCAGACAGCTCCGCGGATCGCCTCAGGCCGCCAGCTTCACATCCATCCAGTCAGATAAGGCCGCTCGCTGCGCTTCGCTTAAGAACAGCCCGTGCTTCGTGCGCCTCACCAGGACATCTTCCCCGGTCCGCGCCCATTCCTGCTCGATCAACCAGCGAACTTCGCACTCATACAAATAGCCGCCGAAGCAGCGGCCCAAGTCCTCCAGACACTGGGCGCCCTGGATCAGACGCTCGGCATCGGTGCCGAAAGACCGGGCATAGTGGCGTGCCAGCCCCTCCGGTAACCAGGAGTTCCTGGTGCGGAAGCTCGAAAGCCAGCTCTCGAAGTCGGCATCGACGATATTCCCGCCGGGCAGAGGCGTCGAAGCGGTCCAGGTTCCGGTCATCCGGGGGAAAAACGGCCTGAGACGCTCGAGCGTCGCTTCCGAGAGTTTTCGATAGGTTGTGATCTTGCCGCCGAACGCCGAGAGGATGGGCGCGCGGTCCTCACCGCCGTCCAGCTCGAGCTCGTAATCGCGCGTGACCGCCGACGCCCCCTTTTTCTCATCGTCGTCGAAGAGCGGGCGAACGCCGGAGTAGTCCGTCAGCACATCATCCGGAGTCAGCGACACCTCGAAGTAACGGTTTAGAACGTCCAGCAGATAGTTCACCTCGGCCTCTTCGATGGCCACATCTTCGGCGCGCCCCTCGAAAGGCACATCGGTCGTGCCCACCAGGGCAAGGTCGTCAAGATAGGGGTTCACGAAAATCAAGCGGCGATCGGCATTCTGCAGGACATAGCCATGCTCTCCCCGCCACCAGCGCTTCAGGATGATATGGCTGCCTTTGACGAGCCGGACTCGTCGCCGCGCGTTGACGCCCGCGACATTGCCCAGCACCGTCTCGACCCAGGGTCCCGCCGTGTTGACCAAGGCACGCGCCATGACGCTGCGGGTCGTTCCGGCAACCTGATCCTGTAAAGTGACCCGCCACAGCGACCCTTCCCGGCGCGCAGATACGCAGGCGGTGCGGGTGGCAACCTCAGCGCCCAGGCGGGCCGCGTCCACCGCATTCAGGATCACGAGACGGGAGTCGTCGACCCAGCAGTCGGCATACTCGAAGGCGTTCCGAAAGCTCTTGCGCAGAGGAGCGCCCTCCGGCGCCGAGCGGAGATCAACGGCCCTGCTGCCTGGAAGGCGCTTGCGCCCGCCGAGATGGTCGTAGAGAAACAGGCCGAGGCGAATCAGCCAACGCGGCCGCTGCTCGGAACTGTGGGGTAGAATCAGGCGCAGCGGCCAGACGATATGAGGCGCGGCTGCAAGCAGAACCTCGCGCTCGATCAAAGCCTCCCGAACCAGGCGGAACTCGTAGTATTCGAGGTAGCGTAAACCGCCGTGGATGTACTTGCCGGACCGCGAGGACGTGCCCTCGGCCAGATCGCCCTTCTCGCAT
>JANQPZ010000154.1 GCA_028285215.1 Rhodovibrionaceae bacterium | reverse complement strand
GGGCGCCAGCCTGCGGGTGATCACGACGCGCCCCGAGCTGCACCGTCCTACAGAGAACGCGATCCGCAAGGCACTCGGTTGGAAGCCGCTTGAAGGAGGCGACGATGCAGCGTGACGACGGGAACTACTTCGCGGACGGTCGCCTTGTCCACAAGTCGCCTGAGAAGGCGGGAGCCGGGAGCGGCGTAAGCATCACCATCGGCTTCCCGGTCTGTCAGCTTTCTGAGTGGGTTGGCGACGAAGCGGCCCAAGTCATCGCCGATGCGCTGAACGCCGCCCGCTCCCCCGCACCGGAAGGGCCGACAAGCCAAGTTCCCGTTGGCGACATCATCGGCAAGGGTGGCCCCCTGCCTCACTTGGTCGTCAACCCCACTGACGAGCAGCGTCAGCTAGGCATCGATAGCGGGATGCATGATCTAGGCGAGCTACGGCTGGTTTGGGCGCCGGTTTGCGAACTGTACCTTGCCGCGCATCCCACCCCACAGACTGACCCCCGCGACGAGCTGCTGCGGGAGTGTCGAGACGCCTTACTGGCAGCACAGCGTTTCATCGGCACCGAGTACGAGATGTTCGCAGACGACGGCGAGCTGCTCGCACACGAAGCGCGGCCGACTTACGAACAGGTCACGGCGACGCTCATGAAGCTCCGGGAGGCCGTGGGCGATGACTGACACTCCCAGAATGGCGATCGTGCCGGTGCTCGGTAAGACAGGTTCCGGCCATCCTATCGTTTCGCTCGGCCTTGGGCAGATCGTACATGCGACCGAGCTTCCCAACGCCGGCAAGATCAGCCGGGCGGATCTGGAGCGGGCTTACGAAGCGGCGTGCAATGCGACCGAATTGGTTATGGCCAAGATTCGAGAGAGCAAAGACGGGTACGAGTCACTGCCCGAGGGGAGCCTGTCGGGAGCATTTCTCAACGCCTTCGCCGCCGCCCTTGGCCTGGAGATAGCGGAGGACGGGGAGAATGGCTGAACGCTCGATCCAAGACCGCATGGGCGAGGCGCTGCGACGTTATCAGTGCGGTTACGCAATGCCGACATGGGGCGAAATGGGCGACGACACCAAAACGCTTTGGTCGCCTTCTGCGCGGGCAATGTTGTCGATAATGAAGCGCTGCGGCCTCAAGGTCGTGGTCGAGGAAGGAGACGGGAAGGATGGCTGACAGATCGACCAATGATGGGGCCTGGACCCCAAGAGACCTGACAAGCGCCGCCCTTGATGCCACCGCGGGCTTCTCCACTGCCGAGCTTCGCGCCCTCGCCACACGGGGCGGGCTTTTAGCGCTGCTGCATGGCGTCGAGTGCGTGGCTGAGAACCTTGACGAGAACTCTGCCGACTTGGACGCAGGCCGTTGCGGGGCCGAAGAACTGCCTGCGGTTCTCAGGGAAGGTCGTGACCGCCTCCGCGCCCTTCTCCCACAGACGGGAGAGAGCGAGGGAACCGATCGCGCCAACGTCGAGACCGCTCCGGCAGAAGAAGTAGCGCGGATCGGGCTGGTTCCGGGGTCTGAAGTCGAGCGCCTGCAAGACACCCTAGAGCGCGAGCGCTCCCAGGTGGCGGCGGGTATCGGCGCCGTCAAAGAAGCTATCCGCAAACGCGAGTGGCTGAGGCTCGGTCGCGGCTCCTTCGAATGGGACGATGAGCGCTGGAAAGACGAGTTCGGTCACGCGATTGACGAGATTCTGCAGGCCATGGAGCCGCTGCGAAGCATCGCCTGCGACTGGTCCGACTGCCCCACTGATCCGGAGCGTATCAAGCGGGCTCGCGAGACCGCCCCCGCCATTGACGGCGAGCTCCTCCGCTCCCTGCTGGCCGAGGGGTTTCATACCGCGTTCCGTAAGGCATCGGAACACAAGCTCTCCTCTCAAATACACAGCCTTATCCGCGACCTGCCGCAACGTGAGTGGGGCGAGGTCATTGAGTTCGTGGCTTACGGCTTGGAAAGCAGTTTCGCGGCCGGGCACAACGCGCTGCCCGCACCAATGAGCGAGGGGGAGCGGGGCTCCGGGATCGACGTCTTCCTGTCCGACGTGCGAGCCGAGTTTCATCGTGGCTGCGAGAAGTTCCCCGGCAACGAGTTGAAGACCGTAGCTCTCAGCGAAGAGTTCGGAGAACTGGTCAAGGCCGTACTGGACGAAGCTGCCGCGGATGTCCGCAAGGAAGCCGTGCAGCTAGCGGCGATGTGCCTACGCCTCGTCATGGACGGCGACAGCAGCGTTGATGGTTGGCGCGAGCGCAATGGTCTCGACGCCCTCTCCAAGAGGGAGGACGGGTGATGGCCGAGAACAGCGGAATCGAATGGACCGACCACACATTCAACCCGTGGGTTGGCTGCACGAAGGTCTCGCCAGCCTGCGACAACTGCTATGCCGAGACATGGGCCAAGCGCGCCGGCACCCCGGAGCTATGGCAAGGCAACCGGCGCCGCACGTCGGCAGCCAATTGGGCAAAGCCGGTTAAGTGGAATCGTGAGGCGCGGACCCTGGGGCAGCGCTACCGGGCTTTCTGCGCGAGCTTGGCAGACGTGTGCGACAACCAGGTTCCGACCGAATGGCGCGATGATCTCTGGGCGATGATCCGGGAGACACCATTCCTGGATTGGCAGCTACTCACCAAGCGCCCGCAGAACATCGTCAAGATGCTCCCGCCCGATTGGGGCGACGGCTGGCCTAACGTGTGGCTCGGCACCACTGCAGAAGACGAGCATCACTACCGTCAGCGTTGGGCGCATGTCGCCGCTGTGCCGGCTGCCGTGCGCTTCCTCAGCTACGAACCGGCGCTCGGTCCTATTGGCGATCTGGACCTTGGGCGCGTCGGCTCTCCCGACTGGGCCATCTTCGGCGGAGAGAGCGGGGCCGGAGCGCGCCCGATGAATCCCGACTGGGCGCGGGACGTGCGCGACCAGTGCGCCGCGGCCGGTGTCGCCTTCTTCATGAAGCAGATGGCGGGTGTCACGAAGCGCGGCATGCCGCCCATCCCTGACGATCTGATGATCCGAGAGTTTCCGAGCGTTCACCATGACGACGTGAGGGCCAGCGCATGAAGACGGGTAGCGACCTGATGGCTGGACAATCGCCCCTCTTCCGGGTTCGGCCTTACCGCCGTCGCCGCTGGCCCTACCGCTACCGGTGGCTGCTGATCGGGGCCGGGCTGCTGGTGGTGCATGCGGTGGCGATCCTGCTGGCGATGGAGATGGGGCCATGGTGAGCGCCCGACCGATCCTGTACTCGCCCGCGATGGTCAAGGCGCGGCACGCTGGCACAAAGACCCAGACGCGGCGCCCCGTGACCAACCTACTCAGGTTCGGCAAGATCACGGAGTTCGGCCGCAGCGACACGCGCGGTTACGACTGGCATTTCCGCGACAAGCGCATGCTGTGGAACGATCTGCGCCATGACGCGCTGTTGCGCTACTGCCCCTATGGCAAGCCGGGCGACTTGCTCTGGTGCCGGGAGCCCTGGTTCACAGCGCGAGACTTCGACCACCTGGCGCCGCGAGATATCCCGAAAAGCAGTCCCATCTGGTATGCCGCCGATGGCGACCCGCCGCGTGAAGCCGGCAAAACAAGGGCCGGCCGCTATCTCTGCCGCTGGATGTCCCGCTCCACAGACCGGATAACCGAAATCCGTGTGCCCCGCCTGCAGGACATCAGCGAGGCAGATGCAGAAGCGGAGGGCGCCGCGCGTCTCGTCATGGACGACGAGGGCAAGTTTTACGAGCGTGACGACGGCACCTATCGAACCGGCTTCGTCGGGATCTGGGAGCACATCAACGGCAAGAACGGCCATGACTGGAAGGCCAACGACTGGGTCTTTGCTCTCAGCTTCGAAACCGTTCTCGCGAATGTGGACGCTGTTTTGGAGGTCGCGGCATGACGGCCCAGATCATTCCCTTCCCGAAGTCCCCCCGCCCGGTTCCGATCAGAGCGGAGCGTCCACGGGCAAGTCTCCCGATAGGTCGCTCTGCGCTTCCCGGCGCCGGCATGTGGCAAGGCCTTCGGGTCTATCACAAGCCCTCGGCCAGCAAGGGTAGGTGCATCGGACGTGCGCCCTGCGGAGGACTTCGGCTTTTGCTGCCAGAGGGTCAGACGATCGACGTCTCGGCGAGCGACTGCTGGCGGTACAGCCAACACGAAAAGGAGTTCGATTGGTCATGACCGGAGCGTTGATCATGGTGGGGTTCGTCGCACTGATCCACTCGATCCACGACGGCCTCAATGACAAGAGCCAGCCCGGTAAGGCAATCCTGCAAGGCTGCGTTGTCGTAGTCGGCGCCGGGTGCATCGGCTGGGCGGCAGAGGTGGCCATTCGTGCCGCTGTCGGAGCTGTTCTGTGACCGAGCCGCGGACCGGCCGACAAATCTTTGAGGGCATCGGGCCGTCGTGGGACGACGACACACCCTATGAAGCCGGCTTCTACAAGCTGCGACTGGTCAAGGGTGGCCGCATGGTCGGAGTGACCGTGTGGTATGGACCGCCGGCCGATCCGATCACCGGTGAGCTCCTCGATCGCTCCCACCGCTGGCAGATCGAGGTAGAGGGCGCGCTCGTCGACGACCGCCGACGCATGCGCTCTCTCTGGTCGCGCTGCCGCAGCAACCCGATCACGGGCCCCGAGTACAGCCAACTCTGCGAGACACGCCGTTGGGGCGACAAATGGGCGCCCGATGGCCCCGAGGCCAACCCCGACAAGGCGTCTGACCTTCTGTCGTCGCCGTCATTGTTCTGAAAGGAGACAAGATGTCCGAAGAGGCAACGCAACCGGCCTACGAAGGGTGGGCCATCGTCGAGCTCATGGGCCACCGCCAGACAGCCGGCCGGGTCGCAGAGGTTGAGTATGCCGGAGCGCGTATGCTGCGCGTCGACTCGCCCAAGCCGGACAGCGCCGAGATGATCGTGACCCAGTTCTACGGCGGTTCCGCGATCTACTGCCTGACGCCTTGTGAAGAAGACACGGCCAGGAAGTTGCTGGCGCGGCAGCCATACAACCTACCGCCTGCAGTGCGCCTCGTCCTGCCAGATCCGGAAGAGCCGGCGCAGATCGGGCACACCACCAATGTCGACACGGAAGACGACGGGATTCCAATCTGAGGAGACAACGACCATGACCGAAGGCACTCCCCCAGCAGGTCACAACAACCCGCCGCAGTTCATCGACCAATCGACGCTCGACAAGGTGGCCGAACTGGTCGACGGCGCAGAGCGGATGATCAAGGCGCTACCGGAGATCACCAACCAGGCCGACGAGGCGAAAGTGGTGGACTTCATGAACGGCCAGCTTCGTCCGCTCCTTTCTCGTTTGGAAGACGAGCGCAAGTCCGCTAAGCGCCCGCTGGATCAAAAGGTCAAGGCCCTGCAGGCAGAGTTCAACGACCCAAAGCGCCTTCTCGAAGCGTCGATCGATGCCTGCAAGCGGCTCTTGGGGCCGTGGCTGGAGAAGAAGCGCAAGGCCGCTGAGGAGGAGCGTCGGAAGCAAGAAGAGAAGGCCCGAAAGGCGGCGGAGGAAGCCGCAGCGGCTGCCAAGGCGGCACAAGAGTCCGGAGGCCTCCGGGCGCAACTCGAAGCCGACCAAGCCGCCGAGCGGGCAAAAGAGGCAGAGAAGGCCGCGCAAGCCAAGACCGCCACAACGGCCAGGGGTCAGCTCTCTAGCGGCCGGGCAGTCAGTCTCAGAACCTATTACCATGGCAAGCTTGTCGACTCATCGAAAGCGCTGCGTCACTACATCAAGCGCAGCGATGCACGGCTGATCGAAGCCCTGCAGACCATGGTCGACGCAGACATCCGCGGGAACCCCGATCTCAAATCGGGCAAGGCTTCCATCCCGGGTGTCGAGGTGATTTCAGACGAGAGGGCCGCGTAGATGGGAATCAAGAACCTTGTTCCTCGCCTACCGGAGCGCGGAAAGATCAAGATCGGAAAGCTGGGGCAGGAACGCCAGACCAGAGACGGCAGAGGCACCTATCGGCTTCCGCAGAAGCTCGATCACTTCACCATTACGAAGACCGAACGCGGTCAGGACGGAAACTTCATCCGCGACGACCAAGCCCATGCCAAGTTCGGCGACAAGCCGACCGAACTCCCGGTTCGGCTTCTCTACGACGACCCCGACCTTAATTTCCCGACCCGCTATGCCGCCTACAAGGGGCGTACCCTGTGGTGCTCCGGTGATGGCGAGACGGCTCAGAGGCTGACAGAAGACAACAAGGGCCGAGAGCAGGTCCCCTGCCCATGTGAGCGCGCCGATCCCGCCTACCACGGCGATGACAAGTGCAAGATGAACGGCAAGCTGTCGGTTCTTCTGGACATCCCGAACCGGCCAGGCGTTGGCGGTGTCTGGACGCTCCGGACAACCAGCTACAACACGATCGTCGGCATCATGTCGTCGCTGCAGTTCCTTCGTGCGCTTACCGGCGGTCCGCTGGCCAACATCCCGATGAAGCTGCGCATTCAGGCCAAGGAAGGAACTACACCAAGCGGCAAGACACAGAAGGTCTACTTTGTCTCCATCGAGAGCAGCGGCAGCGAAGAAGAGCTGATCGAGCGCGGGCAGCAGGTGGCCCTGCATCGCGCTACCGCGAAAGTCTCGATCGAGCATATCGAGGAACGGGCCCGCCAAGCCCTGCAGCTTGCTCCAGCCGACGTGGTCCTACCGGGCGATGAGACAGAGAACGTCGTCGACGAGTTCTATCCCGAGCAGGCCAGTGACGATCCGCCGCCGCCGCGCCCGCAACTGACCGACGACGAGAGTTCTTGGGGCGAGGACGACGAAGCCGGCCGTCGCCGGATCCGGCAAGAAGCACTAGCCGACCATGAGGCGAAGTCAGGCCTCGATCTATACGACATCATGAGCGAGAACGGCGAGGCGCTCGACCCCCGGACGGCGGCGGAGTGGCGAGCCTACATCCACAGGCTCACCACAAACCCGGCGGCACTGCTGGCCTTCTTCGAGCACAACGAGGAGACGGTTCTACTCCTCGAGCACGACGGCGAAGACATGAGCGAGCTTCGCGGTCTCGTCGATGCCGCTCAAGCGGTTGTTGGGAAGCCGCTGGACGATGAGCAGACGGCGGGCGATGCGCTCAAGCCCAATGATGAGTTACCGCCAGAGCCGGAGGACGGCGCTCCAGAATTGAAGCCTGGGTCTGGCTTCACAGAAGCGGCGGCAACCAAGTTCCTCGACCGTAAAGCCTACGGTCTCGTTGCGCCTCACGAACCACAGGGCAAAAAGGCGAAGCTCACATGGGAGGCGTGGTGGGGACAGATGCTCAGCATCATCGCCGCCGCCCAAACGGTCGAGCAAATCGTCAAGCTGGCCAAGGACAACGAGGCGCGGATCCGACACGAAGAAACGCCAGCCGAGATCCGAGAGAACATCGGCAACGCCATGAGGGGCCACAAGGCGGCGCTGTCCGAAGCGATAGAGGTCTGATCGGTGCCGCGGCTGTACGTCCAAAAGCACACCATTCCAGGATATGGGCCGGGCTTCTTCCCGGCCGATGAGCACTGCTACCGCCTAGCGGCTGGCGTGCCGGACGGACAGCACCTCAGCTTCGAGGACCTGCGGCAGCCGCGGTCAATCGAGAGACACCGTTACCTCTTCGGCCTGCTCCACAAGGTCTATGAGAACTTGCCGGAGCGCTTTCACAACGCCTGGCCGACCTTCGAGGGCTTTCTTCGATACGTGAAGGTCCGTTGTGGCTGGCGCGACGACATCTACGACGCTGACTGCAACATCATCGGCATTGAGCCCCGAAGCCTCTCATTCTCGGCGATGGATGAGATGGAGTTCCGCAGCTTCGTCGGCTTGGTGAAGGACCTGCTGGCTCGGGAGATTTGGCCCGAGATACAGCCGCCAAGCGGGTACGGCCACAACAGCGGAGCCGCGTGGAACGAAGAGTTCGCCAAAATCGAGAAGCTGCTGTTTGGCGACATGGCCGAACGGCGCGGATAAGAGGAGACGCACCATGTACCACGATACAGATGTTCATATCGGTCGACGGATGCGGGAGCGCCGAGTCGCGCTTGGGCTGAGCCAGACTGCCCTATCCGAGAAGCTCGGCATCAGTTTTCAGCAGGTCCAGAAGTACGAGAACGGCGCCAACCGTCTATCGGGCAGCCGCATTTGGGACGTCTGTAGAGCCCTCAATGTAAGGCCCGACTTCTTCTTCGAGGGACTGGGCGATATGCCAACGTCGACTCCTGAAGAAGAGGAGACCACCCGACTGGTTTTAGAGACGGTCAAAGACCTCCGGTCCCTCGAGCCGACCCAGCTTCAACCGATACGGCAGATCATCAAGGCCGTGCGGGAGGCCAACGATACAGCCAAGGCGATGCCTGCGGCGGAGTGAAAGGGGCTACGATGCCGGGTAAGACGTCGATCGAGTGGTCGCAGGAGTCCTGGAACCCCATCGTCGGGTGTCGTCGGAAGGACGAGGGCTGCGAAGGCTGTTACGCCATACCGATGGCCCATCGGCTTGCCGCCAACCCGATGACGCCTCACTACGCCGGCCTGACCCACACGATCAAGGCCCGGGTCGACTGGACCGGAAAGGTCGGCATCGCACCGGACTCGACGTGGATCTATCCGCTCGAGGTCAAGAAGCCGACCGTCTTCTTCGTCGACAGCATGGGCGACCCGTTCTACCGCGAAGTGGAGCAGCATGACCGTGACCGCATGATGGCGACCATCCTGCTGTCACCGCTCAATACCTACCAGCTCCCCACCAAGCGGCCCGAAGAGGCCCTGGCCTACTTCTCCGATCCGGCCTGGCGCCAACGGGTCGCCGATCTTGCCGAGGAGATCCACGCCTCGACGGGCGGCCTGGGCGATGCTTCGCAGATCGAGCGTCTGCGGCGTGGCGACTTAGCCGTATTGCCCAACCTCTGGCTCGGAACGTCCATTGCCCTGCAGAAACACGCCAACGCCCGCTGGCAGAGCATGAAGGCGTTGCAACTGATGGGCTGGATGACCTGGGTGAGCTACGAACCCGCGCTCGGTCCGGTCAACTGGCACGGCTGGGAGTTCGTGAACTGGATGGTCGGCGGCGGCATGAGCGGCAGCTACGCCAAGCTCAACCCCATGCACCCCGACTGGCAGCGAACCACGCGCGATTGGTGCGAAAGCCACGGCATTCCCTACTTTTTCAAGCAGTGGGGCGACTGGGCGCCAGAGGCACTGGCCATGCGGGATAGCTGGCCGGCAGACCGTTGGCACGAATGGCCGGCGTCCGCCTCTCCGCTGGGCCTGCGGGCCGCTTGCGTGCGGATCGGCAAAGGCAAGGCGGGCCGTGTCCTCGACGGTCGGACCCACGACGACCACCCGCCCTATGCCCACGAGGTGGCGGCATGACAAGCGCAATCCTCATACCAAGCCTCTGCGCCGGCTCCGACATTGACGTCGTCAATGCGGCCCGCCGGTCCTTCGATCGCTGGAATCCCAAGCTCACCGAGGGCGACCGGTCGCTGATCCGGTTCCTCGCCCGCGAGGGCCACCTTCTGCCCTTCCGGCATCCGCAGCTCTCTTTTTCCTGCGAAGCCCCAATGCCCGTAGCCCGGCAACTCGGCAAGCACCAAGTCGGCATGTCGTGGTCTGAGGTCAGCCGACGCTACAAGACCGAGAACATAGATCTCGAGCGCATCGAGATATGGCGTTCAGCTCCCGAGGGAGATCGAAAGCAAGGCAGCGGCGCTGATCTCCCTGACGACAAGCAAGCGCAGCTCTCTTACCTGCAACGTCACCATCATGCCGTCAGCATGAGCGCCTATCGAATGGCCCTCGGTCTGGGGGCCAGTCCGGAGCAAGCGCGATACCTGCTGCCCCAGTCAATGCCGGTCCGCTGGACCTGGACGGGAAGCCTGCTGTCTTGGGCGCACGTCTGGGCGATGCGGTCACACAAGGACGCCCAGGCAGAGACCCGTGAGTTCGCGAGAATGATCAATCGACAGATAGAAGACCGCTTGCCCGAATCCTGGGCAGCACTGCGGGAGCACTATCGTCCGGTTCCGAGGCTTGACGCAGCATGACCGAAACATGGACCGCTCCGGTTCCACAGGCCGCTCTGAACGAACACATCGGCATCGTAGGCAAGACCGGCTCGGGCAAGACGTTCGCGGCCAAGGGTATGGTCGAGGCGCTGCTCGCCGCTGGCAAGCGGGTCTGCGTTCTAGACCCGATAGGCGTCTGGTGGGGCCTCAGGGCGACGGCGGACGGCGAACCATCGGACTTTCCGGTGATCGTCGCCGGTGGCGACCATGGCGACGTGCCGCTCCATGAAGACGCCGGCAAGCAGCTCGGCCACATCGTCGCCACCGAAGCGCTTTCATGGGTCGTCGACACGTCGGATTTCTCCAACGCCGCTCGCCACCGGTTCCTGCAGGGTTTCCTTGGGGAGGCTTACCGATCAAACCGGCGCCCGCTTTACTTGGTGGTCGACGAAGCCGACGAGCTCGCACCGCAGAACCCGTTGCCGGAGACGCGACGGGTCGCCGGAGCGATGGACCGTATTGTTCGTCGCGGTCGGGCCCGAGGCTTTCGGGTGACCATGATTACCCAGCGGCCGGCCGTCGTGCACAAGAACGTGCTGACCCAGATCGGCACCTTGGTTGCCATGCGGCTGACAGGCCCGCAGGACCGCAACGCCCTGAAGGCGTGGGTCGAGGGTCACGCGGACGTCGACCAGGGCAAAGAAGTCTTGGGCAGTTTGGCCGCCCTGGAGCGCGGTGAAGGCTGGATCTGGTCGCCCGGGCTGGACGTGCTTGAGCGCGCCGTCTTCCCGGTCATCTCGACCTTCGACTCTTCGCGAACGCCGGAAGATGACGATGAGCTGACCGTCCCGACGCTGGCGGCCGTCGATCTGGGCGCCTTGGCCGAACGACTGCGCCCGGAAGAGCCAGAGGACGAAGTTCCGAAGGGACGCAGCAAGCAGTCAGCCAAGGCACTGAAGGCCGAGTTCGAGCGTGGAAGGCAAGCCGGCGCTCAAGGCTCCATGCAGGAAATCGAGCGGCTGCGGGAAGAGTTGGCGCAGGCCCGCCAAGCTGGCCGCGATCTGGCCAACGGGATACTGGCGTTGCAGAAGTCAGCCGAGGCGCTTTCCAGTTCCAAGCCGCCGCCCCAGCCCGCCGCCCTCGAGCCTAAGAAGCTTCGCAACCGAGGCAGCGCCAGGGTTCGCGTCAAGGCCGAGGCCACATCGGCCGGCGATGCCCTACCGTCCGGTGCTCGCAAGATCCTTGAGGCGTTGGCGACACAACACCCCAGGCCTCTGACGTGGCAGCAGGTAGCGGCACTGGCTGGCCTCAAGCCCACCGGTGGCCACTGGAACAATGCGAGGAAGACGACTGTCGATAAACGCTTGGTCGACGAGACCGGCCACGGCATCTCGCTGAGCAACCAGGGGGTTCGCATTGTCGGCCAGAAGAACTTGGGGCAGCCGATCACGGGCGCCGATCTGGTCGAGCTTTGGGCTAACCGCTTGAAGTCGCCCGCCGGCGAGATGCTGCATTACCTCTATGGCCAGGCATGTAGCGGCCGGTCGAGCGATCGGGAGTCCATGGCTCGAGCCCTAGGGAAGCAGCCGACCGGTGGCCACTGGAACTCCGGTCTGGCTGTCTTGCGCAAGAGTGGCCTGATCGAAGACCGCGCCGGCCGCCTCAGCGTGGCGACCGTGTTCCTGGAGGTCGACCGCAGATCGTGAGCGACCGCACCGTCATACCCTTGGAACCGGTTTACTCGGCCCAGCAAGTCGCCGACCGGTGGGGCGTGTCGGTCAAGACGGTTCATCGGCGCATTTCAGCCGGAACACTCTTTGCCTTCGGAGAAGGTCTACGCGATGCTCGCATTCCCCTATCTGCCATTGAGGATTACGAGGCCCGCCCATGCCTAAGAAGCGGCAACGAGAGTACCAGCTCGGGGACTACTGGCTTAGCCGGGACCCAAAATCCGGCAACTGGTGCCGCACATGGTTCGACGGGACCCAGCGACAGACCCGACGCGCTTCGCTCGCTACGGAGGACTTTGAGCGAGCGAAAGCGCTCTTCGACGACTGGTGGATCGAAAGGCACAGCCCCAGCGAACAGCCGGGCGAAAAAGTCGAACTCGCCGAGGTGCTGAACATCTATTTCAAGGAACACGCCCGCCCATGGGCCAGCGAAGACCAAGCAGCGACAGCTATTGGACACGCGGCAGACTTCTTCCAGAACGACAGCGTCACGGCTGCCGTTGGGCGCACAACGGAGTACATTGAGCATCGCCGCGCGGCTGGCTGGAAAGACACTACGATCGGGCGGGAGTTAAGCGTCTTCAACGCCGCCGGCAACTACGCCGTCAAGCGGCCCAAGGGTGCGGTGCTTCAGGCGTTCCGCCCGTTCTCGACAGACGGGCTCGCCGACTCCACCGAGGATAAGCCGCCTCGAGGAGCGCCTGCGTCACTCGACATGATGGCCCGCGCGATCGACGCGATTTCAAAGCGCGACGGGCATCTGTTTTTGTTCACGATGCTGACCATCAACACCCTCTGCCGCCCAGGCGCGGCACTCGAGCTGGTGCTCGACGATCATCAGGTCGACCTGGAGAACGGCCTTGTCGGGCTCAACCCAAAGGGTCGGACCCAGACGAAGAAGTATCGCCCCATCCTTCCAATGACCGAGTCGCTGCGGCCCTGGCTGGCGACGGCCATGCAAGCCACGCCGCGCCGGGAGCGGTTCGTCATGCGTTGGATCAAGCGGCATGAAGAGTGGCGGCCGGTTGCCTGCGTCAAGACCGGCATCCGCGGACTGCGCAAGGACGGCAAGCTGCCGGCCGACTTCACGGCCTACAGCTTCCGTCACGGCCTGGCGCGCGAATTGAGGCGCCGAGGTGTGCCGAAGGATCAAGTTGAGTACCAGCTTGGGCACCGACGGCTGTCGACCACCGACATCTATGCGCCCTACGAACCGAGCTTCAACGGAGAGGCACGAGACGCGTTGGACGGCATCCTGGCCGATCTGGACAAGCTGACCGACCGCTCGCTACTCAGGCCCATTGCGCCCGTTGCGTTGGATTTGCGTAGGAAAGAGGGGGTGCGCCTTGCATGACACACCCCCTAAGACCTTGTTTTCTTTGGTCGGGGAGAGAGGATTCGAACCTCCGGCCCCTACGTCCCGAACGTAGTGCTCTACCAGGCTGAGCTACTCCCCGGCAGAAAGTCACCGGGCGACCTGATCGGGCCGATGGCGGGCCGCTCTTTGAGGCGTCTTATTGGACGTCTCGGGCCGGCGCTCGGCTCGGGCGGCGCTATATAGCTTGCCCCCGCACGCGGCGCAATGCCCGCGAGCCGCTTCCCGCGCCGGCTCACCAATCCTTGTGCCCTCTCGCGGACTTACGGCTTGTGGGCCGGGGGCAGCTTGGCTAGGGTTCGAAACCGTTTCGGGGGGAAGCGTGGCAGAGCGGCGACGGAACCTGGGCCGAACCCAGGGAAGAATAAGCTCGAAGCCGAGCGATCGCTGCACCGCAGGTGCCTTCGAAACGAGAACGAACGTCAGGAACCGTGCCGGCAATGCCGTTACGGGGAGGCCAATCACAGGGAGGAAGCCAATATGAAGGTGCGTGCACTCACGCAGTCGACGGTCGCTCTGGCGGCGGCGGCTGGTGTGGCCGCCTTCGCCTCGACGGCGGAGGTCAAGGCCCAGACAGTGAACTGGAACATGCAGTCGACCTATCCCGGCTCGCTGACTCAGCTCGGCACGCTGGGCAAGCGGATCGAGGAGCAACTGCGCGAAGTCTCTGGCGGCGAAATCAACGTCGTCTTCCAGGAGCCGGGCGCCATCGTGCCGGCGCTCGAAGTCTTCGACGCCGTCGCCTCCGGCGCGGTCGAGGCCGGCTGGTCGACCCCCGGCTACTGGGCCGGCAAGGTCCCGTCGCTGCCGTTGTTCGGTGCCGTTCCCTTCGGCCCTCGCGCCGGCGAGTACATGGCCTGGTACTACTTCGGCGGCGGCAAGGAGATGTTCGAGGAAATCTACAACCGCTTTGGCATTCATTCGGTGATCTGCGGCGTGATCGCGCCAGAGGCTTCGGGCTGGTTCCGCCAGCCGATCGAGTCGGTCGAGGACCTGCGCGGCCTCAAGATGCGCTTCTTCGGTCTGGGTGCGAAGGTGATGGAGAAGATGGGCGTCTCGACCCAGTTGCTGGCTGGCGGCGACATCTTCCCGGCACTGGAACTCGGCACCATCGACGCGACCGAGTTCTCCATGCCGGCGATCGACCTGAACCTCGGCTTCTATCAGGTCGCAAAGCACTACTACCTGCCGGGTTGGCACCAGCAGTCGACCATGTTCGACCTGATGTTCAACAAGGCGCTGTGGGACGGCCTGACCGACACCCAGCGGGCGCAGATCGAGGCGGTCTGCGGCGACTCCGTGCGCCACGGTATCGCCGAGGGCGAGTACCTGCAGTTCGCGGCTCTGGCCGAACTGGAGGAAAAGGGCGTGACCATCCACAGCTGGTCGCCCGAGATCCTGGAGGCGCTTGAAGCGGCCTGGGTGGAAGTGGTGCAGGAAGAAAGCGCCAACGACGAGGATTTCGCCCGCGTTTGGGAGTCCCTCTCCACCTTCCGCGAAAACTACAAGCGCTGGGGTGAACTGGGCTATCTGCAGTAGGCCGGTCCAGGCGCTGTTTTGCGCGCGCTACGGCGACTCCCCCTTCAGGCCGGAGCGCGCCGCCTGAGCCGTCGGTCACCGCGCCGTTCGAGATCCCTTCTGGGAAAGAGCGGCGCGGTCCGACGCTCGCCGTCTGCAGCCCGCTGTTCCGCGCTCGGACGCTCAGACGCCTGGCACGCGGACGCCGAATGCTAAGGGCCCTTCCAACGGCATCGAACGACGGCGCATCGCGGTGGCGCGGTGCGCACTTCGATGCGAGATTTCCGGTCTGCCCCGCTGGGGCTGCGGCGCGCGACGGCGTTGAAAGGGAAGGCTAGGGTGCGATCATGTATGCCTTGATGAAGCTCAGCGACCTGCTGGCCGGCATCGTTACCTGGATCGGGCGTATCGCCGCTTGGCTGGCTGTGCCGCTGATGCTGATCATCGTCGTCGACATCACCATGCGCAAACTGGTCGAGTTCTATCCCGACCTGGTCGACACCTTCATGTTCCGCGAGATCGGCTCGACCAAGCTGCAGGAGATGGAGTGGCACCTGCATGCCGTACTTTTCCTGCTCTGTCTCGGCTACGCCTACATCAAGAACGCCCATGTCCGCGTCGAAGTCGTGCGTGAGCGGATCAGACCGCGCCTGCGTGCCTGGTTCGAGTTGTTCGGGGCCATCGTCTTCGTGGTGCCCTACTGTTACGTCGTGGTGACCTACGGCTTCGACTTCGCGGAGCGCGCCTTCATGCTGAACGAGCGCTCCTCGGCTTTGACCGGTCTGCCAATGCGCTGGATCATCAAGGGCATGCTGCCGGTCGGCTTCGTCATTCTCGGCATTGCCGCCCTGTCGGTGGCCCTGCGCAATTTCATCTATCTCTTCGGCCCGCCCGAGCTTCGGCAGGAGGCCGGCACCTTCGTCGAGCACTCGGATATCGAGGAACTGGTCCACGAGGCCGAGGAAGAGCTGGAAGAGTACGAGCGCCAGCACGGGCGCCAGCCCACGCGGCAGAGTCAAGGGAGCTAGGCCGCGGCAATGATTGAGGCTCTTCCGCTTTTGATGTTCGCCGCGCTGGCGCTGTTCATCTTCACCGGCTTCCCCGTCGCCTTCGTGCTGGCTGGCGTAGGTCTGTTGTTCGGTTTCATCGGCTGGACCCTGGACGTCTTCACCTTCGCGCGCTTCACCCTGATTCCGTTGCGAATCTATGGCGGCACCATGGAGAATCTGGTGCTGGTCGCGATCCCCATGTTCATCTTCATGGGGACGATGCTGGAGAAGTCCGGCGTCGCTGAAGACCTGCTGAACACTCTGCAGGTGCTGACCCGGCGGCTGCCCGGCGGGCTGGCGCTGTCGGTCACCCTCATGGGCACCATCCTGGCCGCCACCACCGGCATCATCGGCGCCTCGGTCGTGCTGATGACCCTGATGGCGCTGCCGGTGATGATGCAACGCAACTATCACGTTCCCTTGGCGGCCGGCACCATCGCCGCCTCCGGCACCTTGGGAATCCTCATTCCCCCCAGCATCATGCTGGTGATCATGGCCGACCTGCTGTCGATCCCGGTCGGCACGCTCTTCATCGGCGCGGTGCTGCCGGGCCTGATGCTGGCCTCCTTCTACATGGTCTACATTCTGGGGATCGCCGCCGTACGGCCGGACATCGCGCCGCCCCTGCCGGCTGACGTCGGTCCCGAGAGCCCGGCGGAGCTGGCAATCATGGTATTGCGCACCTTCCTGCCGCCCATCGCCCTCATCGTGCTGGTGCTCGGTTCGATCTTCGGTGGCCTCGCGACCCCGACGGAGGCCGCCGGCGTCGGCGCGCTGGGCGCCACCCTGCTGGCATGGTTCAACGGACGTCTGACCTTTCGCACCTTCCGCGACGTGGTCGAGCGCTCGGCCCTGACCGGGGCCATGCTCTTCGGCATCTTCGTCGGCGCCACCTGCTTCTCCTTCGTCTTCAAGATGCTGCAGGGCGACACGGTGATCGTGCAGATCGTGCAGGGCTCCGGCGTCGGCGCCTGGGGGGTGCTGATTGCGCTGATGGCCGTGGTCTTCATCCTCGGCTTCTTCTTCGACTGGTTCGAGATCACGCTGATCGTGCTGCCGGTCTTTGCGCCGATCATCCAGCTGCTCGATTTCGGCGAGCACATCCCCCTCTCGACGCTGGTGGTGCCCTGGTTCGCGATCCTGATGGCGGTCAACCTGCAGACCTCCTTCCTCACGCCCCCCTTCGGATTCGCCCTCTTCTACATGAAGGGCGTGGCCCCCGCAGGCGTGCGAATTCAGCAGATCTATCAGGGGATCATCCCCTTCGTGATCCTGCAGGTGATCGGCCTCGGCCTGATCATGGCCTTCCCGGAGATCGCCCTCTACCTGCCGCAGCTGCTGCTCTAGGCATGGCCGGCGCGGGGGCAGGCCTCTTGACCCATCGGCCTGCGCCCGTATCTTGCCGGTCTTCCCGAGCGGCAGCCTGCGCACCGCGTTTCCTGCCGCCGCGTCCGGGCCCGTAGTTCAGTTGGTTAGAACGCGCCGCTCATAACGGTGTTGTCGCAGGTTCGAGTCCTGCCGGGCCCACCATACCTTTTGCGGCAGCTTCGTCTGCATGCCCGCACTTTCCGAACAGCTCTCACGCAGATCCTAAACGCAGGCGAACTGATGTCTGCGGCCAAAAAAGAAGCGTGCCGGGGCGTCCTGTAGCCCCGGCACGCTCTGCCTTGAGAACCAGGTGCGTTAAGGCGGCTACGCCGCACGCACCTTGGCGACGAAGCCGGCGACCGCCTGGCCGAGCTCGTCCGTGTGGGTGACCAACTGGCTGCTGGCGTTGGCGATCTGGCCGACCACGGCCCGAGCATTGCGGTTGCCCTCGCTGACTTCCTCGATCCCCTCGGCTGAGTTGCCGACCCCGGCAGCCGCCTCCTGCGCGCTGCGTGCGATCTCGGAGGTAGCGGCGTTCTGCTCCTCCACGGCCGCCGCCACGGTGGTCGCGATGCCGGTGACGTTCTCGATCGCCTGGCGGATGCCATCGATCGCCTTGACGGTCTCTTGGGAGATGCCCTGCATCTCGCCGATGCGCTGGCCGATGTCCTCGGTCGCCTTGGCCGTTTGGGTTGCCAGGTTCTTGACCTCGCTGGCCACCACCGCGAAGCCCTTGCCAGCTTCGCCCGCACGGGCCGCTTCGATGGTAGCGTTCAGCGCCAGCAGGTTCGTCTGCTCAGCAATGTCGGAGATCAGGCTCACCACCTCCCCGATCTTCTCCGCCGTCTCGTTCAGGGCGCCCACCGTCTCTGTGGTGCCGGCCGCCTGATCGCCCGCCTTCGAGGTCAGGTCGTTGACCTCGTTCACCTGGCGGGTCACCTCGCCGATGGTGGAGGACAGCTCCTCGGCAGCGCTGGCCACCGACTGCACTGCGTTGGAGGCCTCCTGGGTCGAACCGGCGACGCGGGCCGAGGTCCCCTCGGTCTGCTCGACCAGTCCCGACACGCTGCCCGCCTCGCGATCCAGCGCCGCACTGGCCTCGCGCACCGCCTCGACGATGCGGCCGACGTCGCTCTCGAACTGCTCCGCCAGGTCCTGCAGGGCTGCCTTCTTTTCCGCTTCGGCGCGGCGCTCCGCCTCCTGCTGTTCGGCACGCAGCCGTTCGTTCTCTTCCAGACCGGCGCGGAAAACCTCCAGGGTACGGGCCATCTCACCCAATTCGTCGGACTTCTCTTGGTAAGGCACCTCGACCGTCTCGTTGCGCGACATCCGCTGCATGACGGCGGCCAAGCGCGGGATCGGCTGCAGCATAATGCGGAACAGCCCCCAGGCAGCGGCGGCCGACAGCAGCAGCAGCACGACGGCCGAGCCAGCCAGGCCCAGTGTCATCTTGTCCAGAACGGCAATGACCTCCGCCTTCAGCACGCCGGCGTAGAGGATGCCGATCACCTGGTCGTCCGGGCTGAAGATCGGCTTGTAGATGGTGTAGTAGTCCTGGCCCAGAATGTTGGCCTCGCCCATGAAGGTCTCGCCCCGCATCATCGCGGCATGCACGATACCGGTCTTGCCCAGCGGCGTGCCGACGGCGCGCTGGCCATCCGGCTTGATTATGTTGGTTGTGCGGCGCCAGAAGTCCCCGTCCTCTGGCTGAAAGGCGAAAACCGTCGCCGTTTCGCCGGTCATATCCCCGACCTGGTCGATCACCAGATGGTGCAGGAACTCGGGGATCTCCTGCATGGTCAGCTTGGAGACGTTGCCCGCCTCGTCATAGGCCGCCTCGAAGGAGCTGTAGTTCTGCTCCATGATCATCGCCGCGATGCGCAGACTGGCGGACTGGCGATCGATCACCTGACGCTCGATCTCGCGATTGAGTTGAAAGATCGTGACCGCACTGACCGCCGCAATGGACAGCGCGATCAGACCGATGGTCAGCAGCGTTGTGCGCGCCGTCAAACGTAGGCGGGCGAGCGGGTTGATCGTCATCGGGATTTCTCCAGAAGCCGTTACAAAGACTCAACTGATTTCCGCACTAATGCGGTAAATCCCTTTCAGAATGTTTAATACATGCAGAATACCCGCTATTAGCGAATAGCTATCAATTTCATTCGTGAAAGTCTAAACAGCGGCGCGTTCCACCACGGCATTAAGAAGAACGTTCAAGCCCGGTAACTGATCTTCCAGCGTTGTGTCCTCTTTTTCGTTATGCGTAATTCCCCCCTTGCAGGGCGTAAAAATCAAAACGGTCGGGCAAAGCTTGGATAGGTTGTAGGCATCGTGGCCGGCCTGACTCGGCAGTTCCAGCAACGGCACCTCCAGCCGGCCGGCGGTCTCGCGTACCAGGGTTAGCAGATCGGGGTCGAAGGCCAGATCGCCGAAGGTCCAGTCCTCGGCCACCTCGATGCGGCACTGGCTCCGCCGGGCCGCCTCCGGCAGCGCGGCCCGGATCTCCGCCTCCATCTTGGCGGTGGTTTCCGCATCCGGGCTGCGGAAATCGATAAACAGCCGGGCCTCGTCGGACAAAATGCCGGGCTTGTTTGGCCAGGCTTCCAGCCGCGCCACGGTAGACTTGCCGTCGCACCAGGAATACCGCCAGCCGACATCGTTTACGGCCACGGCGGCCATGGCGGCCCCCACGATGGCATTCTGGCGCAGATGCATGGCGGTCGGGCCGGAGTGGGCATTCTCGCCGTCGATCTTTAGAATCATGCCGCGTGCCACATAGGCGCCGGTGACCAGTCCGACCTGGAAGCCCTCGGCCTCCAACCGTGGCCCCTGCTCGATATGGATCTCGAAATAGCTGTCTAGGGCGCGCCCGCCGACCGGCGCCGGACCGGCGTAACCGATGCGATCCAGCTCCGCGCCGACGGTCACGCCGGCGTCGTCTTCGCGCGCCAGAGCCCATTCAAGCTCTCGCAAGCCCGCGAAGACCGCGGAGGAGAGCATCGGCGGCGTGAAGCGCGCACCCTCCTCGTTGGTCCAGTTAACCACTTCCACCGGTCGCTGCGTCTCGATGCCCAAGTCATCCAGACTGCGCAGCACCTCCAGCCCGCCCAGCACGCCGACGATGCCGTCGAAGCGTCCGCCGGCGGCCTGGGTATCCAAGTGGCTGCCGATCAGCACCGGTGGCAGGCTCTCGTCCCGGCCGGGGCGGCGCGCAAAGAGATTGCCGAGGCGGTCCACCGTGACGCTGTAGTCGGCCTCCTCGCACCAGGCGATGAAACGGTCGCGCATCTCCCGGTCGGCATCGTCCAGTGCCAGGCGCCGCAGTCCGCCCTCCGGGCCGGTGCCGATGGCGGCTGAAGCCGCGATGGTTTCCCAGAAGCGCGAGCCGTTGACGGATAGGTTGGTGCGGGATGCGACGGACACGGGGAACTGCCTCCAACAAAAGATGACTCCAAGACGGGCGGCAGTCTGCCGGAGCCGTCACGGTGCGGCCAGACCCTCAACACATGCGACATTTTGAATGCGATTGATCTCGATCAACGTCGCATCGCAGCGGTAGCGCCAAGGTCGCGGCCGCTCGGCAGCCGTGGAGCGCTACCCGAGACCGCCGAGCGGCCGCCTCCGGAAGTATCGGCCCACATGCAATCCGATAAGGAGAGTCCAGCGATGCGTTTTACAATACCGACCGGCCGCAGCTTACCGGCACTGGCTGCAGCCATCATGGCCTCGGCCTTCCTTGCCGCCATGGTTGCGCTGCCTCAAACCGCCCGCGCCGACGAGCAAACGGTGACGCAGATGCTCACCGTCCTGACGGCCTCCGACAGCGAAACACAGGCCATGGCCTTGGTGCTGTCCAACCAAGCCGCCGGCAAGGGCAGCCAGGTCGATCTTCTGCTCTGCGGGGCTGCAGGCGACATCGCCCTCGACACGCCGCCACCGGCCGCGACGGAGACAATCACACCGACAGGCATGACGGTCCGTAGCCTGCTGGAGGCGCTCATGGCCAAGGGTGCCACGGTGGAGGTCTGCGCTATCTATCTCCCGAACCGCACGTTGGAGGCGGAGGCCCTGATGCCTGGGGTCGGTGTCGCCAAACCGCCGATGGTTGCGGCCAGAATGATCGACCCGGCCTACCGGCTGTTTACCTTCTGAGACGCGCCGAGGCGGTCCGGCAAGACTCAGGACCCTTGAGCCACAATCAGTTTGCGGTTCCTCCCTGGGGTTCGGCGGTTGCCGGCTCCAGGGATGCGCAGGGCCAGGTATCCGGAGTCGTCAGTCCCGGCGGCAACTGCGTGGCGGCATCGCCGCAAGCATCGGCCAGCTGCGCCGCCGTTAAACCCTGGACCGTTGATAGATCGACGCCGCGCAGGTCAGCTAACATGAGGAAGGCCCTGTCCAGTCGTGCATCGGCCAGCTTCGCTCCGCGGAGATCCGCACGCCCCAGCAACGACTCGCGCAGATCGGCCCCCTGCAGGGCCGCCGTCTGCAGGTCGCTGCGCTGCAAGTCCGTCTTGGCCAGTATCGCTCCGCTCAGTTCGGCCCCGTGAAAATCGCCGCGCGGAAGAATGGCCTTGCCAAGATCGGCGCCCGTCAGATTGGCGTTCCGAAAGCTGGATCGCGGTCCTTCAGCCCGGTCGAAGATGGCCTCCCGTAGGTCGGCTCCGTCGAAAACCACACGATCGAGCCGCGCACGGGTGAAGTCGGCCCCACGCAGGTTGGCCCCTGCCAGGGTCGAACGGGAGATCTCCGCCTGGACGAAAATCATCCCGGCGAAACTGCCGCCTTCCAAGTCAAGCGCCTGACGGTTGCAGCCGGTCCAGTCCACGGCCGCGCCGGGCTCGCGGGAGCAACCTACCTCGGGGCGCCATTCCCGCACTGCCAGGGCGATAGCCGCTGCCGCCGCCAGCGCCACGACGAATCCGATGGTCACAGGCCGCATCGAAACTCCTTCGCCAAGCTTGAATAGGCCACCGTCTTCGGTAACAGGGCAGATATAGGGCCCGAACTGCCGCCCTTCAGCGACACCGATTACAGATCTCTTACGAACTCCTGGACGCGTCCGATTTTATCATGCGGTTCCTAACAACAGGATCACGATGCCGGCCACAAGAGCAGCGATCCCCAGCAGTTCGACCGCCGTCGAACGTTCCTTGAAGGCGAGCCAGGAGGCGCCCAGCGTGAAGATCAGCTCGACTTGGCCGAGCGCCCGCACGTAAGCGGCGTTTTCCAGAGTCATGGCCGTAAACCAGCCGACCGAGGCGGCCATGCCCGCCGCGCCCACCCAGCCAGAGACCCGCCAGCTCGCCAGTACCGCCCGCAGCTGCTCCGGCCGCCGCCTGGCCAGCCAAGCTCCCATAGCCAGGGTCTGCAGACCCAGCACCCAGGCCAGGGTGGTTGCCGCTTGTACGTTGGCGCCGACCGGCTCCAGGGACAGGCTGGCGGCGCGGTAACAGACGGCCGAGAAGGCAAAGCCGGCCCCGGCCGCCATGCCCAGCAGCGCCGCGGGCTGCAGCCACCCCGTAAGGAGCTGGCGCCAGCTCGCCTGCTGCCGCTTGAGCGAAATGGCGATCACCCCCACCAGCGACACGGCGATGCCCAGCACGGCGAGAGCGGTCAAGGCGTCGCCCAGCAGGATCAGTCCGAAAACCGCCGCCTGAACCGTATCCGTCTTGGAATAGGCCGTCGCCACGGCGAAGTTGCGGTGGCTGAAGGCCTCGATCAGGCAGACGGTCGCCATGATCTGGGCGGCACCGCCCACGACGACGTAGGCCAGGAACACGCCCTGGACATCGGGCACGGAGACGCCTGTCACCTCCGCCGAAACCAGCAGATAGCCGACCGCAAGCGGCCAAGCGTAGACGAAGCGCGCGAAGGCGGATCCCAGAGTGCCCAGATCGTCCTTCAGACGCTTCTGCAGCGCCGAGCGCAGGTTCTGGAAGAAGGCACCGCCCAGGGTCCAAAGGATCCAGGAGTCCATGGATCTATCGCTGTCCGCCTGCGGACGTGGAGTCGAACGCCGAAAGGCCGCGAGATCCCTGCCCGAAGCTGCCTCCCTCACACACTCCGGTAGCTCCCGCGCTTGCCGCGCGCGTCCAGCCAGGCCGCGAAATCTTGAGGTTCATAGACTTCGGCCAGCCACCGGCGCAATGGCATCTCGGGGCCGCGTTGGTTCTGCCAGTAGATCATAAACTGACGCATCCAGCGTTGCTGCCGCTTTGGAACATGCAGATAGGGCCAGGCCGTCAGATGCCGCCGCGCGTCCGAAAAGCGCTCCGGCCCCTCGCAGTCGATCAGGTAGAGGAAGGAGGCGAAGCCCGTACGATCGGCGCCGCCCGAGCACTTGATCAAGGCCGGCGCCTTTATCGCGTCGAAGGCCTCCACCAGAACCTGCAGTTCGGCAGATCTCGGAATTCGGCGTGAGTTGAGCGGCACGTCCAGGAAGACGACGCCGTGCGCGCGGCAGGCTTCGGCCTCTGCGGTGTACCAGGTCTCCGTCGGGTTTTCGCCGCGCAGGTTGATCACCGTACGAAAGCCGTAGAGATCCAGAATCAGCGCCGTGTGCCGGCCGTAGAACTGGGCCGAGCGCGCCAGTCGGCCGTCGACCCAGTGCAGGTTGGACAAACGCGCCACCGCCCAGCCGCCGGCCCGGCGCAGCAGGGGGGCACGCGGCCGCAAAGACTGGGGGTTCGAAACGCGCTCACTCATGACCGGCGAGACAAAACGCGAAGCCGCGTCGGAAGGCAAGCCTCCGGTTTCGCGCTATGCGTCGAGCAGCTCCGTCACCGCGGCGCTACAGCCAGCGGCTCGGCATCAGGGTCTCTTCATAGGGAAAGCGCGACAGGCGCTCGATACCGCTCTCCGTGATCAGCAGCTGCTCCTCCAGCTTGACGCCTTCCGCCCCACCCTCTTCGCCGATGTAGCTTTCGATACAGATCGTCATGCCCGGCGAAAAGATGCCGTCGTAGCCGCCGCCCCGATCGTTGTCCTCAACATAACCGCAATGCGGATACTCGTCGCAGAGGCCGACCCCGTGGGCGATCACCGAATAGCGGTTGGGTTTGCAGGACTCCGGCAGCCTCCAGGACCGCTCTGCCAACTCGGAAAAGCGTAGGCCGGGCCGCAGCAGCGCGATGTTGGTCTCGATCTGCTCCCGGGCCAGACCGTAGAGACGTTTCTGCTCGACCGTCGCCGCGACTTCGCCACAGAGAAAGCTTCGCGAGATGTCGGCGCAGAGGCCGTCCGGCCCGATTAGATCGGTGTCGAAGCTGACCAGTTCGCCAGCAGCGATAGGCTTGTCCGAGCATTCCTGGAACCAGGGGTTGGTGCGTCGGCCCGAGGCCAGCAGGCGCGTCTCGATCCATTCGCCGCCACGCGCGATGTTGATTTGATGGAGATGCGACCAGAGCTCGTTCTCCGTCATGCCCGGGCTCAGCACCGCGCGCATCTTCGCCATACCCTCCTCGGCCACCGCCAGCGCGCGGCGCATGGCGATCAGCTCGTCCGGCGACTTAATCAACCGCGCCTGCTCGCAGACCTCCTGCCCGTCGAAGATCTCGATGCCTTCGCGGCGCAGCGCATCGGCCCCCAGCGGGTCGCATTTATCGATGGCCAGCCGTCGATTGCCGCCACCATGGGCGCGCAGCAGTTCGGCAATCTCCTGCGCCCAGAGGGTCGCCCGCGCTGGCCCATGCTCGCCGGCGATGAAGTAGAACCAGCTCAGGGCCGGGCGCACCTCGTCGATGATTTCGATGCCATTGGAAAGATGCAGCCCGCCGTGAAAGTCGAAGACAACGACCGGTCCGTCCGTCGACACAAAGGCATAGCGCACCGCATTGTGCAGTGCCCAGACTTGCATGTTGGTGGCGCCGGTCGCGTAGCGGATGTTGATCGGATCGTAGACCACCAGCCCGGCATGGTCGCGCGCACGAAGTTCCGCGCGCAGCCGCGCCAGCCGATAGGCGCGCAAAGCGATAGGGTCGGGCGCTGGTCCGTCTCGGCCAGTAATGAACGAAAGGTCGGTTTTGCTGCCGGCTTGTGCGTCGGACTCGGGGGCCGGAGACATGCGGCGGCTCCAAGGTGCGTTCCACGATCCAGTTTGGTGCAGCGGGAACACCCCAGCTCTCTCGGATTCGACCGCACCTGTCGTCTTTGAACAACAACGCTCCCTCTGCACCCGCCCCTTCCCCATAAGGCGTATTTCTCATATAATATTCTTTATTTACGTGTGCTAACGAATTTGGGGAGGGAAGCGATGTTCAAGGTACTTTCGATCGACGGCGGCGGTATCCGTGGCGTCATTCCGGCGGTTTTGCTCGAACAGCTCGAGCGCGATACCGGGAAGCCCGTCTCGGATCTTTTCGATCTGGTGATTGGTACCTCGACCGGTGGGATTCTGGCGGCCGGTCTGACGGTGCCGAAGGGCAACGGCAAACCCAAGTTCGGAGCCGAGGATATGGTGGCGCTCTACGCCGAGCGCGGGCGCGAGATCTTCGACCGCTCCTTTTGGGACGGCGTCACTTCGCTGGGCGGCATTGCGGACGAGCAGTACGGCGCCAAGCCGTTGGAGAAACTGCTCAGGCAATATCTCGGCGACAAGACGCTGACCGACTGCCTGCAACCTGTGGCGATCACCAGCTACGATATCGAACGACGCGAACCCTACTTCTTCAAGAGCCGGCGGGCAGCCGACAGCCAGGATCGCAATCACTATTTGCGCGATGCTGCCCGGGCCACATCGGCCGCCCCGACCTATTTCGAGCCGGAACCCGTTAAGAGCTTGGCGCGACGTCCCACGCGCCGCGTGTTGATCGACGGTGGCGTCTTCGTCAATAACCCGGCCCTCTGCGGCTTCGTCGAGGCGATGGCGATGGGCCAGAAACCGGAAAAAATCCTAGTCGCCTCCCTTGGCACTGGCGTTGCCACGCGCAAGATCCCCTATGAAAAGGCGAAAGACTGGGGAATGGTGGGTTGGCTGCGACCGATCCTGGGCGTGATGATGGACGGCCAGGCGGACTCCGCTGACTATCAGTTGCGCGAGCTTCTGCCTGACGAAACGACCGGCGACAAACAACGCTATTTCCGCTTCGACACCGAGCTGGATCTCGCCCTCGACGACCTGGATGCCGCCAACGCCGGCAACATCGCGAACCTCAAGGCCGAGGCAGCCCAGATTCTCGCCGACCAGGCCACGGAGTTCGAGCGTCTGGTCGCCCTGCTGAAGTCTTGAGGCAAGCGGCTCTCTTCGCAGCTTCACGCCGCCTCTGGCATACGTTCGGCGAGGCTCGGCCGGCAGCGTATCTCTTTTTCCCAGCGTTTCGTCCGCTTGAGCTCCTCGGGCAACGTCTTGTTCATGAGGTCGCAAACGAAAAGCGCTGCCATGCCGGTGATGTCGGCGATGGTCAAGCTGTTGCCGGCAATGAACGGCCTTCCGTCCGCCAGTTCGCGGTCGAGCCATGCCCAGGCCCGATCGAAGGCACGCATTTGGGCGGCCGCGTAGTCGGGGTTCTGCTCCACCCTGTCCGCGAAGAAAGCGAAGGTATGACGCGCGGCATCGCCGAGCGGCCCGAAGATGTGAAGCTCCATGCGCCGGTTCCACATCTCGATCAGGCCCTGTTCGTAGGCGCTCTCGCCCATCAGTCGCGGCGTGGGATAAAGCTCCTCGAAGTATCGGCAGATAGCGACGCTCTCGGTCAGAATCCGGCCGTCGTCGAGCTGGAGCACGGGGAGTTCGCCTAGGGAGTTCATCTCGAGAAACTCGGGTGTTCGCGTCCCGCCGCCCATAACGTCAACAGCCTCCTGCGGCACCTCGATACCCTTCTCGGCGAGAAACACCTGAACGCGCAGAGTGTTGGGGGTTGTTGCGTCGTAGAGCTTCATGACTCGTCGCCTCCTCGATTTATCCCTGAAGATTTAATGAACCACAAGGTTGACTATGAGATCCAAACCCGATAGTCAACCTTATGGTTCATTTTTTAGGAAAAACCGTGCCCGATCTCGACCGAACCTTTGCCGCCCTCAGCGACGGAACGCGACGCGCCATCGTTGCGCAGCTCGCCGAAGGAGAGAGCTCCCTCTCCGATTTGGCCGAGCCTTTCGACATGTCGCTGACGGCGGTCTCCAAACATGTCCGCGTTCTCAACGAAGCCGGGCTCGTCAGTGTCAGCAAGCGCGGACGCACGCGCTATTGCCAGTTGGAGGCAGAGCCCATGAAAGACGCCTCGGACTGGCTGGACGACTATCGCAAGTTCTGGGTCGATCGGTTCGGCGCTCTTGCCCGTTATCTGAATGAGGAGCCTTGAGGATGCGCTTTCTGCAAAGTGAGGTTGGGGGCGATCCCATCGTCGTCGAAGGTTTCTTCCGGGCCCCCTTGGCCCGGGTTTATCGGGCCTGGACAGACCCAGAGCAGATCGTCAGGTGGTTCGGCCTCAAGGCAGGCTCGATGGTGTCGGCCAGCATCGATCTGCGGGTTGGCGGACAATGGCGCTTCGTGATGCACGAGGACGACCATAGTCGAGTCAGCCTTCAGGGGACCTACAGTGTCGTCGAGCCCGAGAAGCGTCTCTGCTTCACTTGGAGCCACCTGCGCGAGCACGCCGACGGCCGCCGCGAGGAGACACCACACTCTACCGTCACCGTCACCTTCCGAGCCGAAGGCGCCAGCACGCATGTTCACCTGCGCCACGAAGACATTCGCGCCGCCGAGGGCCGCAAGGGCGTTGGCAACGGATGGGAGACCTCCTTTGAATCGCTCGGCGAGCTGCTGGCCGACACACCGCCCCCGGTGGTCTCCGGAACGTTCTGAACGGGAAGCGAACGGTACCCGATCCTAAACTTCGACCGCGAAGACTTCTCCACTGCCAAGGTCGCGGATACGGTCGACGCGGCCGCCGTCCCAGTGATAGCGGAGGTGGCGGGACTGAACCGGGATCGAAATCGCATCGGGCCAGAAGATGGCGATGCAATCGCCGCCGGGATAGCGCACGCTGGGATAGACAATGCCGTCCGAACCCGCATTGCGCAGCCGCGCTCCCAGCTTCTGCGACGGACCGTAGTCGTCCGGATCCAGACAGTCGGCCCAGGCCCGGGCGCCGCGGATGTCGTGCAACTCCCGATCAATGGCACCGACCAGCTCCCGGAAATCCGAGCTCCATCCGGACGCCTCCTGGGTTGCGGCCATGAAACGGCTGTGGTGATGGATCGTCTCGAACAGAGCCACCTCGAAGCGATCCCCCGCGTAGTAGACACCGTAGCGACCGTCGGAGAAGCGGCTGCGGCGATCTCGCGAGACATGCACGAAGGGCGCCATCAGCCAAGTCGCACCGGGTCCGGCCACACGACGCGACGGCGGCACCAGGTCCAACAGGCCGACGGACGCGGCAAGGCGTGGATTCGTCTTGCTCTCGGCACTGGCGATGGCGTCCCAGTCGGCTGGGTCGGCAATGTCTTCGAAGAGGTCAATGGGGGGAAAGCGGGAGCGGATGATGCGGTGAGTCCTCGGCCAAACCACCCTGGTCAGGGACGGGCCTTTCGCCGTCACCAGGCGCCCCGCTCCGCGTCCAGGTACCTGCGCACCCGCATCAGGTCGGTCAGTTCGCCCTCCAGCATAACCTCCAGAGCCGAGCGCCCACCGAACGCCGCGTTCGGCTTCACCACCCAAGCGTAGCCGCGCTCCGGCTCGCGGAAAATCAGGCGCAGCGCCTTGTGAATGCCCATCAGGTTCGACAGACGCGCCTTGAGGTCTCGCGGCAGTCGCCCGGCACCGCCCGACTTCCAGCGCGCCCAGGTGCGTGGCGAGAGCCCGCCGAGCAAAGTACAGGCTTGGCTGTCCGTGACCCCCCATCGCTTGAAGAGGTTGGGCACCGCCCGCGCCATGGCCGCGGCCTCCGCATCGGTGATCGCGGGACGCTCGGGCACGGCTGGACTTCTGTCGAGGAGCCGAAGTTCTGGCATGGTGCTGCTCTATGTAATTTGGCAAGGTATAGGAACTTATCTGCCAATTTGCAATTCAAGATTTGCGTCCGCGCCGCGCCAAGGCGCGCTTGCGCGCCCTGTAAGCTTGATGGATACGAACGCAAGGCATTTCGCCCTGCAGATAAAATGAAAACTCACCGAAACACCGCAATAGAGCTCACTCATAAGAAGAATACAAGAGTGACTGTTCTACAATTTCTCGAAATTCATTAAAGCACATAGATCATTTCGGAAATCCGCTATCAGATTTACGCCAGAGAAAGACTTCAAAGGCATCTTTGCGTCTGAATTATTTTAGGAAAGCGAAACAAGCTTGCCGAATTCATTCGCCAACCGTCGTTCAAGCGCTAACGCAGAGACAGTCTCGATCTTGACGCGGACGGCGACTGCTACGCTCTGTCTGCTGATCGCCATACATGTCCTGCGTGATCGTTTCCAAGGCCTGAGTCTCGACGCGACCTTCGCGCACGTCGCCGGCGTTTCCTTGCCGACAGTTCTTCTCGGCATCCTCTTGACTGCGGTCAGCTACGCCGCCATCGCGTCTTACGATGTTCTCGCCTTCGGTCTGATCGGTCGGCGGCTGCCTCTGCGGGATCTCCTCCGATCGGGCGTAGCTGCAACCGGCTTGGGGCAAGCGCTTGGGTTCGGGCTGGTGGTCGGCAGCTTTGTGCGCTGGCGCATTCTGCGCGACCAGAGGGTCACCCCGAAGGATGCCGCGGCGGCCTCGGCGCTGGTCACCTCCGGTTTTCTCTTGGGGCTGGCCGTCGTCTTCGCCGTCATGACTCTGCTGGCGAGCCATTCGGTCTCCGCAATGGCCGGAGTCTCTCAGGTCGAAGTGATCGCTGCAGGTCTGGCTGTCCTGGCGATCTATGCGCTGCTTTTGTCGACCCGAGGCATCGAGCTGTCTCTCTTCGGGCGGAAGGTCTTTCTCCCCAGTCGAAAGCTGATGTTGCGGCAGACACTGCTCGCCGCACTCGACGTTCTGCCGGCGGGACTTGCCCTGTGGGTCCTTCTACCGGCGGGGGTCGAGGCAAGCCTCGGCATCGTCTTGATCGCCTATATCGCCGCGCTGGGCGCGGGACTGCTGTCGAACACACCCGGCGGGATCGGTGCCTTCGAGGGCGTTCTTCTGATCGCGCTCCCCGAGGCTCCGGTGGACTCCCTGCTGGCCGGGATCATCTGTTTTCGCCTGATCTACTTCGGACTGCCTTTCTGCCTGGCTCTTCTGTTGCTGACCGATGCCGAGTTGGGCACCGGCCGCACACGCCCCTTGGCCGCTGCCCTTCGGCAAGCCTGGCGTCCGACGACGAAATGGCGTTCGGTGGTGCGACAGTCGTGCACGATCGACCCGGCACCCCCACCCTCCGCGACTCTTGATTCATCCCGCATCGCTCAGGCCATCACGAAAAGTCATCGTGCCGAGGCGAATCTGGCCTTCCTCGGTGACAAGAGGTTCGTCTTCTCGCAGCACGCGGACGGCTTTGTGATGTATGGGCAAAGCGGCCGAACGCTTGTCGCAATGGGCGATCCGGTCGCGCCCCACGGCTCCTGGCCCGAACTGGTCGAGCGCTTCCGTCGTCACGCGGTCGAGCTCGGGTCTCACAACGCGGTTCTCTACAAGATCGGACCGGATGCGGCCGCGATCTGCCGCGCTCAGGGATTGCGCACCGACTGCATCGGCCACGAGGCCGTCCTGGATCTGAAAACCTTCGATCTCGCAGGATCAGAGCGGAGAGACCTGCGCCGCAAAGCGCGCCAGGCCGAAAAAGCGGGTGTCGAGATCCTACAGCACGCTCCCGGCCAGGCGCCCTTGCAAGGACTCGCGGAGGTGGCCCGGATCTGGCGCGAAGGCAAACGCGGACGAGAGCGGTCGTTTTCCACCGGGCACTTTGAGCCTGACTACGTTGCCCGCTTCCCCGTGTTTGAAGCCAGGCACAACGGAAGCTGCTGTGCGTTTATCAGCCTCTGGGTCAGCGGCGACGGATCGGAATGGGCGCTGGATCTCATGCGCAACCGTGCCGACGTGCCGGCCGGCACCATGCATGCACTCGTCCTCGCGGCCGCAATGGCTGCGAAGGCCTCCGGGGCTCTGCGTTTCAATCTCTGCATGGCGCCGCTGAGCGGTCTCGAAGAGAGCACATCCCGAGTCGAGAGGATCGGCCATGCCGTCTACCGTCGCGGCGCCCGCTTCCACGGCCTGCAGGGGTTGCGACAGTTCAAGTCCAGCTTTCGGCCGGACTGGGAACCGCGCTACCTGGCCCGGCGTCCCGGCCCGGCTCTGATTGGAGCTGCCGTCGCCGCCTACCGCCTCTGCCGGAAAGGTCCCGACGAACCGCAGACCGCCGGAACGCAGCCTCCGCTGCAGTCAGCGCATCTCTCTCCCTATTGCGGGAAGGCAGAAGACGGAGGAGACAAGGGCGGTCCTGCTGAGGCCTGCGTCGAGCAAGCCCGAAGCTGACGTGTCTCGGAACAGAAAGTGTTCGTTGGTACCGGGGTTCATGTTCGACGCCTCCGCGCTCTCCAGGGCACGGAGGCGTCGACCTTATTGAAACGACTACTGTCCAGGAGATCGCGGCACGGCGATTATCCGTCCGACAGACTGGCCTTTGGCAGGTCATCCGCCGCACCCCACTCGGACCAGGAGCGGTGGTAGGTCCGCACCTTCGAATAGCCGAGCAGACGCAAGGCAAAGTAACTGTGAGATGAAGCCAGGCCGTTCTGGCAATGCACCACGATGTTGTCGTCCGGCGTTACGCCCAGCGCCTCGAAGTGAGCGCGCAGGTCGCCTGCCGACTTCATGGTCCCGCCGGCGCTCAGGTTGGCCTTCCAGGGGATGTTCTTTGCCCAGGGAATGTGGCCCTCGGCGAAGGCGGCACTCGGCCGAACGTCGATGACAATGGTTTTCGCATTGTTCTGCCGCTCGAGAATCCAATCGGCCGTTGCGTGGCGGCGTGGCGTTAGGGCCGACGCAAACCGGCTGGTCGCACCGTCGCCCGGCGTCACGGCTTCGGGTTTGCCGATCTCGAGCGTTTGGCCGGCTGCCGTCCAGGCCTGAATCCCGCCGTCGAGCAGCCCGACACGGCGGTGCCCCAGGTACTCCAGAAGCCAGAAGATACGTGCAGCGTGAAAACCGCCCTTATCGTCATAGACGACAACGTCAGCCGCCGCCGACACGCCCAGGTCCCCAAGCAGCTTTGCTATCTCGTCCAGCGGCCGCAAAGCACCTTCGACAGGAGAATCCGGATCGGCGACGGCCTGGGGATCGAGTTGGCGCGCCCCTGGAATGCGACCTTTCGCAAAGGCTTCGATCGGTCGGACGTCCAGGATCACAAGAGGGCGCGATTCTGCGCTGTCCGTTTCGGCCGCCCCAACGGTTCGTGACGCGATCGTCTCGGCTGAAACGAGCAGGTGCGCGTTGGCATAGGTCTCCGCGGCTGCCGGTCCCGCGACCGCCACAACTGTGCAAAGCGTCAAGGCGCGCAAGTATGTTGCAAACATGCGAGTCTTCCTCGGTTGTAGGTCAAGCCGGTTAGGACGGCTGCGGCACAATACGCAGATAGGGCTTCGGTGCTTTCCAGCCGTCGGGAAACGCAGCACGGGCCGCCTCTTCGGAAAGCGACGGCAGGATGATCACGTCCTCGCCTTGTCTCCAGTTCGCCGGCGTCGCGACCTTATGGCGCTCTGTCAGCTGCAGGGAATCGACGACCCGCAGGATCTCACCGAAATCCCGTCCGGTGCTCATCGGGTAGGTAATCATCAGCTTGATGGTCTTGTCGGGTGCGATCACGAAGACGTTTCGGACAGTCTGGTTGTCCGCCGCCGTGCGTCCCTCGGCCTCTGTACCGGCGGCGTCCGGAAGCATCCCGTAGAGCTTTGCAACCGACAAATCCGGATCGGCAATCAAAGGATAGCAAGGCGCCAGTCCCTGCGTCTCCTCGATGTCTTTGGACCATCGCTGGTGAGCTTCCAGCGGATCGACGCTGATGCCGATCACCTTGACGCTTCGCTGCTCGAATTCCGGCATCATGCGTGCCATTGCGCCTAACTCGGTCGTGCAGACGGGGGTGAAGTCCTTGGGGTGCGAGAAGAACACGCACCAGGACTCTCCGAGCCATTCGTGAAACCGGATCCGGCCTTCTGTGGTGTCCGCGCTGAAGTCCGGTGCGGTATCGCCAAGAGACTTTCGCATTGCTTTTCTCCAATTCGCTTTTTGCATTCGATGACGTCCGTCCCGCAGCACAGCTGCCGTCCCGGCCAGCCAAAAATCCCACGCGGCCCGATCCCGAGCGGGGTTACCGGTGATGTCGCTAAGCTGCGATGGAGACAGTTACAGGGTTCGAAAACTGAGAAACCTGAAAGAAACCGAAAGATTTTCTGAAAACTTCCGAAAGCGATTCGTCGAAAATGGCGGGTCTATCCTGCGACCCCGCTGATGCGGCGCGCGACCCTGGGATCTGGAAAGACAAGGGCGTTCCTCAGACCGCGAGTCTAAGGGCCAAAGACAAGCGCAACCCATGCAACTTGCTCGCGGGGACGCTTTCAAAGCGCCAGTCACTGTGCGTTCGCTCGATCGTTTCAGCGGCTCAGCGCGGACGCCATCGATGCAAAACGGCGCTCGGCTTTCAGCCCTGCGAGTGCCGGCTCTACGGTCAACAGGTCGCTGTGGCGCCACCCACCGTCGACAAGCTGCTCCAGACGCGAGAGCGCAGCCGAGACATCACCGGTCTGGGCAAGAGCAACCATCAGGTAATACTGGACAATACTGTGCGCTGCACTTGCCGTCTCGACGGCGACGCGAGCTTCCTCTTCGCGTCCCAAAAGAGCCAGCAAGAGAGCGCGCAAAGACAATGCCCTGGGCTCGAAGGGGTCCGCGGCTAGCCTGGCATCGACGCGGGCCAACGCCCGTGCCGCCAGCGCAACGCTCCGGCAAGGCTCCTGGAGAGCATGGGCCGCCCGGGCCGCGAGCCCCAGGGCCTGATAATCGTCCGGCCGCAATTCGGCCGCCCGCTCCGCCACGGCCGCCGCGGCCCTCTGCTCACCCATCGCGAACAACGTGCAGCTTGCCAGGAAATGGGCATCGAAGTCGTTCGGGTCCCGGGCGAAGGCACGGCCGAAAGCGTCGCGGGCGGCGTCGTTCGCGCCGACCGCATAGAGCGCAAAACCCTCGGCCGCGTGGCAATAGGCGAGATCCGGTCGCAGGCGGCGTCCCGTCTGTGCCGCCTGCGCGGCGATAAGGAGGCTCGTGCCATCGCCGCGATAGAGTTGACGGTAGCAGGCAGCAACGGCGTGATGAGCATGTGCCAGTGCGAACCCAGGTGCCAGCTCGCAGGCGACACGACTCAACTCCTCGGCTTGCTCCACGTTGTTGCGATCGCCTCTCGCACGCAGCCGCCGCGCATCCTGAACCAGCGTATAGGCCTCGAGCGCGATGGCTTCTTCGGATACCGCCGGCGCAGCGGGAGCCTCCTCCACCGTCACCGGAACGGTCAATCGGTAGCCGGCGCGACTCACTGTCTCGATGATCCGGTCGCCGCCGCGCTTGTCGCCCAGTGCTCGACGCAGTTCCGACAAGGCAGTGGTGACCGATTCTTCACCCACCGTAACGTCGGGCCAGAGCGCGTCGAGGAAATCCTCACGCCGCACAACCGCTCCCTCGGCAGCGACGAGAAGGCAAAGCGCCGCCATGGCGCGGGGTGACACGCGGCGACGGCTGACACCGTCGCTGATCTCCCGCGCCTTGGGATCGATCCATTGCCTTCCTAGGCGAAAAGCCCGTGTGCGCTCTCGCTGCGGCAGCCTCTTTGCATCCTTTGGAGGGATCAGACGCTTGCTGTCCATAGGGTAGCCCCCCGACGACCTTCTATGACCCTTGAGAGGCTGGGTGTATATGCCTCGCAAGGGGAGAGGTCGATCACCCGTGAGCATACAAGCTCTGCACAATGTCGTGAGTGCGACCACCCCTTAGAGTTCAGGGTTTCGATGAGCCTGCGTCCCCTCGCAGGAACGGAGAGGCGGAAGAGAAGAGCCCTCTACAGTCTTTCGGTCATAGGAGGCGTCGAGCGACCCTTCCGGCGGCGGCCGACTCTCCCTAGGCGCCTCCGCAAGCGGGTTCGCGGACTGTCCAGGCCCGGCGCTGCCCCCGGTATCGCCGTCGGTGATCTGGCCCCGTTGACGCCCGGCGTCGCGTCGCTAGGATGCGCCGCCGAATGGGCTTTTAGTTGCCAAACTCTCCAGTCACTTAAGCGAAGGGCGCGCCTGATGGCCTCCTACCAGTACGTCTACTCCATGCAGGGTCTGTCGAAGACCTACCCCGGCGGCAAGACCGTGGTGAAGGACGTGCACCTCAATTTCCTGCCGGGCGCCAAGATCGGCGTGCTTGGCCTTAACGGTACCGGCAAGTCGACGCTGCTGCGGATCATGGCCGGCGAGGACAGCGAGTTCAACGGCGAGGCCTGGCCCGCAAAGGAGGCCAAGGTCGGCTACCTGCCACAGGAACCGGCGCTCGACCCCGACAAGACCGTTGCCGAAAACGTCATGGAGGGCCTCGGCGGCCTGAAGGCCTTGGTCGACCGCTTCAACGAGGTCAGCAACGCCTTTGCCGAACCCGATGCCGACTTTGACGCCTTGATCGCCGAGCAGGCGGAACTTCAGGAGAAGATCGACGCTGCCGACGCCTGGGACCTGGACCGCACCGTCGAGATCGCCATGGACGCGCTGCGCTGCCCGCCGGGCGAGGCCGCGGTCTCGAAGCTATCGGGCGGCGAGCGGCGGCGCGTCGCGCTCTGCCGCCTGCTGCTGCAGAAGCCTGACCTGCTATTGCTGGACGAGCCGACCAACCACCTGGATGCCGAGTCCGTGGCCTGGCTGGAGCGCCATCTGGAGGAG
>JANQPZ010000292.1 GCA_028285215.1 Rhodovibrionaceae bacterium | reverse complement strand
GACGATCCTGCTCTAAGCCGTTCGATCCTTAAGACGGTGCTACGCTTGGGCCCGATCTGGCGGGGCGTTGGCGTCTGCCGAGCGAGCGTGTCCGATCGTTTTCGGCTGGGGAGCGAGTGCGACGGCGGCTACGATCAAGGTGATGGCCAAGATGTCGGCCAGCCCGAGGGCTTCACCCAGGGCCAGCCAGCCGATTGCAACCATGACCGGCAACTCCAGCGCCCCGAGCGTCGCCACACGGGCCTCTGGCAGACGGGGCGCCATCGCGGTGTAGAGCAACTGCGGCAAGGCCGCGGAGAAGACCGCCATGCCGGCGATCCATAGCCAGTCGCCGGCCGCAGCCGGGACCAGCCCGGCGGGATCGCCGATCACGGCCAAGGGCAGAAGGCCCGCCACCGTTCCTGTAAGACCGACGGCCAGTTTTTCGAAGGTCCCGAGTCCCGCCGACTTGCGCACCAGAACCACAATGATCAGCGCAAACGCGAGCGGCGCCGGCAGGCACAACAGCAGGCCCGGCGCCAGCTCCTCCAACCCGATGTTCGTTCCTGCCAGCAAGACCGAGGCCCCTGCGAGGATCAATCCCCCTGCAAGGACCGCTCGGCGCTGAATCGGCTGGCGTAACCACACCCAGGCCAGGAGCAGCACGAACAGCGGGTATGTCATATATATTGTGCCGGCTAGAGCTATCGGAACTGCATCTAGTCCCTTGAGGTACATCGACCAAGCCAACCCCATGGCAAGGCCGGCACCCGCCAGCAGCAAGGCCGATCCGCGCTTGGCGCGCGTCCGCAGAATGCGAGGCAGCACAGGAACGGTGAGCAGCAGCACCAAGCCGAACCGATAGAGAGCGATGGCCTCGGGCGAGAGGCCGGCCTCCAGCAAGTGACGCGCAAACAAAGGTACGAGGCCGAAACCGGCGATTGCGAGCGCGAGCCACAGACTGGCTGTGTCGAGGGCACGCGGCCATCGCGCGGGCTGCGGAACCCAGCCGGTGGGTGTGATGAACGTCATGCCTGCGGCGATACCACTGGCATGGAACAGGCATCCAATTCATATTAAGAGGCAAGTAGATGCATTGAATCGATGAATGACCGATCTCCCCCGCCTCGACATCCGCCACTACGCCCTCCTATTGGCTCTAGACGAAACCGGCGGTGTGCAAGCGGCAGCCGATCGGCTCGGCATTACCCAGTCGGCTGCAAGCCATCGCTTGCGTGAAGCGGAACGACGCCTCGACCTCGCCTTGGTGCGCCGGGTCGGTCGGCGCGTCCGCTTGACGTCTGCGGCGGCCAGGCTGCTGGTATCCGCCCGTGTCGCGCTCGGAGAGCTGATGCGCGCCGAGCGGGATCTGGCGGAGCGTCATGGTCGTGGCCGCCTCCTGGTGCGTCTCGGCCAGGCTCCCTACAGCCGGTATCACTGGCTTCCGGCCTTCCTGAAGTTTCTCGCGGCGCGGCATCCGGAGATTGAGATCGACTTGGCTGCCCGTGCGGCCCAGGATCCGCTCGGAAGCCTGCGCGAAGGCGCAGCGGATGTCGTGATGCTCTACGGCCGTTGCGGACACGCCGGCGATCTGGTCTGGCTGCGGCTCGGGTCGGATCCGCTGATGGCCGTCATGGCGCCCGACCACAGACTGGCAGGACGCGCTGCCGTTACCGCCGAAGACTTGGCCGAAGAACGTTACATAACCTACTCCAATCGCCCCGAGCCCGGATTCGAATGGGAGTCGGTGCTGCGCCCGGCCGGCGTGGCGCCGCAGCGGGTTTCCGTGGTCGAGCTTCCCGAGGCCATCATCGACCTGGTCCGTGCCGGCGTCGGCGTCAGTTCCTTGTCGCGCTGGGCGGTTTCGCCGGAGCTGGCCGACGGCACGCTCGTTGCCCGCCCCCTGCAGCCGCCGGGTGGCGGCGACGCGGGCATCAGCCTCGACTGGTGGGTCGTCTATCGTCAGGCCGATGAAGCTGGTCCGCCGCAGCAGGTTGCCTTGGCACTGCAGGCCTCCAGCTCACTGCATGGGGTCGGGCTCGACGTTCAGAACTTCGGCGACCCCGCACCAGCGGGCCCGGCCGCCTGACGCGAAAGTCCGGTCTTCCGCATCGGCCCGGCAGGCGGCGCACCGCCCGCTGCGCCGGAGCGCCGGACTCTCGAGGCTCAGGCCGGCGTTGCCGCCGCCGCGGTGGTCTGGGCCGGTTCTGCCGAGTCCGCCAGGGGGGCGTCGCGCCCGGACAATGCGGTGGCCAGTCCGTGCGAGACGGCCGCTTCGCAGTGAGCGGCGAGCGCCTTACGGCTTCCGAAGTCGTCCAGACTGACCGGCTCGTGAAACTCGACGACCACCGTCAGGTCGCCCATGCCGAGCGCTTGCGGCAGATGGCTGCCGAGCTCCATGTCGCCGTACCAAGCGAAGAATGGCCGGAGATAGCGACCCATCGGAACGCCGTCGAGCTGCGTATAGGCGATCGAGACAGGCTGAACGGTGAGCGCCTGGCCGTGCGGGCGTCGTTCCGCAACCGAAAAGAGCGCCGACTTGAAGGGCAGAATGAAGATCCCATCGCTGCTGGTGCCCTCGGGAAAGAGCACCAGATCGTCGCCGGCTTCCAAGCGCCGTGTCATCTCGTCCCGATGACTTCCCGTGGACCCTCGCCGACGGTCCACAAAGACGGAGCGCTGCAGCTTCGCCAGAACGCCGAAGCCGGGCCAGTCGGCGATATCCGCCTTGGCCACGAAGGAGCACTTGAGCAGCGCACCCAGCACCGTGATGTCGATGTAGGAGGCGTGATTGGACACGTAGAGCGTCGGATGAACCTGGGCTGGACGGCCTCGCACCTCGATCTCGACGCCCAGGGCTTTCGAGACCCGTCGATGATACCAATACGGCAGGTGTTTCTGGAGCGGTGAATTCAGTTTCAGCAGCAGCCACTGCAGCGGCGCCGCAACGAGAGTCAGCAGCAGAAAAATGAAAATGCGCCGGGCCGCCAGAATGTAGGAGCCGGGGTATTCCATTGTCTGGGCCCTAGTCCTCCGCCGTCCGCTCTCGGGTCAGGTGACGCCGATAGCGATCGGTGACGAGGTCGGTCTTGACGACCACGCAGACGTCGGTGGTTCCGAAGTCGCTATCGATCACGGCGCCGTCGCCGACAAAGCCGCCGAGCCTCAGGTAGCCCTTCACCAAGGGCGGCAGACTTTGCAGTGCGGCTTTGGCATCGAGAGCGTCTGGCGGCAGGCGGTCCATCTTTACGTAGAGCTCGGGTCGTGCGCGCGGCCGCAACCCCGGCGGAGCGAGGTGGTGGTAGTAGAGATAGGTGAGCTGATCGGCGACCTCATCCGGTTCGACCGTCGGCAGGCTGGCGCAGCCGAACATCAGATCGACGCCGAAATGCATCACGTAGTCGGTGATTCCCCGCCATACCAACTGCATGTTGGCTCCGGCGCGATAGTCGGCATGAACGCAGGACCGGCCCAGTTCCATCAGCTCGCCGTGATAGGCCTCGAGCGACGAGATGTCGTATTCGGTCGCGGTGTAGAAGCCGCCTGCCCGCTGCGCGGCGTCTCGCCGCATGAAACGGTAGGTCGCGATCACCCTGCCTGGCGCCGGTCCGGCTTCCGTATCGAAGACCAACAGGTGGTCGCAGAAGGGATCGAAGCGGTCGAACTCCCGTTTTTCCGCTTGGCGTTCCGGTGTTGCCCGAGCCGCCATCTCCTCAACAAAAACCTCGTACCGCAAGGCTTGTGACGCGGCGACCTCGTCAGGTGTCTCCGCCAAGCGCAGGTGGAAGTTGCGGGATCTGACGTCGACCGGTCTCTGTTCGTAGGCCATCGGGGTCGCCGGCAAGGCGTTCACGACGTCGGCTCTCCCGACCCCCCGTCCGGATCGGGCCGACCGACTTTCACACCGTAGAGCTCCAGTCGGTGATCGATCAGGCGGTAGCCCAGGCGCTTGGCAATCGCCTCCTGCAGCCGCTCGATCTCTTCGTCGACGAACTCGATCACCTGACCGCTGTTCATGTCGATCAGGTGGTCGTGGTGTTCCGCCGGCGCCTCCTCGTAGCGGGCACGACCGTCTCCGAAGTCGTGCCGCGTCAGGATATTGGCCTCCTCGAACAGCTTGACTGTCCGATAGACGGTGGCGATCGAGATGCGTGGATCCATTTTGGTCGCGCGGCGGTAAACTTGCTCGACATCCGGATGGTCGCTGGAGTCCGAAAGAACGCGCGCAATCGTGCGGCGTTGCTCGGTCATCTTCAGACCCTTCTCGTTGCAGAGCTTTTCAATTCGGTCCGGCATGGTCCTTCGGTCCGCCCCCAAGTCATCCCTATGCGGTTTCTGAGCAGTCTGCGCGCAAGCGCTTCGGCGATAGCCTCACTATAAGAAGAGCAGAACGGCGTCGCCAGCCATGAGGCTCGCGACGCCGTTCAATCAAGCAGTGCGAATAAGGTTAAGCGACGTCCACGAGCTGTCGGCTCGCTTCGACCAAGCTGTCGAGCGGAGGCGTGCTAATGCCGAACTGTCCGCGTCAGCCGCGGCGCGCGCGCGTGCCCAACCCGATTTCCTTAGCCAGCTTGCTGCGTTGCTTCGCATAATTCGGTGCGACCATAGGATAGTCTGCCGCGAGACCCCACTTGTCCCGGTACTCCTCCGGAGTCATGTCGTAGGCGGTCTTGAGGTGCCGCTTCAGCATCTTGAGCTGCTTTCCATCTTCCAAGCAGACAATGTAGTCCGGTGTGATGGATTTCTTGATGGGCACAGCCGGAACCGGCTTTTCGGCCTCTTTTTCTGCCTGACCGCCAACGCTCGACAGCGTTGTATACACGTCGCGGATGAGATGCGGCAGATCAGCAACAGCTACAGAGTTGTTTTGAACGTGCGCGGCGACGATATTGGCAGTCAGTGAGAGAAGCTCACTGGGTTTAGCCTGTTCGGACATTGTGGATGCTTGCTCCGTAAGTAAGGACTGGCGCCCATATATCGCCCTTCATTGGAACATGCAATGATCATTATTGTAGATAAAGAAATTCCCTGCATATCTGCGTAATGGAATTCGCTGTTGCAAGATCGCATCGAAAAAGAACCGCCAGACGGAATGGATTCAATCATCCTTTAGACTGATTTCGAGCAAAAGCGCATCAATCTTCGGTCCACGGCTCCGGCGGTAGTAGCCACTCCGGCGCCCGACTTCGCAGAATCGCAAGCTTTTGTAAAGTTCTCGCGCGGCCAGGTTGTCTTCCGCAACTTCCAGGAACAGCCGTTGCGTCCCGCAGCGCTTCAAGGAGGCCATACCGGCACGCAGCAGGCTGGCGGCAAGTCCCCGGCGGCGAGCCGCCGGTTGCACGCAGAGCGTCAGCACTTCCGCTTCGTCGGCCGCGCGGCGCCACAGCAGAAAGCCCAGGGGCCTCTGCGAAGCCTGCGTCAGCAGTCCGTGGACCCCGGGCAACGCCAGAAGCCTGCCGAAAGAGCCTGCGGACCAGGGTTCCTCGGGAAAGCTGTCGGCATGGAGATGTTCCAGAATCGGCAGGTCGAAAGCCGTCAAGGGACGCAGCCCTCCGCTCATCCCCCGGACCCTGTTCTCGTTCCGCCCGGCTTCGACCTTTCGGCGTTCGGCAGTGTCACATCCGGCGGGCGCAGATACAGCGGACTGACCGGCGGCAACGCCTCCAGGTCGGCCGCTGCCGCCAGCGGCAACAGTCGGCGTGCGTCAAGCTCCATGGCGTCGGGCGGCAGCACGATCTTGCGGCCCGCGACGCGGAGCGCCTCGGCGGCTTTGGCCGCGCCGTCGCCGCACAGCAGCAGCGGACCGGGCGGCAGCAGAGCATCGAGGTGATCGGGCGCCGCTGCGAAGGGTTCCAAGGCGGGTCTGTCTTCCGTCGCGCGTGCCTCGACGAAGAGCTCTTGCCGCTTGGAGTCGATAACGGCCACGACCTGGTGCTGGCGCTTTTGATCTTCGGAGAGTGCGGCCGCCGCAAGATCGAAGGTGGTCGCCGCGACGATCGGCTGTCCCCCCGCCAGTCCCAGGCCGCGGGCAGCGGCGAGACCGATGCGCAGGCCCGTGAAGCTGCCTGGCCCGCGTGTCACAGCGATCAAGTCGATATCGTCATAGCCGAGCCCGGTTTCGATCAGCAGGTCGCCGATGACTCCGAACAGGCGTTCGCCGTGACCGCGCAGCCGATCTTCGCGTCGTGCGGCCAGAGGCCTGCCCCCTTCGCCGAGCGCAACGGAAAGTGCGCTGCCCGCGCAGTCGAAGGCAAGGATGAGACGGCCGGCCATTCCGGGTTTGGGCGATCAGAGGATCTGACAGAAATCGTCGAAGTCGGGGCGCGGGCTGCGCTCATGCAGTTTTTCGGCATCGCCATGCCCGAGGTTGCAAAGGAAGTTCGACTTGGTCGAGCTGCCGGCGAAGAACTCCGCGTCGACACCCGCGCTGTCGAAACCGGACATGGGACCGACGTCGAGGCCCAGCGCGCGGGCCGCCAGTATCAAGTAACCGCCTTGCAGAGAGCTGTTGCGGAAGGCTGTCTCCGCGATCTTGGCGTCGTTGCCGGCGAACCAGGACCGGGCGTCGGTATGCGGGAAGAGTCTTGGCAACTCCTCGTAGAATTCCAAGTCGTAGCCGACGATGGCCGTCACCGGTGCGGCCATGGTCTTCGCGCGGTTGCCTTCGGAGAGATGCGGCTCCAACCGTGCCTTGGCGTCCGCACTCTTTACGAAGAGCAGCCGCATCGGCTGGCAGTTGGCGCTGGTCGGCGCCATCTTCACCAGGTCGTAGAGGGCCTGCAGCAGGACATCGCTGACCGGCTCATCGCGCCAGGCATAGTGTGTTCGCGCAGCACGAAACAGTCGGTCCAGACTGTCGTCGCTCAGGATGTCGGTCACGTCTCGCCCTTCCGTTCTATCGATCCATCGCCCCGGGTTGGTTACACTTACACTGGTAACCCGATTGGCTCCAGGCAAGCGAGGCGCCGCGCTGCGACCAGGCTCGATGGGCCTCGGCGCTTGCCGCCGTCGGTTGCCGATGGCTAAATCCTGAGTGCAAAGGCTATGGCTTCCTCCGCCGGGTCGGACAGGCGGAGAGGGCGCCGAAACTGGGG
>JANQPZ010000277.1 GCA_028285215.1 Rhodovibrionaceae bacterium | reverse complement strand
CTCCTGAACCGCGTAGTCCAGGGTGATGTGCTCCAGCCAGGGCGCGTTCTCCCGCATCGTCGCGACGCCCTCCCAGAAGGCCTTGGTCACCCGATAGACGGCTTCGTCGTCGAGAGAGGCCCGGGTGGCGACGCCGACGACGGAGTTGATCGTATAGACATCCTCCCGGTTGGTGACGCCCTCACCGTAGACGGCCACCGGGATCGGATCGAGGACGCGCCCCGGCACCCGCGCCGGCGCCAGCTGCGCCTCCGTCATGGCCGCGACCTCCGCCTCGGTCGGCCCGAGGATGGTGAGCCGGGAGGTCGCCGTCAGCTGCTCGACCTGGGGAAAGGGCGGGATGCCGCCATTGACGTAGACGTCGATCTGGCGGTCCTGAAAGGCCTGGAAGGCCGAGGACCAGGACCCGTTGAAATTCTCGAAGTCCTCGTCCGGCTTCATCCCGGTCTGAGCCTCGATCCAGCGCTGCGCGGTCGCCCAGGCGCCGCCGCCCGGCGGTCCCAGGAACACCGTCTTGCCGCGCAGGTCCTCCAGCGAGGTCATGCCGGAGTCCGCATGGGCGAGGACGTGATAGGCCCCGTAGGGAAACCAGAAGACCAGCCGCAGCTCCTCGGCCAGCTCGGGCGCGCGCTCGAGCCTCTGGTACATCCGCGTGCCTTCCGAGAGGAACTTGTAGATGGTCGGCGACATCATCGCGAAATCCAGCTCGCCCTCGGCCAGACTGACCATATGCCGGGTCGCCGCGCCGGTCGCGTCGACGGTGATGTCGTAGCTGTCCTGACCTTGGTTCACGAGGGTCGCCATGGTCGACATGGTCAGATAGGCCGAGGAGCCGGGGGCGATCGTCGCCATCTTCAGGCTCTCCGCCGCGGCGCCGCTCGCGAGACCGGTCAGGGCCAGCGCGGCGAGGCAGGTTTTCCAGGTGCTCATCTCTCTCCTCCCAGTTCGGTTTGTCTCAATCGGTTCTTCAAGGCGGGCAGGCGGTGAAAGGCGATCAGCGTTGCCGCCAGCGCCAGACCAGCGAGGCTGACCGGCAGCAAGGGCACCAGCGCCAGCAGGGCGGCCAGCAGCCGCAGCGCGGATTCGAGTCCCGAGAGGCGCCGCAGGTCGAAGCGCGGCAGCGCCGTCGCCGTCATCCAGGTCGCGAAGCCGAAGATCGCGAAGGCCCAGAGCAGGCCCGGCAGGGTGAAGCCCTCGATCAGCAGGATGTCCGGGTGGAACACGAAGAGAAAGGGAATGACGAAGCCCGCCAGCGCCAGGCGGAAGGCCTCCACCCCCGTTGCCATGGGCCGCGCGCCGGCAATCGGGGCGGCGGCGAAGGCGGCCAGGGCGACCGGCGGCGTCACCACGGACAGCACGCCGAAATAGAGCATGAAGAGATGCGCCGCGATGGTCGGCAGGCCCAGTTGTTCGAGGACGGGTCCCATGACGATGGCGACGATCAGGTAGGCGGGCGCCGTGGGCACGCCCATGCCCATGACGAGGCAGCCGAGCATGACGAGCAGCAGGGAGAGGAACAGCGAGGCGCCGGAGACCGAGAGGATCGCCTGGGCGAACTTCAGCCCGATGCCGGACATGTTGATGACGCCGATGACAAAGCCGATGGCTGCGACGATGACCATCAGCTTCGCGGCCACGCGCCCGGCTTCCACCAGCGCTTCAAGCCAGGCCCTGGGCGTGCGAAAGGCCGGAAAGAGGAGCAGGCAGAGCAGGGTCGCCAGGATCAGCGCCGAGAAGCCCGCATACTGAGCCGTGCGCCCCTGCAGCAGCAGAACGACGATCGCCGCCAGCGGCAGGAAGAAGGCGAGACTCTGGAGCCAGTCGCGGGCGGTCACCCGCTCCACCTCCGCGCGCGGCAGCGGCGCGACGCCGTGTTTTCGCGCTTCGATCAGAACCGTCGCGAAGAGCGACAAGTAGTAGAAGGCCGCGGGGATCAGCGCGGCGATCACGATGTTGACGTAGGCGATGCCGGTGACGTCGGCCATCAGAAAGGCGACGACCCCCATCACCGGCGGCATGATCTGCCCGCGGGTCGAGGCGGCGGCCTCCACGGCGGCCGCGAAGGTCGGCCGGAAGCCGGCGCGCTTGATGATCGGGATGGTGAAGACGCCGGTCGAGACGACATTGGCGATGGGCGAGCCGGACAGCGTGCCGAAGGCTCCGGAGGCGACGATGGCCGCATGGGCCGGCCCGCCGGTCACGCGGGCCGTGGCCGCCAGGGCGATCCTCAGCAGCACGCTCCCGGCGCCGGAGGTCTGCAGCACCGCCCCGAAGACGATGAAGACCAGGACGACCCGCCCCACGACCTCGACCGGGCGGCCGAAGACGCCGTCGGTGGAGTACCAGAGGTTCTCGGCAACCCGGGTCCAGCGCTCGTCCGCGCCGAAGGGCGCCAGGACGTAGACCGCCAAGGCCAGGCAGACCAGCAGCATCGGCCAGCCGAAGCCGCGGAAGGTGGCGTAGAAGACCAGCCCCGTCGCCGCCAGCGCCAGGGCCAGGTCCCGGTCGGGTATCTCGATGAAGAAGACTTCCTGGGCGTAGAGAATCGTCGCCCAGAGCCAGATCAGGCCGGCAAAGCCCAGGGCCAGAAGAGCATGCACGGCCCGCACGCGGCGGGAGCCGGCCAGCGACAGCAGCAGGACCGCCACCCCCAGGCCGACGGTCAGGCCGGAATAGAGCGTGGTGTCGAACACGCCGAAACCGGCGGCGTGAACGGCCAGTCCCGACAAGGCCAAGCACAAGCCCGCAGTCAGCACCCTGGACCCCTGCGTGAACAGGTCCACGATGTGCATCCTCCCTGTGTTTTTTCGTTAGAATGCGGCCGAGCCGACCTGCCGCAAAACCCTATTCAATTGCGTGCCACCAGGTGGCACGCTGCTCCCATGCTCAAGCAGAACCGCTCCCTCGACCGCGGCATCTCGCTGATGGAGGCGCTGGCGCAGCGCGAGTCCCTCTCCCTGGCCGAGCTGCACAAGGCGACGGGCCTGCCCAAGTCGACGATCCGCCGCCTGATGTCGACGCTGGTCGCGCGGAGCATCGCCCGGCGCTCCCTGGCCGACGGCCGCTATCGCATCAACGTCACGCTGCCGCACATCTCGCCGAAGGTCGTGCCGCGCGACCTCGCGCTGATCGCCGACAAGGCCATGCCCCACGCGCTCGCGCTGACCCGGACCGTGGGCTGGCCGTCCGACCTGCACGTTCTCGACGGCACGGCGATGCAGATCGTCGATTCGACCCGGGTCTTCAGCCCCTTTCAGCTCTATCGCGGGCAGCTCAACCGCCATGTCAATCTCTTCGGCTCGGCCAGCGGCATCGCCTGCCTGTCGCTGCGCGACGAGAGCGAGGTTCGCGCCCTGCATCGGGCCACCGCGGATGACCGCATCTGGGGCCTGGCGCGCCTGGGCATCGCCTTCGAGGACTATCTGCCGATCCTGGAGCGCGCGCGCCGGCGCGGCTACGGCACGCGCCTCTCGAACGACCTGGGGGAAACGCCGTTCGACGACCTGCTGGCGGCCATCGCCGTGCCGATCGGACCGCAGGAGCGCAGCCTGGGGGCCCTGACGCTGCTGTGGCCGCGCAGCTTCGCGTCGCCCGAGACCTTCGCGTCGAGCCATCTCGAGGCGCTGCAACAGGCCGCCGCCGCGATCAACCGGACGCTGGACGGAACGGTCGCAAACACCGCGCGCGGCAAGAGCTGACGGCGCCCGCTTCGGCGTCACCGCCCGCCCGACACCATCTCCATCGGGTCCGACAGGCTGTCGCCCAGACCGCTCCCCTTTTCGCCGTTCTTGCGGTCGGGCGGCGCGACGATACCGGCCGAGACCACCATCTTCAGGCCCTCTTCGACCGTCATCGCCAGCTCCGTGATCTCATCGCGCGGCAGGAACAGCAGGAAGCCGGAGGTCGGGTTGGGCGTGGTCGGCAGGAAGACGTTGATCACGTGCTGGTCCGTCAGCTCCTGAACGTGTCCCTCGGTCTTGCCGGTGACGAAGCCGATGGCCCAGCTGCCCGGCCGCGGATACTGGATCAGAACGCAGTCGCGAAAGGCGTCGGAGCGGGCCGCCAGCACCGTCTCGAAGATCTGCTTGACGGCGCTGTAGAGGCTGCGCACCACCGGCACCCGGCCCAGCACCCACTCCCCGGTGCGCATCATCCAGCGCCCGACGATGCCGGCCGCGAACATGCCGACCACGGTCAGCCCAATGAAAATGATCAGCAGGCCGAGGCCCGGCAGACCGAAGGGCAGAAAGCCCTCCGACTGCCATTGCGCCGGCAGCAGCGGGGCCACCCGGGCATCCACGAAGGTCACGAACTGCCAGGCGAGCCAGAAGGTGATGGCCGCCGGCGCCGTGACCAGAATGCCGGCCAGCAGGTAGTTGCGCAGGCGCTGCGGCAAGCCGGGACGGACCGACTTGGCCTCCGCCTGGGCATCCAGCAGGCGCTGGATCGCATCGTTCTGACTGGGTCTCTCGTCCGGCGGCGGCACGACGATGCCGCCCGAGACCACCAGCTTCAGTCCCTGCTCCACCGTCATGTCGAGGATGTGAACGTCGTCCTTCGGCAGGAACAGCAGGAAGCCGGTGGTCGGGTTGGGCGTGGCCGGAACGAAGACGCTGATCAGGGTCTCGTCGGTCAGGCGCTGCACCTCGCCCCGGGTGACACCGGACACGAAGCCGATGGCCCAGCAGCCGCGCTGCGGATACTCCACCAGCGCCACCTCGCGGAAGGCCTGGCTGCGCTGGGCCAGCACCGTCTCGAAGATCTGCTTGACCGCCCCGTAGATGGAGCGGACCACCGGCACCTGGTCCAGCAGGCGCTCGAACTGGCGCATCACCATGCGCCCCGCGATGCCGGTGAAGAGCATGCCGACGACGATCAGGAAGATCAGCACGACGATCAGCCCGAGGCCCGGCAGGCCGAAGGGCAGATAGGTCTCCGGGTTCCAGCGGGCCGGCACCAGCGGCGTAACCCTGGCATCCACGAAGGACACGAAGGCCCAGGTCAGCCAGATGGTGATGCCGAAGGGCGCGGCGATCAGCACGCCGGCGAAGAAGTAGTTGCGCAGCCGCACGGCCAGGCCGGGGCGCGAGACGTGCCGGGGCGAAGGACGGTTGGGACGGGAAGCGCCGGAGGTCCCGCTGGATGTCCGGGAAGGTCGGGAGGCGGTCATGCGAACTCTGACAGGAACAAGGACCAGCGGTAAATAGGCTGCCGGCCCGGCTAGAAGAAGTCCCGCAGCGCGGCCAGCGTCTCGGCGGTCGCCTCCTCCGGCACGAAATGCCCGCTTGGGAGGGCGCGTCCCTCGACCTTTTCCGCCTTTTCGCGCCAGACGGCCAGAACGTCGTAGCTGCGGCCGGCCACGCCGCGGTCCCCCCAGAGCACCAGCAGCGGGCAGTCGATCCGCCTGTCGGCGTCGGCCTCGTCGTGCTCCAGGTCGATGCCGGCGGCGGCCCGGTAGTCCTCGCAGGTGGCATGGATGCCCGCCGGGTCGAAACAGCGTTCGTACTCCGCCAGGGCCTCGGGCGCGAAGACCCGCATGCCCTTCTTGCCCCAGGCCCCCAGGCACTGGCGCAGCCAGCCGGCGGGATCGGCGCCGATCATCCGCTCCGGCAGGTCGTAGGGCTGGATCAGGTAGAACCAGTGAAAATAGGCCGTCGCGAAGGCCATGTCGGTGCGGCGGTACATGGTGAGGGTCGGCGCGATATCGATCACGCAGGCCCGCCGCACCCGATGCGGATGATCGAGGCAGAGCCGATGGGTGACCCGCGCCCCGCGATCGTGACCGGCGATGTTGAAGCGCCCGAAACCGAGCTCGTCCATCACCTCCACCACGTCGGCCGCCATCTCGCGCTTGGCGTAGAGCCCGTGATTGCCGCCGCCGGGCGGCTTGGCGCTGTCCCCGTAGCCGCGCAGATCCGGACAGATCACCGTGAAGCGCTCGGCCAGCTTCGGCGCCAGACCGTGCCACATGAAATGCGTCTGCGGATAGCCGTGAAGCAGCACCAGCGGCTCCCCGCTGCCGCCGAACCGCAGATTGATCTCGCCGCCGCGCGTCACCACCCGCCGCTGTTCGAAGCCTTCGAAAAAGCCTGCTACCACCCTGCCCCCCTTGGATGAGATCGCCGCCCGACCGGCGTCGTCGCCGCAGTGCGGCACAACCTAGATCCAGAGGCCACCGGGAGTCACGCGGCGAGGTCACGGGGCACTGTCATGGGGCGCTGTCATGGGGCACTGCCACGGGGCGGGCTCAGGATCCGGAGAGACCGGGCCTGGAAAGGCGAAACGGCGCCCCGAGGAGCGCCGCTTTTCGCCGTCTTTCGCTTTGCCGGTCCGCACCTCGCCCGCCCCGATCCGGGGAGGGAATGGTGCGGCTGAGTGGACTCGAACCACCACGACCTCTCGGTCACAGGTACCTGAAACCTGCGCGTCTACCAATTCCGCCACAGCCGCAAAGCGTAACGTCACCCGGTTCCACGGCAGCCCCCCTTTGGAGCCCATCGCCAGACCCATTCCGACAAGGCGGTGGTGCGGCTGAGAGGACTTGAACCTCCACGGGGTTTCCCCCACAGCGCCCTCAACGCTGCGCGTCTACCGATTCCGCCACAGCCGCGCGGGTCCCGCGAACAGCCCGCGCGCGGACTGCCGAGGCGTCCGGCCCAGGCGGTTTTACCCCGCCCCGGCCGAACGAGACGGCGTATCTAGCGCGTTCGCCCCAGGGGCACAAGAGGCCTGATCGGGAAATCTGCGGCGGTTTCTCGACCGCCGAGTCCGTCCCGCAACGCATTTGCGTCCCGGCGCCCATTCCCGCGCTGGAGCGGCGCCGGCCGGCCGCCTATAGTCCGCGCGCCATGCGAAGATTTCTGATCGGTGCCGGGCTGTTCGGCATCCTGGGCCTCTCCGTCTACTTCTCCGTCTTGCTCTGGATCGACCTGGGCGAGGTCTCGCTCGGCTGGTTCGGCTGGCTGACGATGATCGTCGGCTCGCTGATGGCGCTGGCGCTGGGCGGCGGACTGATGGCCCTGGTCTTCTATTCCGCCCGCCGCGGCCACGACGACGTGCATCACGACCAGCAGGTCTTCCGCCGCCCGCGTATCCCGCAGGAACCGGAACCCGAGCCCGACCCGGACCCCGATCCGGGCGCGCCGCCGGGAGGGGACCGGACGCCCCGCGCGCCCCGCCGGAAAGATCCGCGCGAGAACGGCCACCGGTGACGGATCCCGCGCCAAGCCCCCCCGAGCCAGGCCACTCGGAGCCGCATACCCCGGAACCAGGTCCCCCGGAGTCCGATCCCCTCGCCCGGCACCCGAGCGAGGACCGGCCGCTGCGGCTGCTGCAGGTCATGGCCGGCGCGCCCCAGGGCGGTGCCGAGACCTATTTCGTCACCCTGACCCAAGCGCTGCAGCGCAGGGGCATCGTCCAGGCCGCCGCGATCCGCAGCCACCCGGAGCGCCGGGCGGCGCTGGAGGCGGCCGGCGTGCCGGTCACCGAGCTGCGCCTGGGCGGGCCGCTCGACCTGCGCTCCCCCTGGCAACTGCGCGCCCTGGCCCGGCGTTTCCGCCCGGACATATGCCTGACCTGGATGGAGCGGGCGAGCGCCCGGATGCCGCGCGGCCCCTACCGAATCGTCGGGCGCATCGGCGGCTACTACAAGCCGAAGTACTTCACGCGCTGCGACCACCTGGCCTGCATCACGCCGAAGCTGGTCGAGCGCATGGTCGGTTTCGGCTGGCCGGCAGAGCGGGTGCACTTTCTGCCCAACTTCTCCCGGGTCGTGCCGCAGCCGCCGGTGTCCCGCGCCGAGGTCGACACCCCCGAGGGCGTGCCGCTGCTGCTCGCGCTCTCCCGCCTGCATCGCAACAAGGCCCTGGACGTGCTGCTGCGCGCCCTGGAGCGCCTGCCCGGCGTCCATCTCTGGCTGGCCGGCGAAGGCCCGGAGCGCGCGGCGCTGGAGGCCCAGGCCGCCGCCGCCGGCCTGACGGAGCGGGTGCGCTTTCTCGGCTGGCGGCAGGACCGCAGCGCCCTGCTGGCCGCCTGCGACGTCGTGGTCTTTCCCTCCCGGCAGGAGCCCTTCGGCACGGTCACCCTGGAGGCCTGGGCCCACGGCAAGCCCCTGGTCGCCGCGGCCGCCGACGGCCCGGCCGGCTTCGTGCGCCATGGCGAGGACGGCCTGCTGGTCGCCATCGATTCGGCCGAGGACCTGAGCGACGCGCTCCGGTGCGTCCTGGAAGATCCGGCCTACGCCGCAGGCCTGGCCCGCGCGGGCCAGGTCCGCTACCGCGCGGAGTTCACCGAGGAGGCCAGGGTCGCGCGCTGGCTCGGCCTGTTTCGCGAGGTGCTGAGCTGAAGCATTGCACCGGGTGAGACGACGCTGCATCATCGCTCGCCGAAACAACCAAGAACGCTCTGGGGGGCGGCCCTGTGGATCTGATCTTCTTTCTGGAATCCGGTGGGACCTTGGCGCTGGCCGGCCTGATTCTGGCCTTCACCATCGCACGCAAGAAGGCGGCCAACGGACTCTGGCCGACCTCCATCGTCGTGGCCAACGCGCTGGTGATTTCCATGGTCGGCCTCACCGCCCTCAGCATCGTGCTCCTGATCAAGAGCTTTGCCGGAGACGCTTAAGTTCTGAGATCACGCTTTCCAGTCAGCGGGTTATACTGATTTCTTAAGCTGAAATGGGAATTCAGGTTTCGGTAGGCAGGGTCAACCCTTGGGCCCGAACAGCAGCCAGGCGATGAAGCCGACGAAGGGGAAGACCAGCAGCACGACGACCCAGACCACCTTCACGCCGGTGGAGGCGCCGCTCTGGACCGTCTTGACCACCGCATAGACGATCAGAATCAGGCCGATCAGCCCGAGAATTCCGGCAACTTCGATACCCATCTGCGCGCGACTCCGCCCCGTTTCATCGAGGCCGGACTATCGCAGACACGGCGGACCCTCGCCAAGGCCGCCGGACAGGGCGCCCGCTCTTGTCGCCGCCGCGGCGGGATGATAGGCCTTCGAAAACCCTGAAGACGCAAGGGATAGAGCCATGCTCCGCTGGATCGTCCTGCTGGGAAGCCATCTGGCGACGCTCGTCGCCGGCGTCGCGCTCGGCATCTATCTGCTGCCCATCCTGACCGCGCCGGAGGGGCCGGACGAAGCCACCCTGGCCGCCACGGCGGAAGGCGCCCTCTTCACGGCCAGCTTCACGCGCGATCTGAAGGGCAGCGACTTCCTGCACTGGGGCGAGGGCGAGGTCAGTATCACGCCGCAGGAGATCGTGCATGCCGGGCGCCTCTCGCCGGGTCCGGATTACAAGGTCTACCTGGTGAGCGAGTTCGTCGAGGACGAAGAGCAGTTCCTGAGGCTGAAGGACCAGTCCCCGCAGATCGGCGACGTCAAGACCTTCGACGGCTTCATCGTCGCGGTGCCGGAGGGCGTCGACGTCACCGCCTACACGACGGTGCTGGTCTGGTGCGAGTCCTTCGACGAGTTCATCACCGCCGCGCAGTATCGCTAGCCGAGCCTCGGGATCAGTCCAGCAGAGGCAGATAGATCTCGGTCAGCCACTCCGTCGGGGGGAGGCTCTTGGGGTCGTTGAGGTACTCCTCGAAGGCCGGTTGGTCGGCCGGTTCGTACCCACTCTGCGGCAGCCAGCGGCCGTAGAGGAAGTGGTAGGCCCGGTCCAGGTCGGCATAGGGCCCCTGGTAGAGCAGGCAGGCGGCCCGGCCCGCCGGGATCTCGGCCTCCTCGAAGTCGTCCGGGCAGACCGCCTCCGGCCCGACGGCAAGGCCGGCGAAGCCGCGCAACTCCGCCTCCGGGACGGAGCCGGGATCGTCGTAGTATATCCCGAAATCGCGGGTCCCGGGCGTCAGCAGGCCGTGGGCGGCGCCCAGGGCGAAGAGCCTCTCGAAGGCCGTAACGATGGCGTTGTAGTCGCCCCGGTGCGGCAGGCCGAAGAGGCGGAAGCCGGGCAGCGGCTTGATCGTCACCTCGTAGGCGACCTCCTGCGCCAGGGCGCCGGGCGGCGGCGGGCCGTTCCCCGGCAGCTCGCCCGACAGACGCTGGGCGCGGTAGGCCGAGGGCGGATGCCCGTAGGCCGAGGTGAAGGCGCGGGAAAAGGCCTCCGGCGAGGCATAGCCGGCCCGGCTCGCGATCTCCACCACGGGGAGTCTGTCGTTCGCCAGCGCCACGGCGGCGCGATGCAGGCGCAGGCGCCGCACGGTCTGGTCCGGCGTCTCCCCCACCACCAGCCGGTAGATGCGATGGAAGTGATAGGGCGAGAAGCAGGCGACCCCGGCCAGGCGCTCCAGATCCAGCGGCGCG
>JANQPZ010000205.1 GCA_028285215.1 Rhodovibrionaceae bacterium | reverse complement strand
GATCGCCCGGGTCGAGACACTGGGTATCGACGGTTCGGCCGCGCTGGCGACCTATGCCGAGGAGATCGAGAGTGTCTCCGGGGCGCGGTAAGGCGAAGCGCCGCGTGGTCCTGCGCCCCGCGCTCGGAAGCGAACGGTGGGGCTGCTTTAGACGCAGCCCCACCGACCAAGGGCTGCCCCCCTTTGGCCGGCGTGCGATCCTGCTCTCATTGTAGATCTGGAGGGCGAGTCACGTTTCAGGCGGCAGCACCGCCGTGGCCTCGATCTCGACCTTTGCCCGGTCCTCGATCAGATCGGCCACCTGAACCATCGCCATGGCCGGGAAGTTGCGCCCCATCACGCTGCGATAGACCTCGCCGACCTCCTGCAGCCGATCCAGGTAGTCGCGTTTGTCCGTAATGTACCAGGTCAGCCGGACGAGGTGCTCCGGACCGCCGCCGGCTTCCGCAAGCACCGCCAGCACGTTCTCGAGCGCCTGCCGGACCTGGCCGACGAAGTCGTCGCTTTCGAACTGCTGCTGCGCATTCCAGCCGATATGCCCGCCCAGGAAGACCATACGTCCCTCGGCGAGCACTCCGTTGGCGTAGCCTTTTGCAGCCTTCCACCCGGAGGGATGGAGAAGGTGATGCGGTGTCGCCGACATGCTCAGGCCTCCAGTTGCTCTTGCAGCTTCGCGCGCAGACCGTCCGGCCACCGGCGCGCCTTGCGGGTATCCATATCGATGGCCACCAACACGATCTCGGCGTTCAAGCGCGTCTCCTCCTCGCAACGCCCTTCGACGCTGAGGGTCGCGCTGCTGCGGCCGAGGCGGATCAGGCGGAGGTCGAAGTCGACCACGTCCTCGAGCCGACTTGCGGCACGGAATTCCGTGTCGATCCGCACCGTCGGCACCCCGAGACGCAGTTGCTGATGGAGATGATTGAAGCTGGCTTCCAAGCGGTCTTCGAAGAAGTGCTCGACGGTCAGGTTCAGCATCTCGAAATAGCGTGGATAGAAGACGATGCCAGCCGGGTCGCAATGCTGGAAACGAATGGTCTGCGGCAAGGTGAACATTCAGAAATCCCGCAGCCGGAAGCGCTGCACCTTGCCGGTCGGGGTCTTCGGCAGGGCGTGAATGAAGCGGACGGACCTCGGGTACTTATAGGGCGCGATCGTTGCCTTCACGTGGTCCTGCAGGCGCTTCACCATGCCCGCGTCCTGCGGCTGGCCGTCCTCCAGAACCACGTAAGCTTCGACGATCTGGCCACGCTCGGCATCCGCGACGCCGATCACCGCGCATTCCACGACGTCGGGATGAGACAGCAGGGCGGCCTCCACTTCCGGCCCGGCGATATTGTAGCCCGAGGAGACGATCATATCGTCGTTGCGGGCGGTAAAGCGGAAGAAGCCGTCTTCGTCTTCGACGAAGGTGTCGCCCGTGACGTTCCAGCCGCCGCGAACGTAGTCGGACTGGCGGTCGTCGGCCAAGTAGCGACAGCCCGTTGGGCCGCGCACGGCGAGCCGGCCCGCCGTGCCGCGCGGCACCTCGTTCATCGCCTCGTCGACCACCTTGGCCTCGTAGCCGATCACCGGGCGGCCGGTGTAGCCGGGTCGCGCGTCCTCGAAGCGGCTTGAAATGAAGATGTGCAGCATCTCCGTCGCCCCGATGCCGTCCAGCATGGGTTTGCCGGTCTTTGCCTTCCACTCCTCGAAAACCGGCGCCGGCAGGGTCTCGCCGGCGCTGACCGCGCAACGCAGCGTCGAGAGGTCCGCGCCCTCGTCCATCGCCCGCAGCATGGCGCGGTACGCCGTTGGCGCCGTGAAGCAGATCGTCGCCTTGTAGGTTTCGATGATCTCGATCATGTTCGGCGGCGAGGCCGATTCCAAGAGCGTCGCGGTCGCCCCGAAACGCAGGGGAAAGATCGACAGTCCGCCAAGCCCGAAGGTGAAGGCGAGCGGCGGCGATCCGACGAAAACGTCGTCCGGCACCACCTTCAGAACCTCCTTCGCGTAGCTGTCGGCGATCGTCAGGAGATCGCGGTGGAAATGCATCGTCGCCTTCGGCTCGCCCGTCGTTCCGGAGGTGAAGGCGAGCAGGGCGACATCGTCTCGCCCGGTTTGCACGGAATCGAACTGCACGGGCTTCGAGAGGGCGGCCCGATCCAGTTCCGCATCGTGGTTGGCCGTTCCATCGAACCCGACGACGGTTTCGAGGAAGGCGCTTTCCTTCGCGCAGGCCACCAGCTCGTCCATCAGGCGCGTGTCGCACAGCGCGTGACTGATCTCCGCCTTGTCGACGATCTTGGAGAGCTCGCCGGCACGCAGCATGGGCATGGTGTTGACCACGACGGCGCCCGCCTTGGTCGCCGCCAGCCAGCAGGCCACCATGGCAGGATTGTTCGCCGAGCGTATGAGAACCCGGTTCCCCGGCTTCACGGCGTAGTCCTGCACCAAGGCATGCGCAAGCCGGTTGGTCCAGTCCGACAGTTCCTTGTAGGTCCGCTGGCGCCCGTTGCCGATGAGCGCGATGCGGTCGCCGAACCCCTTCGCGACCATCGCGTCGGTCAAGGCGACGGCCGCGTTGAGGTAGTCGGGATAGGAGAAACCCTCGAGGAGAAAGTCCGGACAGTCCTCCGCGGCCGGCAAACGGTCCCGGGTGAAGCTGTCCAGGTGCGCCGTCGGTCCGAGCTTCATCCCAGAACCTGCCGCGCAATCACCACCTTCTGAACGTCCGAAGCGCCCTCGTAGATCCGCAGCGCCCGGATCTCCCGATAGAGGCTCTCGACCACCGCGCCCTTGCGGACGCCCTCGCCGCCGTGAAGCTGTACAGCCATATCGATGACTTTCTGCGCCTGCTCCGTAGCAAAGAGCTTGGCCATGGAGGCTTCGCGGGTGACCCGCTGGGCGCCCCGGTCCTTCGCCCAGGCCGCCCGGTAGATCAGGAGCGCAGCGGCATCGATGTCGAGCGCCATCTCCGCGATGTGTCCCTGAACCATCTGCAGCTCGGCCAGGGGCGCGCCGAAGAGCTCGCGCTCGCGCACGCGTTTCGCCGCCTCCGAAAGCGCTCGGCGCGCGAAACCGAGCGCTGCTGCGCCGACCGTCGCCCGGAAGACATCCAGGACCGACATCGCGATCCGAAACCCCTGCCCCTCCGCGCCGACCAGCGCGTCCTCCGGCAGTCGCACCTCGTTGAACCTGAGATGCGCCAGGGGATGCGGCGCGATGACCTCCTGACGCTCGACGACCTCGAGCCCTTCCGCGTCGCCCGGAAGCAGAAAGCAGGAGATGCCCTTGGGGCCGGGTCCGCCGCTGCGCGCGAAGAGGCAGTAGAGATCCGCGATCCCGCCATTCGAGATCCAGGTCTTCTCGCCCGACACGACCCAGTCGCTGCCGTCGCGCCGCGCCACCGTCTCCATGTTGGCGACGTCGGAGCCCGAGCGCGGTTCGGTCAAGGCAAAGGCCGTGATTGCGCGCCCCCGGGTCGTCTGCGGGAGCCAGCTCTTGTGTGCCTCGGTTCCGAACAGGGTGATCGCGCCGGTGCCCAGGCCCTGCATCGCGAAAGCGAAGTCCGCCAAACCGTCGTGGCGCGCCAAGGTTTCGCGGATCAGGCAAAGCGTGCGGACATCCAGCGACCCGGCCGAGTGGGCCAACCAGCCGTCCGTACCCAGGCGGGCCACCAGATCGCGGCAAGCCGCATCCACATCGCCGTGATCGACCGACAGTCCGGCGCACCAGCTCTCGAGCCGTTCGGCCAGGTCCCTATGCCGATCTTCGAAGAACGGCCAATCCAGGAAAGACCGGTCGACGTCGGGCATCTGCGCGACTGCGCCGGCGCCGCCGTCCGCGACAGGCGCCGCGTTTGAAGCGGCCATCGTCTTCGCCATCGTCAATCTCCCACGAACACGGGCCGTTCCTTGGCAACGAAAGCCCGATAGGCACGTTCGAAGTCCCGGGTCTGCATGCAGATCGCCTGAGCTTGCGCCTCCGCCTCGATCGCCTGCTCCAGCCCCATGGCCCACTCCTGGCTGAGCTGCGTCTTGGTGATGCCATGCGCGAAGACCGGTCCCTCGGCGATGCGCTGGGCCAGCGCAAGGGCTTCGCTCTCGACATCGGTCACGACCCGATTGAAAAAGCCCCAGGCCTCCCCTTCTTCGGCGCTCATGGAGCGGCCGGTATAGAGCAGCTCCGCCGCGCGCCCTTGGCCGATCACGCGAGGCAGCAGCGCGCAGGCGCCCATGTCGCAACCCGCCAGCCCGACCCGCGTGAAGAGGAACGCCGTCTTCGCGTCCGGCGCCGCGAGACGCAGATCGGAGGCCAGGGCGATCATGGCACCGGCACCGACGCAGACGCCTTCCACGGCGGAAATCACCGGACGTCCGCAGGCGATCATCGCCTTGACGAGATCGCCGGTCATGCGCGTGAAGGCCAGCAGGTCCTTCATATCCATCTCGACCAGCGGCGCGATGATCTCGTGCACGTCCCCGCCGGAACAGAAGTTCCCGCCGTTGGACGCGAAGACCACCGCGTCGACGTCTTCGGCATAGGCGAGCTGGCGGAAGGTATCGCGCAGCTCCGCATAGCTTTGGAAGGTCAGCGGGTTCTTGCGCTCGGGGCGCAGAAGGCGCAGGACCGCAACGCGACCTTCCATGCGCCATTCGAAATGCTGCGGCTTCAGGTCTGCCAGCTTCATATCTCTACCTTCCGGATTTTTTCCAGCGCGGCGGTGGTCTCGGCGACTTCCCGGTCGCCGAGCGGATCCATGCATTGCTGAATCCATTCCGCATGCTTCCTGGCCATCGCCTCGAAACTGCGCCGGCCGTCGTTCGTCAGGCGCACGCGCGTGGCGCGGCGATCGCCCTCGACCTCGACCCGCACCACCAAACCGTCTTCGACCAGGCGATCGACGATGCCTGTGACGTTGCCGTTCGAGACCATCAGACGGCGCGACAGCTCGGACATCTTCAGGCCGTCCGGGCGCCGCTCCAAAGCCGCCATGACGTCGAAGCGCGGCAGCGTGGTGCCATGCTCCAGCCGGAGTCTCTCGCGCAGTTCGGCTTCGATATGCCGGGTCGCCTTCAGCATCTGCAGCCAGAGGCGCAGACGCAGCTTCTCCGCCCGAGGCAGGTCGAGGCTCATACCTCGCCTCCCGAAAGCGCGATCGCCTGACCGTTGACCGCATCCGAGCCGGGCTGGCAGAGCCAAAGCGCCGCCGCCGCGACCTCCGATGGCAGAACGAGCCGACCCTGCGCATTGAAACGCGCCAGGCCGGCACGCGCCTCCTCCGCCGTGCGACCGGTCGTTCTGGCGATCTCCGCCACGTTGCGCTCCGTCATGTCACTCTCGAGAAATCCGGGGCATCACCGTGAACGCCCTCTGCCCCGGATT
>JANQPZ010000141.1 GCA_028285215.1 Rhodovibrionaceae bacterium | reverse complement strand
GACTTCGGCGGCCTGGTCACCGCCTCCGACCTCGCAGACACCGCCGCCGCCCTCGACGCCCTGGAGGCGAACCCCAGCGCCGAGAGCCAGACCCTGCTGCAGGCGCTGTTCGGGCTGAACGATACAGGCGTGCGGACCGTCGCCGCCCAGCTCTCCGGCCAGGGCCTGACCGGCGGCGCACAGCTCGTCCAGCTCGCCAGCCAGCGTGTGTTGGCCGTCATCCCGGCCGGTACGGGCGGCAGCGCCGATGGCAACGTCGGGCTGACGCAATTCGCCCGGGCCGAGACCGACGCCACCGCCGCCCTCGGTCTCACCGCCGCTTCGGGCGCGGAGATCACTCAAGAAACCGGCCCACGCTTCTGGTTCGAGGGCCTCGGTGGCTTCGGGTCGCGCGACGGCGAGGGCTCGGCCGACGGCCAGGACCGCCGCTACGCCGGCGCCGCAGGTGGGGTGGTCTTTCCCCTCGGCAGCGAGCTGGAGCTGGGCCTGGGCCTGGCCGGCTTTGGCGGGCGGTTCGCCACCGACGACGATCTCGTGGAGACCGACACCACCTCCCTGCTCGCCGCCGCCAAGCTGAGCTGGGCGCCCGGAGCCTGGCGGCTCTCCGGCAGCCTCGGCCTCGCCGGCCATCGCTTCGAGAGCGAGCGCGAGGTCACCTTCACTGGCTTCGACCAAACGGCGGAGGGCGAGCGCGACGGGGTGGAGGTCTTCGGCGATCTTGCCCTCGGCTACGACTGGACGCTCTCCGGCGTGATCTTCACCCCTACCGCCGGGCTCGGCGCCTCGTGGCTACGCGAGCAGGCCTGGGAGGAAAGCGGCGCCGCCGGCGCCAACCTGGAGATCGAGACCGCAAAGACCCTCTCCCTGCAGCCGCGCCTCGGCATCGGGGTCGCCAGCAAGCTCGACCTCGGCGAGGGCCTCGCCCTCACCCCGCGCGGCCAGGCCCTCTGGCTCGGCCAGCTCGGCGACACAGAGACCGAGGCCACTGCCCGTTTCGCCGGCACCGCCGCTGGCTGGCAGATCCCCGCCCTCGAGGAGCCGACCCACAGCGCCGCGCTCAGCCTCGGCGCCGCCCTGACCTCCGACGCCGGCTGGGTGCTCTCCGCCGGCTACGCCGGACGCTTCGGCGAGGGCGCCCGCGACCACGGAGTCCTGCTCGGCGGGCGCATCAGCTTCTGAGGCGGAGCCGCTTGACGCGCAGGTGGCGCGGCAGGACCGATGCCGATACAGCCATGCCTGCTCCGGCGTCACAGGTGCGCCGGCTGTTGCGGTGCGCGGAGACGGCCAGCCTGTCCACCGCGCTGGCGCGGGACGGATCCGGCTGGCCCTATCCGTCGCTGGTGCTGGCGACCGTGGATCACGCCGGCTGCCCGTTGCTGCTGCTCTCCGATCTGGCCGATCACACGGCCAACCTCAAGGCCGATCCACGAGCCGGCCTGCTGGTCAGCGATGTCGCCGGCCTGGCCGATCCCTTGACCGGCGCCCGTGCCGCCGTTCTGGGGCGGCTCGAGGTTGCCGAGGATCCTTTTCTGCAAGCCAGGGTTCTCCACCGCCACCCGGGCGCAGCCGTCTATGCCGGCTTCAAGGACTTCAATCTCTATCGTCTGCAGGTCGAGCGCGCGCATCTCGTCGCCGGCTTCGGCCGGATTCACTGGATCGAAGGCGCCGACCTGCTGCTGGACACCGCAGAAACGGCAGCTTTGGCGGAAGCAGAAGCCGAGATCGTCGCCCACATGAACGAGGATCACGCCGATGCCATCGCCCTGATGGCGGCGCAGCTTCTGGATTTGCCGGGCGACGGCTGGCGGATGACCGGCGTCGATCCCGAGGGCTGCGACTTGCGCCGCGCGGCCGCGCTCGCCCGTCTGGACTTCGCCAAGCCGGTGCGGGATGCCGAGAGCTGCCGGGTCGAGTTGGTCCGCCTGACCAAGCAGGCGCGCCGCCGCGCGGCTGAGACCGAACAGGCCGCATCCTAGTCCTCTTGCCGTCTCACGGCTCTCACGCCGCGGTCCGGACCGGGACGGCAAAGTTGCGCGCGACCGACGGCAGGGCTACACACAGCCGACGCGGTCCAGGGACAAGGGCCGGACAAGCGATAGGGAGAGAGCCGGTGGGCACGCAAGGAGCGGTCGTTTCGCGGCACGGGCTGCAGAGCCTCGGGTTGCGCAATCTGAAAGACGTGTACTGGAACCTGACGGCGCCGGCGCTCTACGAGCAGGCGCTGACGCGCGGCGAGGCACGCCTGGCCGCGGGCGGGCCGCTGGTCGCCTTGACCGGCGAACACACCGGCCGCAGCCCCAAGGACAAGTTCATCGTCGAAGAGGCGGAGAGCCGCGACGATGTCTGGTGGGGCGAGGTCAACGTTCCGATGGAACCGGCCCACTTCGGCCGCCTGCTGGCCAAGGCCCGCGCCTACCTGCAGGGCCGCGATCTTTTCGTGCAGGACTGCTTCGCCGGGGCCGACCCGGCCTACCGTCTGCCGGTGCGCATTCTGACCGAGTGCGCCTGGCACAACCTCTTCGCACGCAACATGTTCATACAGCCGTCCCATGACGAGCTGGCGGACTTCGATCCCGCCTTCACCGTGCTGCAGGTGCCGGGTCTGCAGGCCGATCCGGAGACCGACGGCACGCGCTCGGAATGCTTCGTCCTGGTCAGCTTCGCGCAGCGGATCGTGCTGATCGGCGGCACCTCCTACGCCGGCGAGATTAAGAAGTCGGTCTTCTCGATCCTGAACTATCTGCTGCCCGAGCGCGGCGTCTTGCCGATGCACTGCTCGGCCAACATCGGGCCCAAGGGCGACACCGCGATCTTCTTCGGCCTGTCGGGAACCGGCAAGACGACCTTGTCCGCGGACGGGTCGCGCACCCTCATCGGCGACGACGAACATGGCTGGTCGGACACCGGCGTGTTCAACTTCGAGGGCGGCTGCTACGCCAAGGTGATCCGTCTGAGTGCGGAGGCCGAGCCGGAGATCTACGATACCACGCGGCGCTTCGGGACGGTGCTGGAGAACGTGGTGATGGATGCGGATACGCGGGTGCTGGACCTCGACTCCGCGCACTACACGGAGAACACCCGCGCGTCCTATCCCATCGACTTCATTCCGAACGTCAGCGCCGCGGGCCAAGGTGGTTTGCCGAAGAACATCATCATGCTGACGGCCGATGCCTTCGGCGTGCTGCCGCCGATCAGCCGGCTGACCCCCGAACAGGCGATGTACCACTTCCTGTCCGGCTACACCGCGCGTGTGGCCGGCACGGAGAAGGGGCTGGGCAGTGAGCCGACGGCGACCTTCTCCACCTGTTTCGGGGCTCCCTTCATGCCGCGCCATCCCAGCGTCTATGCGCGCATGCTGCGCGACAAGATGCAGGCGGCCGGCGCCAACTGCTGGCTGGTCAACACCGGATGGTCGGGGGGGCAGTACGGCGTCGGCCGGCGCATGGACATCAAGCTGACCCGTGCCATGCTGCGCGCCGCCCTGGCCGGCCAACTGGACGGCGTCGAGGTGAACGCGCACCCCGACTTCGGCGTGCTGGTCCCGGCGAACTGCCCGGACGTGCCCAGCGAGGTGCTGGACCCGCGGGCGACCTGGGGCGACGCGCAAGCGTACGACCGTATCGCGCACGACCTGGTCAAGCGCTTCGAGAACAACTTCAAGCAGTTCGAACCCTATGTCGACGAGGGCGTCCTAGCTGCGGGTATCTATCAGGCCGCGGCGGAGTAGCAAGCTAAAAGCTTGTCTATTGCCTTCTGGATGCTCGGCGTTGTCATCGCATGTTTGGAGCGGCCTGCGGTGCCTCCAAGAATAAATCAGTCTCAACATTGGGAACAATCAACTCAGAAGGAAGAGAAAACCGCGGGTCTGATAGAACCGTAGGAGAATCAGACCACTCTTTCCACTTCCCCTTGTGTAAGATATTCCAGTCCAGTTCATCACGCTGCAATCTGAGCATCCGATATTCGTTCCAGGATGGTGGTAATCCACTATCAGCTAGGTTTTGATTGAAGATTTCGAGAGCCCGCGGGTCCAAATCGAAGCGATGGAGCGCATTTGCCTCACTGCATGTCGCGCAAGATTGCGGCTTGGGTATTGGTTTCAGAAGGTCAACGAGATCAGGGCTTTCAGAGCAAAGACCACAGAGCGTTGGCTTCGGTGGGTTACCACCAACCACTGGGTTTCCCCACCCGTTGGCCACGCTTACGTCGGTAGACAGTTCGCTGCGGCCAGTTGCACAAGACTCATCAGTCCATGTGAGATCAGCACCAGCGATAGTCCAGCGCTCGCCGCCACATTCCTCAAACACTACACCGCCGTAGAAGCTCGGTACCAGGCGGCCGAGCAGTTGTTTGCCTCCGCTGTCCATTAGGAACTCCGCGTGAAGCGAGTGCGGCGCCACTATCGATGCCAGTAAGGCTGCAAAAAAAACAACTAGGTTGCAAAAGAGTTTTTGCATCTTTCATTTATTCCGCCACTGATGTGTTTCCAATAACTCGGGAGAACACAAAAGTTGAAGTGGGGATGCGATAAGTAGGTTTCATAGAACTTGGTGCGCCGACATCTACCGCATATACATCGCCTTCGGTTCGCCAAACAAGCCGCAAGCGCCCTGTCGTACTTGCGTGAATCAAGTCATTTTCGATCCACTTACGATAATTATCAGCCACATCCACATCAAATACAAATCCAATTACCTTACCTCCGCCATTTAAAATATGGCGCGCATGCAGCTGACTCTTATCAATTGCAATTTGAAATGAAATAAAGAGAATTGTGAAGAAGCACAACGCGACTGCAAAATAACCTATAGTTAATCTTATTCGGTAGGCGGCTACACATGCAGCAAAGGAAGCTAAGATAACTGTAACGCGGAAACCATCGGCCCAAGTTGGATAGGCGAGCGCTTCGATCATAGGCGGATATGAAAAAATAAAGTAATAATAGAATGGTATTTCCAAATTTGCTAAGTATAAACCAAAATGACTTAAATATTCATTAAGATATACCCAGCCTACAAAATATGAAATAATTGCAAAAAATATAATCAGATCGCGAAAAAGTGCGACAGACTCTGAGAAGTCTGAGACTTTAGGCGAACGCTTGAAAATCCGCATACGACTCGCCGTACTTGAGACACCACAGATTAAAATATCGAATGCAAATAGTACCATAAAAACATGGAGTAGTCGACTACTGGTGGCTGTCGATATCTCAGAAGCCATGTCCTCGCTTCAGCGCGGCTTCGACGAAATGCAGCCGGTCCTGGCCGTAGAAGAGCTCCCCTTCCACCAGATAGCTCGGTGAGCCGATCACCCCGAGGTCCACGGCCTCTCGGGAGTTGGCAGCGACCTCAGACTGCGCCGCTTCGCCGAGCGCGACTTCGCGCAGGGCAGGGCCGTCGAAGCAGCAGGTTCCCGCAAGCTCGTCAAGCACGGCCGGATCGGCGATGTCGCGGTCGTCGCGCCACAGGGCCGCCAGGATCTCGAAAGCCAAGCGGTCGAGATCGCCTCTGCCGCCGGCATTGACGCTTTTCTGCGCCGCGACCACCAGACCGCTGGGCAGCTCCATCGGTCCATAGTGATTCTTGGGATCCTCCGGGACGACCGGGACGTTTCGCCACGCGGCCCAGCGCTGGAAGTCGTCCCAGGCGTGACGCACACGCGCCGGATGGCGATCTGTGAACCAGATCCCTCCCGTTTCCGGCACCACGATCGACAGCAGCATGGGCTTGTGCAGCAAGGGCCGCCCGTACTGCCGCGCCAGACGCGCAATCTCCTGCTGACCCAGATAGGCGAAGGAGCCTCGGACGGAGTAGAAGACGGTGATCGGACTCAACATCTATCCCTATTTTCAAGCTACACGCAGGGGATCCAGATCGTAGACCACTTCCTCGGTGTAGTGGGGCCCTTCGGCGCCGAGCAGAGAGGAGTAGAGCACGAAGCTCTCGATGGGGAAGGGGCCGACACGCAGGAGACTGCGCTCTTCGAGATAGCGGCCCAGCTTGGGACCGGGGTCGCCCTTGAAACGGGCGAGCGCGACATGCGGCTTGAACTTGCGGCGTTCGATCGGCAGGCCGGCGCGCATGACCGCGCTCTCCACCTTGGCCTGCAGATGCAGCAAGGCGGGGCTTGGCGCGACCGCTGCATAGAGGACCCGCAGCCTGGCGCCGTCGCCGAAGGTGGCGAGCCCTTGCAAGGTGAGCTCGAAGCTCGGCGCATCGATGGCCGAGAGCATATCGTCCAGGTCGTGGGCCGCTGCGTTGTCGACTTCTCCGACGAACCGGAGCGTCAGATGCAGATTTTCCGCTGCGACCCAACGGGCGCCGGGCAGGCCGTTGCCCAGGGCCGTCAGGCGCTCGCGCACGTCCTCGGGCAGGCTCAGGGCGACGAACAGGCGCATGACGGAAGCCCTCCCGACGACGCTTGGTGCTGGGTCGTTTCGCAGACCTTCAGGTTTCGCCGCAGTTTAGCAGCGACCCCTGGCGCCGCGGCAAGCCCCCGTGGGGTTTCCGGGCATGAAGCTGCGGGTTTTTTGCTTTGCGGCATAGGCTTCGGCGCCGTAACGTTGCGGTGAAATGACAAAACCGGCGGACGAGACCGGGCAGGGGTGGTTTTCAGACACGTCAGGGAAGCGGAAAAGCGGTTGATGTCGGACCGCCAGCCGGCGCTGGTCGTCGAGCAGATGTATAAGTCCTTCGGCATGCTGGAGGTACTCAAGGGCGTCTCCATGACGGCGGCGCAGGGGGACGTGATCGCGCTGATCGGGGCCAGCGGATCGGGCAAGTCCACCTTCCTGCGGTGCATCAACCTGCTCGAGATTCCCAACAGCGGCCGGGTCTGGGTCGGCGGCGAGTTGCTGGACGTGCAGCGCGACCGGCGCGGCCGGCCGGTCTACGACCGTTCCCAGGTCGACAGGCTGCGCACCCACCTCGGCATGGTATTCCAGCAGTTCAACCTCTGGACCCACATGACCGTGCTGCAGAACGTGATCGAAGCGCCGGTGCATGTGCTGGGCGTGCCGAAGGCGCAGGCCCAGGCGCGCGCCATGGAGCTGTTGGCGAAGGTGGGCATCGCGGAGCGCGCCGACTACTATCCGACCCATCTGTCGGGCGGTCAGCAGCAGCGGGCCGCGATTGCACGGGCGCTGGCCATGGAGCCGGACGTCCTGCTGTTCGACGAGCCGACCTCCGCCCTCGACCCCGAACTGGTCGGCGAGGTGCTGCGCGTCATGCGCCAGCTCGCCGAGGAGGGGCGGACCATGGTGATCGTCACGCACGAAATGGGCTTCGCGCGCGAGGTCGCGGACCGCGTGATCTTCCTGCACGAAGGCCGCGTCGAAGAGGAGGGGCCGCCCGCACAGGTGCTGGGCGACCCTGCGTCCGATCGCTGCCGCCAGTTTCTCGCCTCTCATCTGGCCATGGGCGGATAGGCGGCGGGACGAACTCTCGCAAGCAAGAAATGACAGGGACAGCAACAAGGGAACCCGACCATGCGTAACGTTGCACTCGCTTTGACCGCCGCCGTAGCCTTGGGCCTCGCGACCGCCCCGGCTTCCGCCGAAACGGTGCGCATCGGCACCGAAGGCGCCTATCCGCCGTTCAACTTCATGGACGAGAATGGCCAGTTGCAGGGCTTCGACGTCGATATTGCGCAGGCGCTCTGCGAGGCCGCCGAGTTCGAGTGCGAGTTCATCATTCAGGATTGGGACGGCATCATCCCCGGCCTGCTGGCGGAGAAGTACGACGCCATCGTCGCCTCCATGTCGATCACCGAGGAGCGCAAGCAGGTCGTCGACTTCACCAACAAGTACTATCAGACCCCAGCCAAGTTCGTGCAGCGCAAGGGCGCCGGCCATGTCATCGCCGAGGGCGTGAGCGCGGACGAGACGATCGGAAACGTGGACGAGATCACGTTCGATACAGACGGCCTCGACGGCGTTGTTGTGGGGGTGCAGTCGGCCACGATCCACGAGGCTTTTCTGCAGGACAACTTCGGCGACCTCGTCGAGATTCGAAGTTACGGCTCGCAGGAAGAGGCCAATCTCGACATGGCCGCAGGCCGTGTGGATCTGCTGTTGGCCGATTCCATTGTCCTGGACGAGAGCTTTCTGCAGACCGACGACGGCGCAGACTATGAGTTCGTCGGTCCCGGTTTCACCGATGCGCGCTGGTTCGGGACGGGTGTAGGCGTTGCCGTTCGCCAGGAAGACGATGCGCTGCGCGAGGCCTTCAACGCGGCCATCGAGAAGATCCGCGCCGACGGGACCTATCAGCAGATCGCCGATCAGTACTTCGACTTCGACGTCTACGGCGCGGAGTAAGTCGCCGAGACAAGCGACCGGAGCAGTTCCCGTTCAGCGACGAT
>JANQPZ010000174.1 GCA_028285215.1 Rhodovibrionaceae bacterium | reverse complement strand
TAGAATGGCCAGGTGAAGAAGCTGATCAGACCGGCGGCGGCCAGACCCTGATGGAAGTGTCCCAGGGCGGCGATAATGACCGGCACTGAAACGGCCCAGATGGCGATCGTTCGAAGGGTCATGATCTGTTGCGAGTCCCCATTGGCCCGTGACGTTCGCGAACGCGGCCTAGTGGCTGACGCCCAGGTAAGCGTCGATGACCGCCTGATTGCTGCGCACCTCGTCAGGCGTTCCGTCGGCCAGCTTGCGGCCGTAGTCCAGCACCACCACCCGGTCCGAGATGTCCATGACCACGCCCATGTCGTGCTCGATCAGCGCGATGGTCGTACCGAACTCGTCGTTCACGTCCAGGACGAAGCGGCACATGTCCTCTTTTTCCTCGACGTTCATCCCGGCCATGGGCTCGTCGAGCAGCAGCAGGTCCGGCTCCATGGCCAGGGCGCGGGCGAGTTCGACGCGTTTCTGCAGGCCATAGGGCAGACGACCGACCGGCGTCTTGCGGATCGCCTGAATCTCCAGGAAGTCGATGATCCGCTCGCAGAACGCCCGGTGCTCGCTTTCCTCGCGCTGGTTCGGGCCCCAGTAGAGCGCCTGCAGAAAGATGTTCGACTTCATCTTGAGCAGGCGCCCGGTCATGATGTTGTCGAGCGTGGACATGCCCTTGAAAAGCGCGATGTTCTGGAAGGTTCGCGCGATCCCGGTGCTGGCCGCCTCGTGCGGGCGCATCGCCTTGCGATGACGGCCCTTGTACGTGATTGCGCCTTCCTGCGGCGTGTAGAAGCCGTTGATGACGTTGAGCATCGACGACTTGCCGGCACCGTTCGGGCCGATGATGGCGCGAATTTCCCCCTTCTTGATATCGAAGGAGATGTCGGTCAGTGCCTTCACGCCGCCGAACCGCAGCGTGATGTTCTTGACCTCCAGCAGCGTTTCGGAGAAACGCCGCTCGGGAACCGGCGGAGCCGACGGTTCGGCGGCGGACTCGGCGGCTGCGGTCTGGGAAGCGTCAGGCATCGGCTAAGCGGCGTCCAGGTTGAGGGAGAAGAGACGTCATCGCCGAGGGTCTACTCGGCTGCGGCCTTGTGTCGATCCGGCGAAGCCGCGACCGGGAAGGTCTTGGCCTCCAGGATCGTCAGGTTGGCTTCGATCTTGCCCTTGCGACCGTCCTCGAAGGTCACCTCGGTCGAGGCGAAGACATCCTGCTGGCCGCTGTAGAGCGCGTCGATCAGGTCGCCGAACTTCTCGGCGATGATCCGTCGGCGCACCTTGCGGGTGCGGGTCATCTCGCCGTCGTCCGGGTCCAGTTCCTTGTGCAGGATCAAGAAGCGCTTGATCTGCGTGTGGCCGAGATGACTGTCGCCCGACAGGTCCTGATTCACGGATTCCACATGCTCGCGGATAATGTCGCGAACCTCTGCATGCTGAGACAGCTCGATGTAGCTGGCATAGGCGATGTTGTTGCGCTCGGCCCAGCTGCCCAATGCCGTGAGATCGATGTTGATGAAGGCCGTGGCGTAATCGCGCTGGTCGCCGAAGGTCACCGCTTCCTTGATGTTCGGGAAGAACTTCAGCTTGTTTTCCAGGTACTTGGGCGCAAAGATCTTCTCGCCCGTCATGCGGCCGACATCCTTCGCACGGTCGATGATGCGCAGGTGTCCCCTGTCGTCGAAGAAACCGGCATCGCCGGTGTGGACCCAGCCGTCCGGCGTCTTGGTTTCCGCCGTCGCCTCGGCGTTCTTGTAGTACTCCTGGAACACGCCGGGACCGCGGAACATCACCTCGCCGTCCTCGGCGATTTTGACGTCGACGCCGGGAGCCGGCTTTCCGACCGTATCGGCATAGATCTCGCCGTCGGGCTGAATGGTGACGAACACGCTGGCTTCCGTGGACCCGTAGAGCTGCTTCAGGTTGACGCCGAGCGAGCGGTAGAAGTCGAAGATATCCGGTCCGATCGCCTCACCGGCCGTATAGGCGAGACGCACGCGCGTCAGGCCCAGGGTGTTCTTCAGCGGCCCGTAGATCAGCAGCTCGCCGAGACCGTAGAGCAGGCGGTCTCCAAAAGGCACGGGCTGCTTGTTGAGAATCTTGATGCCGGCGCGTTTCGCGACCCCCATGAAGTAGTGGAACATCTTCCGCTTCAGGCTGCTGGCATCCTCCATCCTGATCATCACGGTGGTCAGGATGTTTTCGAAGATCCGCGGCGGCGCGAAGAAGTAGGTCGGACCCAGTTCGCGCAGGTCGTGCATCACCGTCGCGCCCGATTCCGGGCAGGAGACGCAGAAACCCGCCGCGTAGCTCTGGGCGTAGGAGAAGATATGATCGCCGACCCAGGCCATGGGCAGATAGGCGAGCATGTCTTCCTTGTCGGTCAGCCCCTCGAACTCGGCGCCGTTGCGGGCCGACTGCAACACGTTGTCGAAGGTCAGGACCACGCCCTTGGGGTTGCCGGTGGTGCCCGACGTATAGGCCATGATCGAAACGTCCGATCCCTTGGCCTTGGCCGCCTCCTCCGGAAAGAACTGCGGATGGCGTTTGGCAAAGTCCCGGCCCTCGGCCAGCAGGGCATCGTAGTGGTGCAGGAAATCCTGCGTGTAGTTTCTCAGCCCGCGCTCGTCGTCGTAGACGATCTGCTTCAGGGTGGTCGTGCGCTGCATGACCTCGAGAAGCTTGTCGACCTGCTCCTGATCCTCGACCAGGGCGAAGCCGACCTCCGCATGATCCAGCACAAAGGCCATCTCGGCCGCGACGGAGTCCTGGTACAGCGGCACCGGTACGCCGCCCAGCGCCTGCACGGCACACATCGACCAGTAGAGCCGCGGACGGTTGTCGCCGACGATCGCCATGCGGTCGCCGCGCCGGAAGCCGCGCTGATGCAGACCGCAGGCCAGCGCCTCGATCTCGTCGCGCGCCTCTTTCCAGGTGCTGGTCAACCAGATGCCGTAGTCCTTCTCGCGCATCGCCGGCGCGGTCGGACGGACCTCTGCATGGTGCAGCAGCAGTTTCGGAAAGGTGTCGAGCTCAGCGCTCATCCTGGCCTCCGAGCTTGGGAGGCCCTGAAAGGCACCGATCGGAACGGCAACGGCAGAGAAGGGAGCAGCCTGCTCCTTGTCCCCACCTGTCTCCCGAACAGCGCCCTTTCACGGATCCCGCGGCTTCTTGAACCACCCTGAACGTTCCGGAGAGGTGCTCGACCTCTCGGACCGCCGGCCACGTTGACCCGACCTCCCGAGCTATGCGTTTTGTTTCTACCTTACGTACCGCCGACGCGGTGCCTAGCACTAAAGGCGAAAGGCCCGATAGCGTCAAGGCCTCAGCCATGACACGAAAAAAGACGGCGGCGCCCATGACCACCCAACGCCCCGACCGCAACGCCGATCACCTGGATGTGGCCGGCCATCGCCTGGCCGTGCGATGGCTGGCCCCCCAGGACTTCGACGCCGATTCGGCAAAGCCCCGGGGCCTGGCCTCGGCAACGCCCAGACCTCAACCGACCCTTGTCTTTCTGCACGAGGCGCTCGGTTCGATAGGCCAATGGAAAGACTGTCCTGACGCGCTGGTCGCCGCCAACAGACTTCCGGGCCTTCTCTAAGACCGCCTGGGTCATGGCAAATCCGCGCCGCTGGCCGATCGCTCTATAGCCTCACGATCCGACTAGGAGTCACGCTTCAGGTGGGATCGCCCGCGCAATACTACCTGAGGCGATCCTGCTCTCGCTGCCTTCCGAATCGGCGTCTGGACAGGCGGCTTTGAATCCATACATTAGCGACACGTTCGAATGAGCGGTTTCCCGCGGACATGGTCGCTACCGGTCGCGGGGCGCTCCGCACGGCGAAGGCGGTCCGCCCTGACTCTCAAGGGCGATCTGCCTGGAGTCCGGCCGCGGGGCGTCCGCCGTCGGTCTGTCTATAGGTGCGCCCACCGGCCAGACGGCCGCGAAGAGGCGCCGGATCAGCGATTGGGAGATCGAGAGCCGTGAAACTCGGGAAAGACACCCTGAACACCCGCCGCCAACTCACCGTGGGCGGCAAAGCATACGACTACTACAGTCTGGAGGCGGCGGAGACGCAGATCGGCGAGATCGGCCGCCTGCCCTTCTCGCTCAAGGTGCTGCTGGAGAACCTGCTGCGCTACGAGGACGGCCAAAGCGTCACCGTCGACGACGTCAAGGCCCTGGCCCAGTGGGTCGCCGAGCGCAGGAGCGACAAGGAAATCGCCTACCGCCCGGCCCGCGTCCTGATGCAGGACTTCACCGGCGTGCCCGCCGTCGTCGACCTGGCCGCCATGCGCGAGGCCATGACAAAGCTGGGCGGCAATCCGGAAAAGATCAATCCGCTCAGCCCGGTCGATCTGGTGATCGACCACTCGGTCATGGTGGACACCTTCGGCGGACCGGACTCCTTCGCCAAGAACGTCGACCTGGAGTTCCAGCGCAACGGCGAGCGCTACGAGTTCCTGCGCTGGGGCCAGGGCGCCTTCCAGAACTTCCGTGTGGTGCCGCCCGGCACCGGCATCTGCCATCAGGTCAATCTGGAGTACTTGGCGCAGGTGGTCTGGACGACCGAGGTCGACGGCAAGACCGTGGCCTATCCCGACACGCTGGTCGGCACCGACAGTCACACGACCATGGTCAACGGCCTGTCGGTTCTGGGCTGGGGCGTCGGCGGTATCGAGGCAGAGGCAGCGATGCTCGGCCAGCCGGTCTCCATGCTGATCCCCGAGGTGATCGGCATGAAGCTGACCGGCGAGCTCAAGGAAGGCACCACGGCCACCGACCTGGTACTGACCGTTACCGAGATGCTGCGCAAGAAGGGCGTTGTCGGGAAGTTCGTCGAGTTCTACGGGGACGGCCTCAAACACCTGACCCTGGCGGACCGCGCAACGCTGGGCAACATGTCGCCGGAATTCGGCAGCACCTGTGCGATCTTCCCGATCGACCAGGAGACCCTGCGCTACCTGGAGTTCACCGGTCGCGACGCCGAGCGGGTCGCTCTGGTCGAGGCCTACGCCAAGGCCCAGGGTATGTGGCTGGACGACAGCCAGCCCGACCCGGTCTTTACCGACAGCCTGGAGCTCGACCTCTCCAGCGTCGAGCCCTCCCTGGCCGGACCGAAGCGCCCCCAGGACCGGGTACCGCTCTCCACGGCCGCGCCGGCCTTCGCCAGCCATCTGAGCAAGGAACTCAGCGCCGATGCCGCCGCGGCGGCGGACAAGGGCGTCGCGGTCGACGGCAGCGACTACGCGCTGAACCACGGCGACGTGGTGATCGCCGCGATCACCTCCTGCACCAACACCTCCAACCCCAGCGTGATGATTGCGGCCGGCCTGGTTGCCAAGAAGGCACACGAGCTGGGCCTGGACGTGAAGCCTTGGGTCAAGACCTCGCTGGCCCCCGGCTCGCAGGTGGTCACCGACTACCTGGAGGCCTCGGGCCTGCAGACGCATCTCGATGCGCTGGGCTTCGATCTGGTCGGCTACGGCTGCACCACCTGCCTCGGCAACTCCGGCCCACTGCCCGAGCCGATCGCCAAGGCGGTCGACGGAGGCGATCTGCTGGTCTGCTCGGTGCTGTCGGGGAACCGCAACTTCGAAGGCCGCATCAATCCGCATTGCAAGGCGAACTACCTGGCGTCGCCGCCGCTGGTGGTGGCCTACGCCTTGGCCGGCTCGATGCAGGTGGATCTGCTGAATGATCCGCTCGGGACGGGCAAGGACGGCCAGCCGGTCTATCTGAAGGACGTCTGGCCGACCAACCACGAGATTCAGGACGTGCTGCTCGCCAGCCTCACGCCCGAGATGTTCCGCGGCCGCTATGCGGATGTCTTCAAGGGTCCGGAGGAGTGGCAGCGGATCAAGACCAGCGAGGGCGACACCTTCACCTGGGATCTCGGCTCGACCTATGTCGCCTACCCCCCCTTCTTCGACGACGTCGCGCCCGAGCCGGCACCGATCGCGGACGTCTCCGGCGCCCGCGTGCTCGCGATCCTCGGCGACTCGGTGACCACGGACCACATCTCGCCGGCGGGCGCGATCAAGCGTGAGAGCCCCGCAGGCACGCACCTCCTGGAACATCAGGTGTCCCAGAGGGACTTCAACTCCTACGGCGCCCGCCGCGGCAACCATCGCATCATGATGCGCGGCACCTTCGCCAACATCCGCATCCGTAACGAGATGGTGCCGGGGGTCGAAGGCGGCTTCACCAAGTACCTGCCCGGCGGCGACGTCATGGCGATCTACGACGCCGCCATGAAGTACCAGGACGACGGCGTGCCGCTGGTGGTGGTTGCCGGTAAGGAGTACGGCACCGGCTCCTCGCGCGACTGGGCAGCCAAGGGCACGCGCCTGCTGGGCGTCAAGGCGGTGATTGCCGAGTCCTTCGAGCGCATTCACCGCTCGAACCTGGTCGGGATGGGCGTGCTGCCGCTGCAGTTCAAGCCCGGCATGGACCGCAAGTCGCTGAAGCTGACCGGAGCGGAGACCTTCGACCTGCAGGGCTTGGCCGAGACTCTGGCACCGCGCGTCGACGTGGCCTGCAGGATCCATCGTCCGGACGGCACGAGCGAGGAGATTTCCCTGCTCTGCCGCATCGATACGGCCGACGAACTGGCCTACTACCGGAACGGCGGCATCCTGCACTACGTGCTGCGCAACCTGATGGCCGAGGACAGGGTGGCCGCCGAGTAGGTCGCAACCGTTCAATCCGCAGGGTCCGGCCGGCAACACCGGACCCTGTCCGGCATAGAAAAAGGGGGCTTCAGGCCCCCTTTTTTTTGACCCGGCCTTAGGCGGCTTCTTGTGGATCGCCTCCACGCCCGAAGCGCTCCGACAGCGTTTCGATCCGGCGGAGATAGGCGTCGAGCTGAGCCATAGTCTTGGACTTGTCCGCACTGTCGTCGCGCAGCCAGATCCGCAGCGTTGCCAGGTAGATGCCGACCAGCCCCTGCACGCGCAGCAGGCCGCGCCATCCTTCGGTCGGTACGGCCGCTGCCTCCAGCATCCAGCCCATGGAGCGCGATAGCTGCGGCAGGCCGCCCAATGCCGAGACCGGGTCGGACCAGAGGTCGGCGAGAATGTTGCCGACCGCATCGCGATAGGGCTCCAAGGCATCGAAGCGGCGCATCATCACGTCGAACAGGCGGTCGCGGGCCGGGCTGTCGTCCAGGCCCTCCAGGTCTTCGGAGAGAACCAGGCCGTCGATCCGACGCGAGAAGGCGGCAAGAATGGCGCCCTTTGTCGGAAACACCGGGTAGATCTCCGAGAGCTTCAGTCCGGCTTCCTCGGCGATCTCCGCCAAGGCGATATCCGCCCAGCTGCGCTTTGCCGCCAATGCCAGCGCCGCATCCAGCGTTGCCGCGGCCACATCGCGGGGTGCCGAGGCCTTCTTCGTCGCACGCTTCCTGGTTGCGGTTCCGCGGGTGCCGCCGGACTTGCTGCTGGTCTTCTTGGCTTCGGCCATCGTCTTGCCTCACAGATTCGATCTCACCGTTACAGAGCTAGGGTGGAAGGTCAGCTGCTCCTACCCCCGCTCACGGTCTCTCCTGACGGTTCCGACAGTTCCCGACGTCAGTGCGACGAGCGCCTCGGGGGTCAGAGCGAAGACGGCGTTCGGCGTACCAGCCGCCGCCCAGATCTCGTCCAGGTGCAGCAGATCCTCATCGATCACGGTGATCGGCGGACTGACATGGCCGACCGGCGGCACGCCGCCGATGGCATAGCCGGTCGCACTGCGGACGAAAGCCGCGTCCGCCTTTTCCAGAGCCTCGCCGACCAAGGCGGCCACCTTGCGCTCTTCCACGCGGTTGGCGCCGCTGGCCACGACCAGAATGGAACGGCCGCTCTGCCGTCCCTTGAAGATCAGAGACTTGGCAATCTGTGCAACGCTGCAGCCGATCGCGGCCGCCGCGTCGGCCGCCGTCCGGGTCGACTCGGGAAACTCCCGGACTCTCGCCTGCAAACCCGCCTCCGCGAGCGCGGCCTGAATCCGTTCGGCTGCCGGCTTGAGCGTCACGGCTGTCGCCTCAGAACCTGAGCATCAGGAGGCGAGTTCGCGGCTGCGACGGGTCGCAGCGGCAATCGCCCTGGTCACCAGGGGCTGCAGGCCCTCCTCGGCCATAAGCACCTTCAGCGCCTCCAGAGTCGTGCCGCCGGGGCTGGTCACGTTCTCCCGCAGGGCTGCCGGCGGCAGGTCGGAGCGATGTACCAGTTCGCCGGCACCCGCAACGGTGACCCGCGCCAAACGCTCGGCCAGCTCTGCGGGCAAGCCGGCCGCGGCTCCCGCTTTCGCCAGCACCTCGATCAGCAGAAAGACGTAGGCCGGTCCGCCGCCGGACAGCGCAGTGACGGGAT
>JANQPZ010000143.1 GCA_028285215.1 Rhodovibrionaceae bacterium | reverse complement strand
GATCGGCATGAGCTGAGGGAGGCTTGGGTATATCCCCAAGCACAGGCTTATGTCGGACGACTATCAGAGGATCGAAATCATCACCTGCACGGAGCGTTGGCGGCGGTGGACGACGGCGGAGAAGCTGCGGATCGTCGAGCTGGCGCTGGCGCACCCGGCCTACGGCTGCAGCCGCTACGAGGCGCTGTTGGCACTCGAGGGCCGGCGGGTGTCGGCGATCACGATCCAGAAGATCCTAGGCGGCAAGGAGCTGGGGACCCGTTGGCAGCGCTGGCTGGCCTTGGAGAAGGAGCTGGCAGAGCAGCGCATCGAGCTGACGGCAGAGCAGACCAGGTTCCTGGAGAAGCTCAATCCTTGCCATAAGGAGCGCCAAATCGAGAGCGGCCGGCCGGGCGCGAGCTGCTCTCCGCAGACACCTTCATGGTCGGCACCTTGAACGGCATCGGCCGGGTCTGTCTGCACGCCGTGGTCGACACCTTCGGCTCCTACGCCTCGGCTTCCTGCACGTCTCCAAGCAGCCCGAGGCGGCGGTCGCCGTGCTGCACAACGACATGCTGCCGTTCTACCAGGAACTCGATCTGCCCATCAAAGCCGTGCTCACGGATAATGGCCGGGAGTTCTGCGGCACCGAACGGTACCCTTACGAGCTCTATCTGGCGCTCGACGACATCCAGCAACGCAAGACCGAGGTCGGCTCGCCCAAGTCCAACGGCTTCGTCGAGCGCTTCAACGGCACGATCCTGGAAGAATTCTTCAAACCTTAAATGCGCGAGACCTTCTACGAAACCGTAGAAGCGCTACAGGCCAATCTCGACGCCCGGCTCCACCACTGCAACCGTGAGCGGCCGCACCTGGGATACCGCAACCAGGGACGAAGACCGTGGGAGACGATCCAGCGTTTTGTCACTCAATAAGGTTGAGTGGACATATAAGGCGACCTGCCTAACCGAAAGTCGACGGTCATTGACCTCAGGCGTCAGCAAAATGCAGGTTAAAATGGGAACTAGAGGTCCATAGGATTCATCGGCCGCCGATGGTGACCTTGCCCTGTGTGGGTGGTTCGCGAGCTAGATTGGTTCGGGACCATCGAGGAGTATTTCATGGCGCGGAAGCGGCGCACGGCAGAGGAGATCGTCGGCAAGCTGCGCGGAGCCGAGGTGCTGATTACGGACGGCAAGACAGTTGCGGAGGCGGCTCGGGCGATCGGAGTGACCGAGCAAAGCTACTTTCGCTGGCGCAAGGACTATGGCGGGTTGAAGCTCGACCAGGCCCGGCGTCTGAAGGAACTGGAGCGCGAGGATGCGCGGTTTCGCAGGGCGGCAGCGGATCTGACGCTCGATAAACTCCTTCTGAAGGAAGCAGCGTCGGGAAATTACTGAGCCCCGCTCGTCGCAGGCGCTGTGTGGAACATGTGACGGCCGCCTTGCAGGTTTCCGAACGTCGGGCGTGCAAGGCTCTCGGAAAACACCGTTCGACCCAGCGCGAATCGCCGATACCTGCGGATGACGAAGCGGCCCTGACCGCCGCCATCGTTGCGTTGGCTGCCTGTTACGACCGCTATGGGTAGCGCCGGATCACCGCTCTGCTCCGGCAGGCCGGCTGGATGGTGAATGCCAAACGGGCCGAACTTATCTGGTGGTTTGCCTCGGCGGTCTGCTGACCGCCGCCACTTTATGGTTGGATCGCGCAGCCTACTGGCGCGCGATGGGCTGAAAGTACCCGACCGACAACCAAAGCGTGGCCGGCTATGGTTCAATGACGGTTCATTCACGCGTCTGCGCCCAGCTCATCAGGGACACGTGTAGGCCTGCGACTTCGTGGAGGAGCGCACCCATGATGGCCGGGAATTCCGCATGCCGACGGCCTTCGACGACTTCAGCCGCGAGTGCTTGGCGATCACCGTCGCACGGCGGCTCAATAGCGATGATG
>JANQPZ010000106.1 GCA_028285215.1 Rhodovibrionaceae bacterium | reverse complement strand
GCGATTCGGCGACCGATGTAGTGGCCAATGCCGCCGTAGTGGACGTCGCCGCTCTGCTTGGTCTCGGCCACAGGTTCCCCCTGCTCGGTACGCAGAGCTTCCGCCACGATGACCAGGGCGAAGTTGCGGCCGAGCTGTCGCAGGCGATCGATCTTTCCGGCAACGCTGGCGATCCGATAGGGAATTTCCGGAATCAGAATGATGTCGGCTCCGCCGGCGATCCCGGCCGAGAGAGCGATGTGCCCCGCATCGCGGCCCATCACCTCCAACACCATGACCCGATCGTGACTGGCTGCGGTCGGTTGCAGATGGTCCAGCGCTTCGGTCGCCACCTCGACGGCGGTGTCGTGACCGATGGCCACTTCGGTATCGCCCAAATCGTTATCGATGGTCTTGGGAATCGCAACCAAGGGGATGCCACCCTGCTCGGCCAGGCGGCGCAGAATCGCCAGCGAGCCGTCGCCGCCGATACCGATCACCGCATCCAGTCCCAGCTCACGGATCCCCTCGACGATCTCCGTCGAGCGATCGGCCCGGCTGCCGTCGGGCATCGGATAGTCGAAGGGGTCGCCCTTGTTGGTCGTCCCCAGGACCGTTCCCGCCATGCGCAGGAGGCTGCCGGTAAACTGAGAGAGGTTGAGGACATCCGCTTCGACCGGACGCGAGAGCAGACCGGCCGTGCCCTTGTGTATACCAACCACCTCCCAGCCGTAGCCATAGGTGGCGCGCTGCACCACAGCCCGGATAACGGCGTTCAGCCCGGCACAATCGCCGCCGCTGGTCAGGATGCCGATACGCCGAATGTCCGCCATGCCCCTACCGTCACCTTCCGTTCGCGCTCGACCAGGTTTTCGCCCCGACTTTCCGTCATGTGTCCCCTTGCGACAAGCCTGCGCAGCGAGCCCGTGGCATGCTATGATCACGGGTTCCAGGTCTCGTACTGTCGATGGGTTGCCGAGCTATGCGTCTGAACGAAGCCGAAAAAGAACGGCTCCGGGTCCAGTTGGAAGAGATGAAGTGCGAGCACCGCGACCTGGATGACGTGATCGCGCGCGTGACGGAAACCGCACCCTTCGATCAGCTGAAGGTGCAGCGCCTGAAGAAGCGTAAGCTGAGCCTAAAGGACGAAATCCTGCGGGTCGAAGGGCTTCTGCTGCCCGACATCATTGCCTGAAGGATGCGGAAGATAGACTGACGCCCCTGTGGTGGCGCTACTTGGTGCCGGCGCTACTCGGTTCCGGCGCTACTCGCCGACCGCCACGACCTTGCCGCGTTTGTGGGCGTACATGCGCTGATCGGCTGCGGAAAGCGCCTCGTCGACCTCTTCCTGGCCAGAGAATGCATAGACACCGTAGGAGACGCCGACGGCCAGCTCGTGACCGTTCCAGATCGCAGGTTCCGAGATAATGGCATCGGTGAGTTCCTGCGCTTTGTGGATCGCAGTTTCTTCGTCCACCTGAGCCAGAATCACACCGAACTCGTCGCCGCCGAGTCGACCGACCACGTCGGAACTGCGGGTGATATGCAGCAAGACCTCGGCCACATGCTTCAGGGCGGCATCGCCGGCCGGATGGCCATGAGTATCGTTGATCTGCTTCATACCGTTAACGTCGAAGTAGATGACGGCCCCCGGCGCATCGTAGCGCTCGGCAAAGGCCATCAAACGGGTCAGCTCGCGCAGAAAGGCGCGGCGATTGGTGAGCGGAACCAGGCTGTCCTGGTCGGCCAACTCCTCCAGATGGCCGATACGACGTTTCGCTCGGTCAAGATCTTCACGAAGACGAACCACCTCGCCGATCAACTGGTCCAGCGCCGCACGCACCTTCGGCGTCAGCTCGGCTTCGGACAGCCCGAGGATCGATGCCGCGTCGGCCGTGCCACTGACGCCGGCCGCAGCACCGGCGCCACCAGCCGGTGACGTAGCCCCGACAGAGCGGGCACCGGAAACGCCGCTCGCCGCGCCTGTCCGGGCCGGGCCGCGAGGACTTGTGGAGCTGCCGATCTTCATGCGACCTGCCGTATGCCTCAATGCTTAGCTAACAAAACTATCTCTGCGTAGCGCTGTGCCAAGGCACTTCGCGCCGATCGTATCCAAAAGCTAAGCCGCAATTGGTAAAGGTTTCCTTCAAGACGCCACCCCAACCGCTCTGTCCTCGCAAGGTTTGCGGTTGGGGCGCTTGAACGGCCATCCGGCCGTAGAGTGCTTGCCCCACGACGCGGCGATCTGAATAATCGCCGGCTTTCATGGGCGGCCCCGGTGGGCCGCAGAACAATTCAGGATCGGGCGATGGTGGACGGGGCGCCAAGAATCGGGATCATCATGGGGAGTCAGTCGGACTGGCCGACCCTGCGCCATGCGGCGCAGGTGCTGGAAGAGCTCGATCTGGCCTACGAAACGCGCATCGTTTCAGCCCATAGGACGCCCGAGCGGCTGCGCGCCTATGCACAGGGCGCCCGCGAACGCGGACTGCAGGTGATTGTCGCCGGCGCCGGCGGCGCGGCACACCTTCCGGGCATGGTGGCCGCCAACACCGCACTGCCGGTGTTCGGTGTGCCGGTGGAGAGCCAGGCGCTGAAAGGCATGGATTCGCTGCTATCGATCGTTCAGATGCCCGGCGGTATCCCGGTCGGCACGTTGGCGATCGGCAAAGCCGGGGCGAAGAATGCCGGTCTGCTGGCAGCGGCCGTCGTCGCATTGCAAGACGCCAAGGCCGCGGCGGCGCTCGATGCCTTTCGCACCCGTCAAACCGAGGGGGTTGCGGAGGTCCCGGTCGACGATGCTTGACCCGAAGACGCGCCGCGCCGAGGCGCCTCTGCCACCGGGCTCCGTTGTCGGCATGCTGGGCGACGGCCAGCTCGGCCGCATGGCGGCCCTGGCCGCGGCGCGGCTGGGTTATCGCTGCCATGTCTTCGGCCCGGCGGCGGATGGGCCGGCACATCAGGTGACCAATCTCTCGACCTTGGCCGACTACCGGGACGAAGCGGCACTGGCCGACTTCGCCGGCTCGGTCGATGCGGTAACCTTCGAGTTCGAAAACGTACCGACAGCAACGGCCGCCTTTCTGGAAGAGCGCGTGCCGGTACGCCCGGGGCCGAAAGTCCTGAACATCTGCCAGAACCGTCTGAGAGAAAAAGACTTTCTTGCCTCGATCTCGGTCGCCACCACGCGTTACGCGGAGGTTCGGGACCCCGAGGGCGTTCGCCGCGCCTTGCGCGATCTGGGCGTCCCGGCCGTACTCAAGACCACCGAGTTCGGCTACGACGGCAAGGGCCAGGCACGGCTGCAGACCGAGACCGACGCGGAGGCAGCCTGGGCGGAGATCGCCGCCCATGCAGCGGACCCGGTCGGCATCCTGGAGGCCTTCGTCGACTTCCGTCTGGAACTCTCGGTGGTGGTGGCGCGCGGTCTCGACGGTCAGATCGAAACCTACGTGCCCGTGGAGAACCACCACCGCCATCATATTCTGGATCAGACCGTCGCTCCCGCCCGTATCTCACAGAACGCGGCCGACCGGGCCGAAGGCTACGCCCGCAGAATCGCGGAGGCCCTGGATCTGGTTGGCGTGATCGCCGTCGAGATGTTCCTCACCACCGACGAGCAGTTGGTGGTCAACGAACTGGCTCCAAGACCGCACAACTCAGGCCATTGGACCATCGACGCCTGCGCCACGAGCCAGTTCGAGCAGCAGATTCGGGCTGTCTGCGGCCTGCCGCTCGGCTCCAGCGAGCGGCATTCCGATGCCGTGATGAAAAACTTGCTCGGCGAGGACGCGGCGCGCTGGCAGGAGATCCTGGCCGAGCCGGCTGCCCGCCTGCATCTCTACGGCAAAACCGAAGCCCGGCCCGGCCGCAAGATGGGTCACGTCACCAAACTGTTGGCGCGGCGCTGAAACCGGCTGACCGGCGGCTCTTGGCGTCGCCTCAAGCGAGCGGGCGCAGTTGCGGCGATCCTGCTCTAAACGCGTGGGCGAACTCCGCGACGGCGCGTGAAAAGACTGTTGGGCGCGTCCATCAAACGCTGAATCGACTTGCCCAGCGTGCCGCCGATCTTCAGCACGTTCGTGAGCCGGCGCTCCAGGAAGTCCCAGGTCGCGGCGTGGTTCTCCGAACGATCGGACAGCCAGTAAAGCAGGGTCGAGGAGTAGACACCCGCCAGCAGCGAGCGCTTGCTGTAGTAGTTGTAATCGGTCGCCGTATCGCCGGCGGCGTACCAGATGGCATCGCACGTACGCCACACCAGCCGCGTGCCCAGGAAGGCATTGGGCGGCAAGGCCAAAAAGGAAAGGCCGCGCTGGACCTCTTCCCGATAGGGCTGAAGCAGCTCCAGCCTGCTGCGTACGCCGAGCGCCACCCTATCGCGCACGCGCATTTCGTCCAGCGGTTGGCGCTCCATCGACTCCAGCATCCGCCGATCCATCTCGGCGCTGAACACCTCCAGCAACTCGCGTGCGCCACCGGGAAAAAGGTTGTGTGCCTCCGCCGCGGAGAGACCGAGATCGCGTGCCCCGGCGATCAGAGCCTGTCCGCTCCAGCCGTCGAAGGCTACATGCTGCACCGCAGCCTGCATCAACTCACGACGACGTGCCTCGATTGCTTCGCCTTCGGTCACGACGCCTCCTTTATCGGCGAGGAACTGGCGGCATGCGGCGCGCTGCCGGACCAATGCCGGAGTTCCGATGAAAACAGCAGATCTTTCAGGTTCTGCATACGCTGCGGATAGAGAATGCCGTCCAGATGGTCGCACTCGTGCTGCACCACCCGGGCGTGAAATCCGCTGGCCTCGCGTTCGACACGCTTGCCGTCGAGATCGAGACCGCTGTAACGGATGCGGGTCCAGCGCGGCACCAAGCCGGCCAAGTCCGGGACCGACAGACAGGCTTCCCACCCCAGAGCGGTCTCCTGCGTCAACGGCACGATCTCCGGATTGATCAGGACGGTCAGCGGCATCGCCTCGCCACCATCGGCCCCGTCTTCGTTCCGTGCACGTTCCGGCGAGACTTTGAAGATCACCAACCGCAGCGGGACATGGACCTGCGGCGCGGCCAAACCGGTGCCCGGCGCATCTTCCATGGTTTCGACCATGTCCGCGACCAACTGCCGAATCTCGGGCGCCGCTGGATCGGCAACTGAGCGGGCCGGCTGAAGCAGAACGGGATGGCCCATGCGGGCGATTTTCAGGATTGCCATACCGGGAATATGGCGCGCCACCGGCCAGGCGTCCACCGATCGGCGCTCACTGCGGGCAGGCGCCGCAGGCTCGCCCGGTCTCGCAGCCTTTTTTGGCCGCTTGCACTCTTTTCATCTGTGGTGACCGGTGGTATATATCGCTGTCCCGCTTGGCTTCGCCGGCGGGTTATTGTGTTTATCTGCAGCTCGCGTTTCGCCCGGCCTGCCGTCCGCAGGCCGTATTTATGGGCGGGATCGAAGAGCGTCGGCAGATCCGTAGTGAAGCTAGACCGCAAGATATCGACGAGGAGGTCGAGGCAAGGTGCACGTCACTGTTCGTGAGAATAACGTCGATCAGGCTCTGCGCGCGCTCAAGAAGAAGATGCAGCGCGAGGGCATCTTTCGCGAGATGAAGTTGCGCCGGCACTTCGAAAAGCCCTCGCAGAAACGGAAGCGCGAGCGGGCCGAAGCGGTTCGCCGCCATCGCAAGCTGCTGCGCAAGCGCATGGAGCGCGAGGGCTTCTAGCTCTCTACGACGGTCGGTCGCCCGTTCGTCAGAAGACTTGCGGTTTCCAAGGGAAGCCGGGCCTTTCGCCCGGCTTTCTGCGTTTCATCACCTGCCTATGGACGTCTTTGCAGACGCGGGCACAAAAGGGTCAGCCGCGCAGCTGGCCGACCCGCTTGAGCGACTCCGGGAGTGTAACGCCGTAGCGTTCCGCCAGTGGCCGCACCAGTCGCTCGACTTCGTCCCGACCAAGCGAATCCATCAGTTCACAAGGCTGGCGGCCGAACCGCAAGGCCACTTCCGCGCCCATGTCGATGTCGGCCGGACCCGCCACCGCCTCGTCCAACTCTTCCAAGACGGGCAGGAAGGTCGCCCCCAACAGACGGTCGGCAATGGGCCGGTCGCGTGCTGCATCGGGCCCCGGGTCCGCACCCAGATCGAAACTCTCTTCGGATTCGCCGGCCCGGGTCAGGTAGTCCGCGGGCGCATAGAAGGGACCGAGCGGCTTTAGATTGCGCACGGCGTGCAGATTGATGCGCGGCTTGATGATGTTCTGGACGAAGAAGGGCCCGGCAGCGACCCCCAGGGCTTCCTGCGCCACGCGGTCGATCTGCGCCGGCGTGCCGAGTCCGTCGTCCACGCAGCGCGATGCTTCGTTTGTATAGGGGCAGAAGAAGCGGTTGACCGCGAAACCGAAGTGATCCTTGCAAAGCAACGGCTTCTTGCCGGTCGCTTCGCAAAAACGCAGCGCCGCATCGACGGTCGCCTGGTCGGTGGCCGCGCCCCGCACCACCTCGACCAAGGGGTTGATCTGGGCCGGACTGAAGTAGTGCAGCCCCAGGAAACGTTCCGGCGCCGCGACATGCTGTGCCAGATCGGAGACCTTGAGACAGGAGGTGTTGGTAGCAATCAAGGCGTCTGCACCGGCGATAGGCGACAGGGCCTCGAAGGTCCGGGCTTTGAGATCGAAATCCTCGAACACCGCCTCGATCAGCAACTCGGCACCGCCCAGGTCCTGCAAGGTTTCGGTGGTGGCGATGCGCATCCGAGCCGCTTCGGCATCCCCGTCGCTCATCCGGCCCTTCTCGACCGCGCGGCCGAAAAAGGTCGCCGCCTCGGCCTTGGCCTTGTCCAGTTGGCTTTCGCTGACGTCGTAGAGCGTTACAGAAACGCCGCGCGCTGCGGACGCGATGGCAATTCCGCTGCCCATGGTGCCGGCGCCCAGGATACCGATCTTCGAAATGCGCATACCGTCTCCTACCCTCTCAGAAACTGCCGTCCGCACGGCAACGGGGGGCCGACAAGCCCCCCGTTTCGCCACCCAACCGGCGCGATCTACTTTTCCAGTGCCTTGACGACGCTTTCGCACATCTTCTTGGCATCCGCGAGCAGCATGTAGGTCTTGTCCATGTAGAACACCGGGTTGTCGACCCCGGCGTAGCCCGACCCCATGGAGCGCTTGACGAAGAGCACGTTCTGCGAATCCTCCACGTTAAGCACCGGCATCCCGTAGATGGGACTGGAGCTGTCCGTCTTGGCCGAAGGATTGGTCACGTCGTTGGCGCCGATCACGAAGGCGACGTCGGTCTCTCGAAACTCCGTGTTGATCTCGTCCATCTCGAAAACCTCGTCGTAAGGCACGCTGGCTTCCGCGAGCAGAACGTTCATGTGCCCCGGCATCCGTCCGGCAACCGGATGGATGGCGTACTTCACTTCGACGCCTTCCGCTTTCAACAGCTCCGCCATTTCGCGCAGGGCATGTTGCGCCTGAGCCACCGCCATACCGTAGCCAGGCACGATGATCACCTTATCGGCGTTGCGCATCATGAAGGCCGCGTCCTCGGCCGAGCCCTGCTGCCAGGTCTTGTCGCCCTCGTCCGCACCGCCGACGGTCGCCGTCTCCCCGCCGAAGCCGCCCAGGATCACGGAGAAGAAGGAGCGGTTCATCCCCTTGCACATGATGTAGCTGAGGATCGCACCCGAGGAACCGACCAGCGCACCGGTGATGATCAGCAGATTGTTCTCCAGCGTGAAGCCGATGCCGGCGGCCGCCCAGCCCGAGTAGCTGTTCAGCATGGAGATGACGACCGGCATGTCTGCGCCGCCGATCGGAATGATGATCAGCACGCCCAAGGCCAAGGTCACCAGAACGATGAGCCAGAAGGTCACGCCGGACTGGCCGGTCACCAGACCGATGATCAGAATCACGGTCAGGATGCCCAGGCCCAGGTTGAGCCAGTGCTGCATGTAGAAGACCACGGGCTTTCCGGACACCAGCCCCTGCAGCTTCGCAAAGGCGACGATGGAGCCGGTGAAGGTGATCGCGCCAATCGCGGTCCCGATCGCCATTTCGACCAGCGACGTGGCCTTGATCGCGCCGGCCTGCCCTATGCCGTAGGCCTCCGGATTGTAAAAAGCCGCGGCGGCGACCAGCACTGCAGCAAGGCCGACCAGCGAGTGAAAGGCGGCAACCAACTGCGGCAGCGCCGTCATCTGAATCCTGAGCGCGATCACGGTACCCACCGCACCGCCGATCAGGATGCCGGTGAAGATCAGGATGAAGTTGAGTTCGGGCAGCATGAAGAGCGTCACCAGAATGGCGATGCCCATGCCGACCATGCCCAGAATGTTGCCGCGTCGGCTGGTCTCCGGATGCGACAGCCCCTTGAGCGCCAGGATGAAGCAGATACTGGCGCCCAGATAGAGCAGCGTGGCGAGATCTTGGCTCATGATGTCTGTCTCTCTCCTCGCCCGACTCTACTGGGCCTTGCCGCCGCCGGCGGCTTTCGGCTTCTTCTTGAACATCGAAAGCATGCGGTAAGTGACGATGAACCCGCCGAAGATGTTCACGCTTGCCAGCGTGACGGCGATGAATCCCATGATCTCCGAGAAACCGTACTCGCCGGTGCCGGCCGCGATGAGGGCACCGACGATGATCACCGACGAGATCGCGTTGGTCACGCCCATCAGAGGTGAGTGGAGCGCCGGCGTCACCGACCAGACCACGTGGTAACCGACGAAGATCGCCAGCACGAAGACCGTCAGGCCGATGACAAGCGGCGAGGCGCCGTCCGCGCCCCCGGTGCCGGCGGCCGTCTCCGCGGCGATCTGCCCGACCTCTCCGGCCAGAGCCGCCAGATCGCGCGACAGCTCCAGGGCACGGTTGGCCAGGTCCGTCGCCTGCTCGACCAACTGATCACTCGCCATTCTTCTGCTCCTCGCCCGTAGCCCCCGCTTCCGGCGTCTCGCTCGTCTTGGACGTCGGGCTCGTATCGGGCTTCTCGTCGGTCTCTGGCCGCTTGTCGGCGGAGGGCTCCGAAGACGTCGTCTTCTTTGTCGAGGCTTTCGGGGTCGAAGCTTTCGGAGCCGCGGCTTTCTTGGCAGCCGGTTTGCGCGCCGGCTCCAATGTCTCTAGGGCCGGATGGACGACCTTGCCGTCTTTGGCGACCAAGGTGCCCTTGACGATTTCGTCGTCCCAGTCGATTGCCAGATCCTTCTTCTCCTTGTCGAAAAGCAGCGCGACGAAGTTGAAGAGGTTGTTGGCGTAGAGCGTCGAGGTGTCGCTCGCCAGGCGGCCGGGCAGGTTGCGGTGGGCGACGATCTTGACGCCGTGCTTGACGGCGACCTTGCCCGCTTCGCTGGCCTCCACGTTGCCGCCGTTGTCGATCGCCAGATCGACGATCACCGAACCCGGCTTCATGGACTTGACCATCTCCGTGGTCACCAGACGCGGAGCCGGACGGCCCGGAATCAGCGCCGTGGTGATGACCACGTCCATCTTCTTGATGGTCTCGGCGATCAGTTCCGCCTGCTTCTGCTTGTAGGCGTCGCTCATTTCCTTGGCGTAGCCGCCAGCCGACTCGGCCTGTTTGAATTCCTCGTCCTCGACGGCAACGAACTTGCCGCCCAGCGATTCCACCTGCTCCTTCGCGGCCGGTCGGACGTCGGTGGCGGAAACCAAGGCGCCGAGGCGCTTGGCCGTGGCGATCGCCTGCAATCCCGCGACACCGGCCCCCATGACCAGGACCTGGGCCGGCGTGACCTTACCCGCAGCCGTCATCATCAGCGGAAAAGCGCGGCCGAATTCGGCCGCCGCATCGACCACCGCCTTGTAGCCAGCCAGGTTGGCCTGACTGGAGAGCACATCCATAGACTGCGCACGCGTGATGCGCGGCATGAAATCCATGGCGAAGGCCGTGACGCCCGCCCCTGCCAACGCCTGCACCTCTTCGAGCGACCGAAAGGGATCCAGGATCGCCGCCAGCACGCAGCCCTTGGGCAGAGCGCCGACTTCCTTGACTTCCGGTCCCCGAACCTTGAGCACCAGCGCCGCATCCTTGAGTGCAGCGGCGGCGTCGCCGGCAATCTCCGCACCGGCTTCCTTGAAAGCTGAATCGGTGAAGGCGGCAGCGGAACCGGCGCCTTTCTCGACAGCGACCTGGATGCCCAGGCCAACGAGTTTCTTCACGCTTTCGGGGGAGGCGGCCACACGCGTCTCCTGCGTGCGCCGCTCCTTCAGGATGGCGATCTTCATTGGGCTCCGACTCGTCCAGTGGCGGGCCGGCCCGGACGGGCCGACGTAGAGCGATGCGTACCATGCCGCGCCCGCCCGTCTCAGGCAAGCCTCGCCTCGGCGTGCGCGACCGGTGCGGCCCGTCGCTTGTACGTGCGCCCGCCCCGTATGTACGCTTTCCGATCCGAGTCAGGCCGCGCTCGAACGAACGCCGTCGTCCGATGCCCGCGTCGGAACGAGCGCCCGGACCAGATGGCTCATTTCCAGCGTTCCCACCGGCTCGCCATCGCGCAGAACGCGAAACCTCGTGGCGACGTCCCCCTCTGCCTTGGCGATGACGGACTCAAGCGTATCGTCGTGATCGACCTCGCCGCTGAAGCTGTCGCGCCCTCCGTTGCCTTGCTGCATCACGGAGCGCACCCTGAGAACGCGCGCCCGGTTGATGTCGCTCACGAAGTCTTCGATGTAGCCGTCGGCTGGCTTCAGAAGGATGTGCTGCGGCTCGCCCTGCTGGACGACGCAACCGTCGTTCAAGATCACCAGGTGATCGGCCAGCTTGAGCGCCTCGTCGAGATCGTGGGTGATAAAAACGATGGTCTTTTTCAACTCCTGCTGCAGCTTGACGAGCAGATCCTGCATGTCGGTGCGGATCAGCGGGTCCAGAGCCGAGAAAGCCTCGTCCATCAGCATGACCTCGGAGTTGGAGGTCAAGGCACGGGCGATGCCGACACGCTGCTGCATGCCGCCCGACAGCTGCCGGGGATAGTGATCGCCGTAGCCGTCGAGCCCGACCCGCTCAAGCCAATGGCTGGCCTCGCTTTCGTAGTCTTCGCGCCGGTAGCCCCGGGTGGCCAGCGCCATGCCGGCGTTCTCGAGAACGCTGCGGTGCGGTAGCAAGGCGAACTTCTGAAACACCATCGACATGCGTTCTTGGCGCAGACGCCGCAGCTCGTCGTCCGTGAAATCCAGCACATTGTCCCCATCGACCCAAATCTCACCCGCCGTCGGCTCGATCAGGCGATTGAGATGGCGGATCAGCGTCGATTTGCCGGACCCGGACAGCCCCATGATGACCGTGATCTCCCCGGCCTTCATGTCGATGTTGATGTCCTTCAACCCTAAGACGTGAGCACGCTTCTCTAGCAGTTCGTGCTTGCCCATGCCCGCACGCACGTTTGCCAGTGCTCCCTCCGGATCGATGCCGAAGATCTTGTAGAGACCGCGGATCGAGACCTTGATGTCTTCGCTCATTGCAGAAGCCTCCCTCAGTCGGTCTTCTCGGGATTGATCCGCTGCAGCGACGCTTTCGTCACGCGATCGAGAATCACGGCCAGCAGAACGATGCCGAGACCGGCGACCAGTCCGACGCCGAGTTCGAGATTGCGGATGCCGCGCAGAACCAGAACGCCAAGCCCCGGCGCCGACACCAGGGACGCGATCACCACCATCGCCAGCGACATCATTATGGTCTGATTCACACCGGCCATGATCGTCGGCAAGGCGAGCGGAATCTGGACGCCGAACAGCTTCTGGCGTTCCGTCATGCCGAAAGCGTTGGCCGCCTCGACGACATCGGGGTCGACTTGCCGAATTCCCAGATCGGTCAGCCGGATGACCGGGACGATGGCGTAGAGGATGATGGCGATGCCGTAGAGCTTCGACTCGGTCACGCTGAAGAGAAAGATCAGGGGGATGAGATAGACGAACGGCGGCAGTGTCTGCAGCATGTCCAGAATGGGAACCGTGCCGCGCTTCATGGTGTCGCTGCGAGACATCGCAATACCGATGGGCACCCCCAGAAGCACGCAGAGAAATGCGCAGACAAAAATGATCGAAAGCGTCTGCATTGCGTGGTCGTAGTGGTCGATGAAGGCGAGAGCGAAGATGCACAGCGCCACGAAGGCCACGAGCCTGAGCGATCGCGACACGGCGTAAACCACCGCCAGAAGTAGCGGAACGATGACGAACCAGGGCGTGTTCAGGACTAAAAAGAGCGACCCGTCGAGCAGCCAGCTAAGCGGTTGCGTGACCGGATCCAGAACGACCTTGAGACCGTCTTTCGCAGCAAGGAAGAGCTGTTCCAGTCCCTTGGTTACATTGCGGGTCTGCGGCAGCGCGTTGCAGGCTTGGTGCAGGGTATCGAGCGACGGGAAGGGCAACTCCCACAGCGACTTCGCAGCCGCTTCGTCGCCGCCCGCGCTTCGACCCAACAGTTGGTCCATGGTCATGGGGCCGCCGCCGGCATCTCTGTCGCACCACTGGCGCAAACCCAGAGTGTCAAAGACGACGTCGTAGCTCGCCATATCTCACAGGTCTCCAAAGAGTGCCGACGCTGCCTTCACCGGCTGAAACGGTTGCGGGTGTGCCGCGGAGCCTGCGGTGTCCACAGACTCCTCCAAACCAATGAGAAAGGCAGGGCAGCCGACGCCGCCCTGCCCGTTCTCAACGCCGAAACTACTGCAGAACGTTTGACAACTTCTGGCGAGCGTCGTCGCTCAGCCAATCAGCCCAAACGTCCTGGTGGGTCGTCAGGAAGTAGACGGCCGCCTCTTCGGCCGACGCGCCGTTCTCGTCCTTCCAGGCGAGAACCGAGTTCATGGTATCGGTCTCGAAGCTGATGTTGCTCATCAACTCCGCGATTTCCGGTTCCCGCTCCTTGAAGGCGGCGGTCACGCTCGTCAGCACCGGAGCGGCCGGAAAGTCAGAGACGCCGGGGCTTGCCGCATCGGCATTCTGATTAGCGGCATGAATCCCTTCGTCGTAAGATCCGATCTCGACGCGCGTCATGTCGAACTTCCCGAGCACGACGGTCGGGGCCCAGTAGTAGCCGAACCAGGGCTCTTCACTCTGGTAGGCCGCAGCCATGGAGGTGGCGAGCGTCTCGCCGGAGCCATGGTTGAAGATCTCGATGCCGCTGCCTTCCAGATCGAGCGCTCTTGTCAGGTTGTCGTTGACGATCCGGCATCCCCAACCGCTCGGGCAGTTGTGGAAACGCCCTCCAACCAGATCGGGGTTGGCCATGACGCCTTCGATGGTCGTCAGTTCGGGATGCGCCTCGGCCAGATAGGTGGGAATCCACCAGCCTTCGACACCGCCGGGCTGCAGAACCTCGGCGACGCGCTCGACCTTGCCTTCGGATTCGAGCCGCTCGTAAACCTCGCCCGTCGAGTTGAGCCAAAGCTCGGTGACGATGTCCGGTTCACCGTTTTCCGCCAGCGACGTCACCGCCGGGACCGTATCGGACGGTACCGTCGTGACTTGGCAGCCATAACCCTGCTCCATGATGAAAGAGGCAACGGTAGTGACGACCTGCGCGGAGACCCAGTTCATTTCCGTGATGGATACTTCGCCGCAGTCGGCCTGTGCCGTGACAGGCAGAGCGACAAGGCCGAATGCCAAGCTGATCGCGGTTTTCCTCATTGACTGACGTCTCCCTTTAACGGTGCAGATTTCACTCGACAGGTTGCAAGAGGTGCTTTCGCGCCAGCGCAGCGCGTACCCGATCCAGACTCGGCCATGCCGACGGCCGAAGAGACATCTGCTCGAAAAATCGGCGGATATGACCGGAGCGAATCGCTAGCTGCGCGCAACCGCTAAGACACTTTAAGGTCACAAACTGAAACTTCAACCTTCGACAGCCGAAAACCTCAATAATCGACAAATTTCAATCGGAAAGAAAATTTCGTGCTTGATTTTCAAAAAATAATTTCCAAATAAATAAAGGTGATTTCGCCATAACTATATGGTCTTTACTAAAAGATATATGGCGTTTATTTTTCAAATAACATTTCTTCAGTCTTGGAAAAGCGCCGACTTCGAAATTTAGTGTTCTCGCCTCAGCTTGAAACAGCTAGTGAGCAGCGATTGCCGTCCACCCGCCAAGCCCCCGAATCGGTTCGCCGACCCTGTTACGTCGCCTGGGAGCGCAGTGGCACTCTTGGATTGTCTGGAATTTCGTTTTCGGCCAGCCACGGAAACACCTACGCGTTCAGTGGCGCAGCTCCGACGCACCGCCGTTGCTCAAGACTTCCGAACAGGAACTTTTGACGGCTAAAGCAGGACCGCCTCAGGTGGGATCGTCCTCTAGTCGTCCATCTCGCGTTGGCGCATCGGCATCGCGTCGATGGTGTCAAACAGCTTCTGGGCCGGAATGGGGCTGTCGGACGTCAGCTTGGCTGCCCCGTCTTTTCCGAGCAGAACCGCTTTGAAACCGTCTTGCGGCACGTCGAACCGCTCGCGCAACGCGACCGGATCGATCGCCGGTTCCGACAGGGCATCGACCCGAACAGGCTCGACGCCGATTACCTCGACCGGCAAAAGGTCGCGGTCGCTGACGGCCACGGAGTTCCGAAGGAGCTGCTGCATCTGCTGCTCGTAGTTGTCATCGACAACTGTCGGCGCAAACACCACCAGCAGGCGACTCTTCCAGCGATAGTCCTGGAGCGGTTCGGCCATGGAACCTCCGCTCAGCAGAGTCATCGGCAGAGAGAGGGCAAGGCAAAACAGAAAGGTTTCAACGGCCGGGCCGAAGCGTTTCAAAACGGCAGTCCTCAATGTGCTGCGGTCCCCCTCATAGAACCGCAGGCCGAGGCAAAGGTCGCGGGAGAATTCCGTGAATTTCTTAGGGAATCTCTTCGGGCAGACCGACCTGTTTCAGGGCCGCCTTCTGGCGCCTCTCGAGCTGACCGGAGTCGAAGCCTTCGATCAAGTCGTTGAAGACACGGTGCCAGTTGATCTCCGCCTTGAGGTGAATGAACACGCTGCCGAGACCCACCGCAGCCCTGTCCATCAGCACGAATTCGCGCGGCGGCCTGACGCCGCCATGCTTGCGCAGTTCGCGGTGCACCCGGCTGATTGTCTTCGCCCCCTCCACGCCGCTCGAGCCTTCGTGAATCGACTGGACCCGATCCTCCAGCAGCGGACGGTAGATGAAGCGGGCCCAGATGTTCAGGACCTGCAGCACCTCCTTGCGCTTGGCCGTCTCGCCGAAACCCCAGGCCGTATAGGCCTCGACGGCGAGGTCGTCGTCATCGTCGCGCAGGGCGTGATAGAGGTCGATAACGCCCTTGATGAAGGCCGGACGGAAGACCCGGATACAGCCGAAGTCCAGCAGGTTGACCGAGGCGTCGTCGTTGATGGTGTAGTTGCCGAGATGCGGATCGCCGTGAATGACGCCGTAGTAATAGAGCGGCACGTACCAGGCGCGGAACATGTTGAGCGCCGCCCGGTTACGCATCTCCTGATCGTCGTTGGCCTCGGCGAATTCCAGCAAGCGCCGGCCATCGAGCCAAGTCATGGTCAGCAGGCGCTTGCCCGTGAGCTCCATCAGCGGCTCCGGCGCGCGGACGTTCGGTTCCTCCGCCAACATCAGGCGATAGAGTGCGATGTGCCGGCCCTCGCGCTCGTAGTCCAGTTCCTCGTGCAGCCGGGCCACCAGCTCCTTGTAGATATCGGAGGTATCGATGGTGGAGTCGTACTGGCGATAGACGCGGAAGGCCCAGCGCAGCTGCTCCACATCGGCCTCGACGTTGGAAGCCATGTCCGGGTACTGCAGCTTGATCGCCAGGTCGCGCCCGTCGTGGGATAGGCCGCGATGCACCTGCCCCAGCGAGGCCGCGGCGGCCGCCTCCTTGTCGAAGCGGGCGAACTTCTTTTCCCAGCCGGCGCCCAGCTCCGTACGCATGCGCCGCCGCACGAAGGCCCAGCCCATCGGCGGGGCGTTGTGCTGCAGCTGGCGCAGCTCGCGGGCATAGTCTTCCGGCAGGGCCTCCGGGATGGTGGCCAGAATCTGGGCGGCCTTCATCAGCGGCCCCTTCAGGCCGCCGAGGGCATCGCGTAACTCGCCCGAATGCTTCTTGGCGTCGAGCTTGCGCCCGAACAGACGGGTTCCGGCGAGTTGCGCCGCCAGCCCGCCGACCTGCCCGCCGACCTGGGCGTAGCGTTTGACGCGGCGCGAGAAGCGGGAGTCGTCGTCGAAGACGTCGTCGGGATCGCTGTCGAAGTCGGATTGGCTCATGATCTACGGCATTCCTCACTTGCCGCATGACATGGCGCGCGCCGTCCCCAAAGTCCATGGGGACCGATGCAACCGGCAGATCCCGGGGAAACGCGCTGCTGACGCGATCCCGCCTAACGCGGTCCGAACTATGGACGGTGAACGTAGGTTCCCGGTGCCGGCTCCAGCGGCGGAAAGCCCGCTTCGGTGTTCCCAAGCCTGGGCGGCATGCCGCAGGCACCGGAGCGCTCGACCAGCCAGGCGGCCCATTCCGGCCACCAGGACCCCTTGTGCACCGGCGTCTCGCGCTGCCAGCGGTCGGGGTCCTTGTAGTGCTGACCGTCGTGGGCCGTTGCAACCTGGTAGATCCGCCGGGGGTGGCCCACCGGGGTCACGATGCCGCTGTTATGCCCGCCGGACGTCAGCAGGAAGGTCACATCGACGTCGACCAGCAGGTGAAGCTTGTAGACCGACTTCCAGGGTGCGACGTGATCTTTCTGAGTGCCCACAGCGAAAATCGGCACATCGATATCGGTCAGCGCGATCGGGCGGTCTCCCACCCTGTACTGGCCGCGCGCCAAACGATTCTCGTGGAACAACTGCTCCAGGTACTCGGCATGCATGGTCGCCGGCATGCGGGTCGCGTCGTCGTTCCAGGCCATCAGGTCGTTCTTGTCGGCCCGTACCCCGAAGAAGTACTCGTGCAGCAGCCGCGAATAGATCAGATCGTTCGGCCGCAGCATCTGGAAGGCGCCGGACATCTGCTTGGTGTCCAGATAGCCTTGCTGCCACATCATGTCCTTCAGGAAGGCAAGCTGGCTGGAATCGATGAAGAGGCTCAGTTCGCCAGGCTCCGTAAAGTCGGTCTGAGCGGCCAGCAGCGTCACTGTCTTCAACCGTTCGTCGCCGTCCCGCGCCATGGCCGCGGCCCCGATAGACAGCAGCGTCCCGCCGAGGCAGTAACCCAGCGCGTGAATCTTGGCCTCGGCGCCACAGATCGCCCCGATCGAATCAAGCGCAGCGTTCAGGCCCAGATCGAGATAGTCGCGCATGCCGAGATGCCGGTCTTCGCTGTCCGGGTTCTTCCAGGAGATGGCGAAGACCGTAAAACCCTGCTCGGTCAGATAGCGGATCAGCGACTTCTCGGGGGAGAGGTCGAGGATGTAGTACTTCATGATCCAGGCCGGGACGATCAGGATCGGCTCAGGCCGAACCCGGTCGGTCTGGGGCGCATACTGGATCAGCTCGATGAGGCGATTGCGGTAGACCACGCGGCCCGGCGTCACCGCCACCTCGCGCCCGGGACGGTACTGGCGGGACCGGCTCGGCTTCTTGCCGGTCATGCGATGCTCGACGTCTTCGGCAAAGTTCTCGAGACCATGCAGCAGGTTCGTTGCCCCCTGCTCGAGCGTCGTCTTCTGCAGAACCGGATTCGTCGTCAGGAAATTGCTGGGCGCCCAGAAGTCGAGCAGCTGACGGGTCGTGAAGGAGGTCACCGCCTCATGGTGACGCGAGACGCCACGGACGTCGGTCGTCGCCTTTTCCCACCAGCGCTGGGTCAAGAGGAAACCCTGAACGAGAAGGTTGTAGGGCGGCTTTGTCCAGGCTTCGTCGTCGAAGCGTTTGTCGCCCTTTTCCGGCGCGATCAGATCGGCGGTTTGGTGACCCGCCAGGGAGTGTGCTGCATAGAAGCCGAAACGCACCGCCTTGCGCCAGGCGTACTGCCACAGCTCCACCTGCTTGCCCGGCGAGCACGCCAGGTTGATCGCCCAGTCGGAGTAGGCGCGGTTCAGCGAAGCGGGTGACACCCCCTGGGTCAAGCGGGCGATAGAGGCGTTGACCATGCGGTCGAAATGCTCGGCCGCCAGGTCGCCTTGCTCGTCGGGATCCAGCGCTTCAGGCTCGCGAAAAAAATCGCTGGCCGGCGACGGCACCGGCATCGGCGCCACGGCTTCGACGGCCGCCTTTTCCACCGGAGAGACCGCGATGGCCTCGCCCTCCGCGGAGGCTGGCGGCCGCTGAGCCGGCTCAGCCGCAGCCCCGCTGGCAGCGGACGAACTCCTGCCTGAAGCACCGGCCGCCGCGCGACGGTTGCCGGCACGCCCGCGCGCGGCTGCGCTCGGCCGCGGCTTGGCACCGCCCGGCTGGGATTGATCCGACATAGGCAAGCCTCACGCTCTCGGTTGGGTCTCGTCTGCAAACCGCAGACAGCATCTGCACCGATGAGGTGCCATGCGGCGGGTCAAGCGCCTGTGAAGCTTCCGTGAAACTTCCGCGAAAGCCCGTGTACCCTGCCCTGGATTGCCCGGCGCGCGTCAGTCAAGCCGCTCCAACTCGTCGATCATGCCTTCGACGACGCTCAGCCCCTTGCGCCAGAACTCCGGGTCACCGGCATCCAGGCCGAAGGGTGCCAGCAGTTCGCGGTGTCGCTGGCTGCCCCCGGCCCGCAACAGTTCCAGGTACTTTTCGGCAAAGCCGGCATCGGCGTCCTGATAGACCGCGTAGAGCGAGTTCACCAGGCAGTCGCCGAATGCGTAGGCGTAAACGTAGAAAGGCACATGGATGAAGTGCGGGATGTAGGCCCAGAAGACGCGGTAGTCGTCGTCGAAATCGAAGGCCGGCCCCAGGGACTCTCGCTGGGTCCGCAACCAGATCTCGCCGAGATCCTCCGGCAGCAGCTCTCCTTGTCTGCGGCTGTCGTGAACCTCCGTCTCGAAGCGGTGAAAGGCAATCTGCCGAACAACGGTGTTCAGCATGTCTTCGACCTTGCCTGCCAGCATGATCTTGCGCTTCGCCGGATCGGTCGTACCGCGCAGCAGCGCCTGGAAGGTCAGCATCTCGCCGAAAACGCTGGCCGTCTCCGCCAGCGTCAGCGGCGTCATCGACATCAGGTGCCCCTGTCCGCCGGCCAGCACCTGGTGAACGCCGTGACCCAGTTCGTGTGCCAGAGTCATGACATCGCGCACCCGGCCCTGATAGTTGAGCAGCAGGTAGGGATGCGCACTGGGCACCGTCGGATGGGCGAAGGCGCCGGAGGCCTTGCCCGGACGCACCGGTGCATCGACCCAGGGCCGGTCGAAGAAACGCCGTCCCACCTGCGCCAACTCCGGTGAGAAGTGTTCGTAGGCATCCAGAACCGTGGCCTGAGCCTCTGTCCACGGAATGGTGCGGTCGTCGTCGCCCGGGAGCGGCGCGTTGCGATCCCAATAGGGCAGCCGCGACTTGCCCATCCACTTGGCTTTCAAGGCGTAATAGCGGTGAGAAAGCCTCGGGTAGGCCTCGGCAACCGCTCCGACCAAAGCATCGACGACCTCGTCTTCGACGAAGTTGGCCAGATTGCGCGAGGAGACCGGGCGCTTGAATCCGCGCCATTCGTCCTCGATCGCCTTGTCCTTCGCCAAGGTGTTGGTGATGTGCGCGAAGAGCCTCGCGTTCCCCTTCAGCACCTGAGCGAAACACTTGGCAGCGCTCTCGCGGACGCCGGGGTCCTGATCGCTCATGCGGTTCAATATCTCGGCGTTGGTCAGCTCCTCGCCGTCCAACGGGAAGCGCAGGGACGCCATGGTCTCGTCGAACAGTCGGGTCCAGGCATTGCGCCCGGAGAGGTTCTTTTCATGCAGCAAGCGCTCGACCTCATCGCCGAGCTGATGGGGCCGCAGGGCCCGGATATCGCGCAGCCACGGCCGGTAGCGGCCCAATCCCGGATCTTCGAACTTGCGCTCGAGCCCCGCCTCGTCGTGACGATTCAGCTCCAGCGTGAAGAACAGCAGGATCGAGGAGATGCGCGTCGCCGCCTCTTGGCAGGACTGATAGAACTTGCCGTTGGCCGGGTCGCTCATATCGCCGGCATAGGTCAGTTGGGCATAGCTCATCAGCCGGCCCAGCCGCTCTTCCAAGGCCTCGTAAGACCGCACCGCGGCGCCGAGCTGTGCCCCGGAAAGCGCCTCAAGCTGACCCGCATGATCGGACTGAAAAGCCTTGGCTTCGGCCTCCAGGGCAGCAATCTCCGCCTGCACCTCCGGACCGTCGCGGCCCGGAAAGAGGTCGCTCAAGTCCCACTCCGGCAGCTTGCCCAGCTTTTCCGCAGGCTGGCTCATGCAATTCTCCCTATTTCCCTACCACTATGCTTGAATTGCCCGCTTTCGAGCGCATCTATCCCCGAGCCGTCGAAACGGCGAAGATGAACGCGCCCGGGGCGAAAAGACCGACACTAGAGATAAGTAGCGCGACACCAAAAAGGGAGAGGCGATGTCTATGGACTACGCAGCCTGGAACAATCTCTGCGAGCTCTTCTTTCACCAGGCGCGAGCGCACAAGACTGAGAACTTCCTTTGGGCCAAGCGCGACGGACGCTGGCAACCCTGGACCTGGGCAGACGTCGATCAGGCGGTGCGCGATCTCTCGCGCGGCCTCCGCGCCCTTGGCGTAAAGACCGGCGACCGCGTTGTCATCGTGTCGGAAAATCGCCCGGAGTGGTTCGTCGCCGATCTGGCAATCGTAGCTTGCGGCGCCATCAGCGTGCCCGCCTACACCACCAACACCGAAAGCGATCATCGCCATATCCTGACCGACAGCGGCGCCGTCGGGGCGATCGTCTCGGGCCCCGCCCTGGCCAAGACCTTGCTGCCTGCGGCGAAGCAGTCATCGGACTGCAAGTGGCTGCTGTCGATGGCACCGCTGGACGTTCAGCAGTCGAGCGTCCTGAACTATCACAACTGGGACAGCGTGATCGGCCAGGGCAAGGACCTGCCGGACGACGTCGAAGAGGTGGCCGCGCGCGTGCGACGGGACGACGCCTGTTGCTTCATCTATACCTCAGGCACCGGAGGCACGCCCAAGGGCGTCATGCTGAGTCACGGCAACGTGCTCTGCAACTGCATGGGCGCTCACGACCTGCTCGAGGAGTACGGCCTGGAGAAGGAGATCTTCCTGTCTTTCCTGCCGTTGTCCCATTCCTACGAGCACACTTGCGGCCATTTCTTCCCAATCTCCATCAACGCGCAGATCTACTACGCCGAGGGCGTCGAACAGTTGCTGAGCAACCTGGCGGAGGTGCGGCCGACGATCATGACAGCCGTCCCGCGGCTCTACGAATCGATTCACCAGCGCATTCGGGCAGGTCTCAAGAAGCAATCGCCCCTGAAACGGAAGCTCTTCGCAAAGGCCGAGGAGTTGGGCCGCAAGCGCTATCACGACCCGCGCAGCCTGACGCTCTTCGAAAGACTGATCGACTGGTGCCTCGACAAGCTGGTGCGCGACAAGGTGCGCGGGCGCTTCGGCGGTCGTCTCAAAGCCATGGTTTCCGGCGGCGCCGCCTTGAACCCGGACATCGGCATCTTCTTCACGGCACTCGGCCTGAAGGTCCTGCAGGGCTACGGCCAGACGGAAGCCGCACCGGTGGTGTCCTGCAACCGCTCGCACAAGATCAAGATGGAAACCGTCGGCCCGCCGCTGAAAGGCGTGGAGGTTCGCATCGCCGACGATGGCGAAATCCTCGTAAAAGGCGAGTTGGTGATGAAGGGTTATTGGAACAACGAGGAGGCCACGGCTCAGGCGATCCGTGACGGCTGGCTCCACACCGGCGACATCGGCGAAATCGATTCCGACGGCTACATCCGCATCACCGACCGGAAGAAGGACATCGTGGTTCTGTCGGGCGGCGACAACGTCTCTCCCGCACGGATCGAAGGGTTCCTGACCCTGCAGCCGGAGATCAACCAGGCCATGGTGGTCGGAGACAAGCGCCCCTACCTGGTCGGCCTGCTGGTGCCCGACGAGGAATGGATGCGCAGCTGGGCGAAGGAGCAGGGCAAGTCACGCGATCTGGAGACGCTTCGCGACGACCCCGCCTTTCGCAAGGCGCTGCAGGCGGTGATCGAGCAAGTCAACCAGCAAGTCTCGAATCTTGAGAAGGTCAGGCGCTTCATGGTCGCGCACGAACCCTTCACGGTCGAGAACCATATGATGACGCCGACGATGAAGATACGCCGGCACGTCATCAAGCAGGAGTATGGGCCTCTGCTCGACTCCCTCTACGACGTCAAAGGCGCACGCGGGAACGATCGGGCCGCAGCGGCGCGATAGAGCAGGTCTCTTCAGCCCGTTTTCCGCAATCGCGGCCGACCGCGCGGTCGGCCGTTACTCGGCTGCACCGGCAGTGGGCGTAAAGCGTCCGGCCCGCCAGTCCTTGAACCATGCGGCAAAGTGGGCGAGGCCGGTTTCCATATCGGTGCGCGGCGCGAAGCCCAGGTCGCGACGGGAGGCTTCGATGTCGGCATAGGTGGCCTGTACGTCGCCTGCCTGCATCGGCAGGAACCGCTTGTCGGCTTGACGCTCGAAGAGCCGTTCCAGCACCTCGACGAAGTGGAGCAAGGGCTCCGGCCGGTTGTTGCCGAGATTGTAGAGTGCGAAAGGCGGCTGACCGTCGTGCGCCTGGGCCGGACGATCGATCGCCGCCAGGACGCCCGCAACGATATCGTCGATATAGGTGAAGTCGCGCTGCATATCGCCGCCGTTGAAGATCTCGATCGTCCGACCGTCCAGAATCTTCTCGGCGAAGCTCCAATAGGCCATGTCCGGGCGCCCCCAAGGTCCATAGACCGTAAAGAACCGCAAGCCGGTAAGGGGCAGTCCATAGAGATGGGCATAGGTGTGAGCCAGCAGTTCCGCAGCCCGTTTGCTGGCGGCATAGACCGACACCGGCCGATCGACCCGGTCCTCGATCGAGAAGGGAAGCTGACTGTTCGCGCCATAGACGGAGGAGGTGCTGGCAAAGAGAAGGTGGCGCAGCTTCGGAAGCTTCAGCGCCGCCTCCTGCAGTGTCAGTTGACCAAGGGTATTCGCCTGCAAGTAGACATAGGGATTTTCAAGCGAATAGCGCACGCCGGCCTGGGCGGCCAAGTGCACGATCTCGGTGATTTCCGGATGGCGGGTTACGAACGGCAGCACCTGTTCGCGATCGGAAACGTCCAGGCGCGTGAAGGCGAAACCGCTATCCCCCTCCAGCTGGGCGAGACGCGCCTGCTTAAGGGCCGGCTGGTAATAGTCGTTGAGGTTGTCGACCCCGATAACCGCACGGCCAGCAGCACGTAGCGCCCGCGTCACGTGAAAGCCGATGAAGCCGGCCGCACCTGTCACCAGAATCGTCATGACGCTCTTTGCCCGCTGCCGCAGAGATTTCCGGGCAGGTGTATAGCGCGCCTGCGGCCCCGATGCACCCCAACCCCGCCACCTTCGAAGATCTCTCGCTCGACGATCTATGGGCGGGATCACAGACCCCATAAAAACAAAGGTTATGGTAAGTTGCCCTCTCGACAAATAGGTCAGCACTCATTACCTTTTTTGGTGGGCCGGCCGATGCCAGATCCCTGGTGTAGGAGCCGGCAAGCGCCGCGGCGCAGCGAGACCAAGCCACAAGGCGTCGGCCAGTCGCCCTATCGGCGACCTCACCGGCGTAGAAGAGCGAGGCTCGCGCGCGGTGGCAGACAGCGCCATCCGGGAGGACGCGAGATCGATGCCTGAGGCCGCCGTTAGACTCGACGACAAGTACACCCTGGACAGTGGCCGGATCTTCCTGACCGGCACCCAGGCGCTGGTGCGCCTGCCGATGATGCAGCGCCAGCGCGATC
>JANQPZ010000062.1 GCA_028285215.1 Rhodovibrionaceae bacterium | reverse complement strand
GCTCCGCCACGCCGGCCGCTGCCCCAGCCGGCTCGCCGGTCGACTGACCTGTCGACCCGGCGGCCACCTCCCCGGACCCGGCGTCGGCCGTCGTTTCAGGCGCCGCAGGCGCGACCTCCGGCACGGACAACACGACCAGGTTCCGGCCGCTGCGCGTCTCGCCCTCCGGCGTGGTGGCCTCCAGCTCCAAGGCGTAGTCGCCCGGCGGCAGGGCGCGCTCCGGCAGGATCACGAACTCGCCGCGGCTGTCGGCCCGGCCCCGCGCCAGCTCCTCCCCGTCTTTCCTGACCACCACCTCGCTGTAGGGGCTGGCGCGCCCGGCCATGACGCTGGAGCCGTCGCGCTCCACCCGCACCACGTCGAAGGAGGGGCCGTCGTCGCCGCGCTCGGCCTCCGGCTCAGGATCCGACGCAGGGTCCGGCACAACCTCCGGCCGGGCCGCGCGCTCGCCCGCCTCGCCTTGTAGTGACGCTTCCTCGCCGTTCTGCAGCGTTGCGGCGGCCTGGCGCTCCTCGGTCGGGACGTCAGGCGACGGAACTTGGCGTTCGGCCCGGGTTTGGGGTTCGGCCTGGGTTTGGAGGTCGGCCTGGGCTTGGGGCTGTGTTTGAGGCTCGGCGTCTGCCGTCGTTTCCGCGGGCGCCGAGCGGCTGGGCACCTCCGAGGAGGTCGCAGGTGACAGCTCCCGTCCGTCGTAGGGATCGTAAAGAAACAGGAACCAGACGATCGCTCCGAGCACCGCAATCACGAAGACGCCCAGAGCTACACCGACAAGCCTCACCTCGACAGTCCTCGCAAAACGGTTTGCGCCCCTAGAGCCCGATCGTCTCAGATGGAATCGCCGGAGCGATCCCGCTCTGGGGCCAACCTGTGACAGACGTAAAACCTAGCGCTCTATAGGGGTTTGCGCAATTGGCGCGCGGTATCAGCCCGCTCTGGCCGCAGCGGTCTCGGGACATTAGGTTCAAGAGTGTGAGTTCCTGCCGACCGTGACCCTGCCCGGGCCTTCCGCTTCCACCGACACGGATCAGAGATGACCGAGCCCTATACCCTCTGCCTCTACTGCGGCTCCTCCAACCGGGCCGAGCCGACTTTCTACGAAGCCGCGGCGGAGTTCGGCCGCGAAACGGCGCGGCGCGGCTGGCGGCTGGTCTACGGCGGCGGCCGGGTCGGCCTGATGGGTGCGGCCGCCGACGGCGCGCTGGAGGCGGGCGGCGAGGTGATCGGCATCATTCCCGGCTTCCTGCACGACTTCGAGGTCGGCCACCACGGCGTCACCCGCCTGGAGGTCGTGGAGTCCATGCACATCCGCAAGATGCGCATGTTCGAGCTGTCGGACGCCTTCTGCATCCTGCCGGGCGGCCTCGGCACCCTGGACGAAACCTTCGAGATCATGACCTGGCGCCAGCTCGGCCTGCACGAAAAGCCTATCGTGCTGGCCAACCTAAAGGACTTCTGGACCCCCTTCCTCGACCTGCTCAAAGCCCAGGTCGAGGCCAAGCTGGTCCGCCCGGAACACGCCGCCCTGCTGCAGACCGCCGACAGCATCCCGGAGCTCTTCGACGCCCTGGGCAAGCGGACAGAGGCCGTGGCGGGGGCGACCTCGAAGTTTCTTTAGGTCCAGGCAGCAAAAGCGAAACCCCCATCTCCGCGCGCGGAAATGGGGGTTAGCGATGGTAGCGGGGGAGGGACTTGAACCCCCGACACGCGGATTATGATTCCGCTGCTCTAACCAGCTGAGCTACCCCGCCATAGGGTCAGGTCCGTTTTGGACGCCGAACGTCGCCCGGACCGCGTCGCCGCTTGGGCCGACAGGCCCTGCGGCGCGAGAGCGACGATATAGGGGGGGCGGCTTTCGGCTGTCAAGCTTGCGCGCGCGCGAGTGTCCGAGGGGCCGTGAGGCCCGCGTCCGCTGTGGCGACATCCTCGCCGGCGTGGCTGTCGGCAGCC
>JANQPZ010000052.1 GCA_028285215.1 Rhodovibrionaceae bacterium | reverse complement strand
GGACAGGCCGAAGATCGCGCCGGTGGCCAGGATGATCGCGAGGGTCCGGCGCTGCCGCCGCGGGGGCAGATGGGCCGTGAAGATGCCCCTGTTCCCAGCTCTCCCGTTCTCGGACCGCAGCTCGCGCAGCACCAGCGGCAGGGAGAAGAGAAGCTGCCAGGCCGACAGGAAGAAGGCGAAGCTCAGCGCGGCGAAGTCCGCAGGCCGGCTGTTCGAAATGACCGGCATGACGCCCAGAATGGCCAGGCAGACGAACGCCAGGGCGATGCCCGTTTCCGGCCGTCTCTGCCCCGTCTCGCCGCCCCCGCCGCTCCCGCTCACAACGCCTCCACCTCCTCAAGATCGATGCAATTTGCATTGATTGACTTGACGAAAAAGCGATAGCAATCGGAATATTGCTCTATGACAATGTGGCAGCCGCGCCTCGCAGGACGACAGGGTCCCAAGTACCGGCAGATCTCCGACGCCATCGGCGAAAGCGTGCGCGACGGGCTGCTGACAGGAGGCACCCGCCTGCCGCCCCAGCGGGACCTCGCCTACGCCTTGGGAGTCTCGCTGAACACCGTCAGTCGGGCCTACACGGATGCCGTGGAGCGGGGTTTCCTGAAGGGCGAGGTGGGCCGCGGCACCTACGTGCGCGACGGCGGAGCGCGGATGGCCGAGGCTCCGCCCGCCACGCTGACGCGCCCCGCGACAGGGCCGATCGACTTTTCCCTCAATCTGCCGGCGCCCAGCCCGGCGGCGCAGGCTCTGGCCGGCACTCTGGCGGACTTGGCCGGCACGGACGATCTGGCCGCCTGCCTCGACTATCAGACCGCAGGCGACGGGACCGCTCACCTTGCCGCCGCCGCCAGGTGGCTCGGCCGGGTCGGTCTCGAGGCGGCACCGGAGGCGATCGTGTTCACGGTCGGCGCGCAGCACGGGATCATGGCGGCGCTGCTGGCCACGCTGCGGCCCGGCGACGTGCTGCTGACCGAGGCGCTGACCTACGCCCCGATCACGGCGATGGCGCTTCAGCTCGGCCTCAAGCTCGTCCCGGTTCGCAGCGAAGACGGCAGGCTGACTCCCGAAGCCCTGGACTCCGCCTGCGGCCGGGTGGCGGCCAAGGCGCTCTACTGCCTGCCGACCCTTCACACCCCGACCACCGCGACTTTGGATGCGGAGCGCCGCGCCGCCATCGCAGAGGTCGCCCGCAGGCGGGATCTCACGCTGATCGAGGACGACGTCTTCGGCTTTCTTCCGCCGCAGCGCCCGCCCCCGCTGGCCTGCTTCGCGCCGGAGCGCACGCTCTACATCACCAGCCTGTCGAAAAGCCTGGCGCCGGGACTGCGGGTGGGTGTCCTCGCCGCACCGCCGACGCAGGCGCGCGCGGCCCGCAACGCCGTCCGACTCTCGAGCTGGATGCCGCCGCCGCTGATGGCCGAGATTGCACGCCGCTGGATCGAAGACGGCACCGCCGAGGCGCTGAACGCCTTTCAGCGCGACGAGGCGGCGGCGCGCCAGGCGATGGCCAGGGAGCTGCTTCCGGCACCCTATCTCGAGGCGAACCCGCACGGCTTCCATGCCTGGCTGACCCTGCCGCCGCAGTGGACGCCCGAGCTGTTCCGGATGGCGGCGCATGACCGGGGCGTCAAGGTTCTGGTCGGCGGCGCCTTCGCCGTCGATCCCTCGGACAGCCCGCAGGCCGTCCGCCTCTGCCTCAGCCACGAAAGCAGGCGCACGCGGGTCCGGGAGGGCCTGTCGGTGCTGGCCGACCTGCTGCAGACCGGCAGTGGAACGGAGACGGTGATCCTGTAACGCAGGGTCGCTCCACTCGACACGCGGAATCTTTACGACCGTAACGGACCAAAGCCCCAATGCGGTACCCTTGATCCGCACTAGATGACCGGTCTACTATCGAGCTTATGACGACGAGCGAGAAGCGGCAGTCGATCATCGAGACCGGCAAGGAATTGTTCCTCGAGCGGGGATACTCGGCCGCCGGCCTGAAGGACATCCTTCGGCACGCAGGCATTCCCAAGGGCTCCTTCTACCACTTCTTCGCGTCCAAGCAGGACTTCGCGGAAGCGGTGATGCGCAGCTACGACAGGCAGTTCGAAGACTTCTTCGATGCCTGCTTTCAGGATTGCAGCCTCACGCCCTCGCAGCAGCTCAGGACGTTCTTCGACCTGAGTATCGAGCGCCTCGGTCTCGACGGCTTTCGCGGCGGATGTCTGATCGGGACATTGGGACAGGAGACGGGGGCGACATCGCGTGCGCTCGCAGGCCTCGCGGACGACATCATCGGCCGCTGGCAGAAGCGGATCGAGAGCTGCCTGAAGCGCGCTGCGGACGCAGAGGAACTTGCGTGCGACGTGGCGCCGGCCGAACTGGCTCAGTTCATCGTCAATGGATGGGAAGGCGCCATGCTGCGAATGCGGCTCGAGCAGTCTCCCGCCCCCCTGAGGAACTTCGTCTCGACGCTCTTTGCCGGCTACTTCACGACCGACGGCCGCAGAGGGTGAAGCCCCTCCTCTTCGTCCTGTCCGCGACGCTCGCCATCGCGGTGTCCTTCGGAATCGCGCGCTACGGGTTCGGCCTTTTCCTGCCCGACGTCGCCGCAAGCTTTTCGCTCAGCACCTTCGAACTCGGCTTGATCTCGAGCGGAGCCTATCTCGGATACTTCACATCCTCCGTCGCGGCGATGCTGTGGACCTCTCGTGTCGGGGCGAGAGCTATCCTCGCAGCGGGCATGCTGCTGGCCACCGCCAGCATGGCGCTGATCGCCGTCGCGCCGTCCTCGTGGGTCGTGATCCTCGGCTTCGTCCTCGCGGGCGCGAGCCCGGGATTCGTCTTCTCGCCGCTGTCCGAGGCGATTGCCGCCGCCTACGACACCAAGGATCATGGACCGGTGTTCTCGACAGTGAACGCCGGTGAAGGCATGGGTGCCGTCCTGAGCGCCGTCACCTTCCTTTTCCTGACGACCTGGCAGACGGCCTGGGGCCTGTTCGCGGGATTGGCGGCCATAGGCTTCGTTCTCGTCCTGCTGACGACCCCGGCGAAGCCGTCCGGCCGCGCGCGCGCCGCTGTGGTTCCGCGCTTGGACTGGCTGATCAGGCGCGACGCCCGACCACTCCTGCTCGGCAGTTTCGTTCTCGGAGTCACGACGACGGTCTTCTGGACATTTGCCGGAGGCCTGGTCGCGGAGCGGAGTGTCGAAGTAGATTCGGTGGAGATCGAGTTGCGCAGCCTGCTTTGGCTGACCCTCGGCGTCGCCGGCATGGCTGGCGTCATCGCCGCTCCGCTTCTTCGCCGCTACGGACTTGCGATCACCTATGCGGTCTCCGTTCTGGCGACAGCGGCGGCGCTCGCCCTGTCCGGTGCCGCAAACACCTCGACCGGCGCGGTTCTGCTTTGCGGCGCCCTGTTCGGGCTCGCCTACATCATGGCAACGAGTCAGGTCGGCACCTGGGCGATGTCCGTTTACGTCGAACGCCCCTCCTCCGGCTTCGGCCTGACGTTTCAGGTGTTCGCCATGGGGGCCGTGACCGGACCGGCCATCGCGGGCGCGGCGTCCCAGGCGGTCGGCCTTGGCGCCACCTTCATCGGCGCCGGGCTGCTCACGCTGTGTCTCCTGCTGTTCCTGCCGCAACCGCGGAAGGATGCGGCGCGTTGAGAGGCGGCCTGCATCGAGAGAGGCATAGCCGCCAGAAGGCTTGACCCCAGAAAGCTTGACCGCAGAAAGCTTGACCGCAGCGCGGGCTTCCCGGATTTTCAAGCGCCATGCCCGATCCGTTTCATCCCGCCCCGGTATCGCCCGACACAGCCCCTCCATGTCCCTTCTCCTGATCTTCGAGCAACTGCTGAACGGTTTGCAGTTCGGCGTGATGCTGTTCCTGATCGCGGCCGGGCTGACGCTGGTGCTGGGGATCATGAACCTGGTCAACCTGGCGCACGGCTCGCTCTACATGGTAGGGGCCTTCGTCTGCGCCTGGGTCAGCCTGCAGAGCGGCTCCTTCCTGCTGGGCCTCGTCGCGGCACTGCCCGCCACGGCGCTGGTCGGCATCCTGGTCGAGCTGCTGGTGCTGCGCCGGCTCTACGACCGCGACCACCTGGATCAGGTGCTGGCGACCTTCGGCCTGATCCTCTTCTTCAACGAGGGCGTCAAGATCGTCTTCGGCGCCCGGCCCCTGCGCCTCGACCTGCCGGACTGGCTGTCCGGCGCCGTCGAGATCCTGCCCGGCGCGCCCTACCCGGCCTTCCGCCTGGCGATCATCGCGGTGGGCCTGCTGGTCGGGCTGTTTCTCTATTGGCTGGTCACCAGGACGCGCCTGGGCATGCTGATCCGCGCCGGGGCCTCCAACCGCGAGATGGTCCAGGCCCTCGGCGTCGACATCGCCAAGCTCTACACGCTGGTGTTCGGCCTGGGCGCGGTGCTGGCGGCGCTGGGCGGCGTCATGGCCGGACCGATCTACGCCGTCGAGGTCGGCATGGGCGAGCCGATGCTGATCATGGTCTTCGTGGTGATCGTGATCGGCGGCATCGGCTCGATCCGCGGCGCCTTCGTGGGCGCGCTGCTGGTCGGCCTGACCTTCATGCTCTGCCGTGCCTTCCTGCCGGGTCTGTTCGGCCTGTTCCTGGACCCCGCGGGCGCCGCGGCGGTCGGCGGCGCGCTCGCCTCCATGGCCATCTACATCCTGATGGCCGGCGTGCTGATCGCCCGGCCGCGCGGCCTCTTCCCGGCGCAGGGCTGACGGCGGGCCGACCATGCAGCGCTCCGACCTCGCCGCCCTCATCGGCCTGCTGGCCTTCGCGCTCTTCCCGGCGCTCGCCTGGGCCGGCGGCCTGCTCTGGGCGGTCGACCTGGCCAGCCGCATGCTGATCTACGGCCTGGCGGCGCTGGCGCTGAATCTCATTCTCGGCTACGGCGGTCTGGTCAGCTTCGGCCATGCCGCCTTCGTCGGCGCCGGCGCCTACGTGGTCGGCATTCTCTCGTTCCACAGCTTCATGGGCGGCGGCTTTCTGGGGCTGCCGGGCAGCGGGTCCGGCTTTCTGGTCTTCCCCCTGGCGATGCTGGTGTCGGGCCTGCTGGCGCTGGCGATCGGCGCCCTCAGCCTGAAGACCAGCGGCCTCTACTTCATCATGATCACCCTCGCCTTCGCGCAGATGATCTACTACCTCTTCATCTCGCTGCCGGACTACGGCGGCGAGGACGGACTCAGCCTCTGGGCGCGCAGCGATTTCGGGCCGCTCGACATCGGCAACGACGTCGTCTTCTTCTACCTCTGCCTGGGGCTGGTGCTGGCCTTCACGCTGCTGAAACGCCGCCTGGTCGGCGCGCGCTTCGGCTGGACCCTGATGGGCCTGCGCGACAACCCGCGACGCATGCAGGCGCTGGGCACGGCCGGCTTCCGCTACCAGCTCGCGGCCTTCACGCTCTCCGGCGCGGTCGCCGGCCTGGCCGGGGCGCTGCTGGCCAATCAGACCGAGTTCGTCAGCCCCTCCTTCCTGTCCTGGCATCTCTCCGGCGAACTGCTGGTGATCGTCATTCTCGGCGGCATCGGCACGCTCTACGGCCCGCTGGCCGGGGCCGTCGCCTTCTTGCTGCTGGAGTTCCTGCTGAGAGAGGTGACGGAGCACTGGCAGCTGTTTCTCGGCCCCATACTGATCCTGGTGGTGCTCTACGCCCGCCGCGGCCTCTGGGGCCTTGTCGAGGGACGGCGCCGTGACTGAGGCTCGAACGACTGAACCGGGGGCACCTCGGCCGCTCTTGAGAGCCAGCGGCCTGCGCAAGGCCTTCGGCGCGGTCCAGGCCTGCGACGGCGTCGAGCTGGAGATCGCGCCCGGCGAGCTGCGCGCGGTGATCGGCCCGAACGGCGCCGGCAAGACCACCCTGATCTCGCTGCTCGCCGGCGAACTGAAACCGGACGCCGGACAGATCGTCTTCGACGGCGCCGACATCACGGCCTTGGCCGCGCCGGCCCGCGCGCAGGCGGGCCTCGCCCGCTCCTATCAGATCACCAGCCTCTTTCCGCGCTTCACGGCCCTGGAGAACGCCCTGCTGGCGGTCCAGGCCCGCGCCGGCCACGCCTTCCGCTTCTGGCGACCGGCCGCCGGCGATCCGGCGCTGATCGAGCCCGCCCGGGCCGCGCTCGCCCGCGTCGGCCTCGAGGCGCGCGCGGAGGTCCCGGTCGCGGCGCTGGCCCACGGCGAGCAGCGCCAGCTCGAGATCGCGCTGGCGCTCGCGACCCGGCCGCGCCTGCTGCTGCTCGACGAACCGACCGCGGGCATGAGCCGCGAGGAGACCCAGGCGATGGTGGCACTGCTGTCGGGTCTCAAGCGGGAGGTGACCATCGTGCTGATCGAACACGACATGGACGCCGTCTTCGCACTGGCCGACAGCATCACCGTCCTGGTCTACGGGCGTCCCATCGCGACCGACAGGCCCGAAGCGATCCGCAAGGACGCCGAGGTGCGGGCCGCCTATCTCGGCGAAGAAGACGGAGGCGACGACCGCCCGGCCAGGCAGGAGGCGCCGTGATGCTGGAGGTCGAGGGCCTGACGGCCGCCTACGGACCGAGCCGCGTGCTCTTCGGCCTCGACTTCTCGGTAGGAACCGGCGAGGTGGCGACGCTGCTGGGGCGCAACGGCATGGGCAAGACCACCACGGTCCGCTGCCTGATGGGCCTGCTGCGCCCGAGCGGCGGCTCGATCCGCTTCGAGGGGGCCGAACTGATCGGCTGCCCGCCGCACCGAGCCGCCCAGGCCGGCCTGGGCCTGGTTCCGGAGGGCCGCCAGATCTTTCCCAACCTCAGCGTCGAGGAAAACCTGATCGCCACCGCACGGCCGGGGCCCTGGAGCCTGGAGGGCGTGCGGCGGCTCTTCCCCGTGCTGGCCGAACGGCGCAACGCGCTCGGCACCCAGCTCTCCGGCGGCGAGCAGCAGATGCTGGCGATCGGGCGGGCGCTGATGATCAACCCGAAGCTTCTGATCCTGGACGAGGCGACCGAGGGCTTGGCCCCGCTGGTGCGCGCGGAGATCTGGCGGGTGCTGGGCGAGCTGAAGGCCAGCGGTCAGGCGATCCTGGTCATCGACAAGAACCTGGATGCGCTGCTGCCCTTGGCCGACCGCCACACGGTGATCGAGAAGGGCCAAGTAGCCTGGAGCGGCAGCTCCGCCGAACTGGCCGCCGACCGCAGACTGCAGGAGAGATATCTCGGGGTGTGAGGGGCTACTTGGGGAAGGCGTAAAGCTTCCGGCCCGTCGTCTCGCCTCCGCTGCGGCCGTCGAAGTTCAAGCCGTGAACCAGGGTCGCCTCGGCTTCTCGGGCCACTTCGTACGTCGGCGCCTCGATAACGAGAACACTGCCGGACAGCGAACGCCCATGCTCCTGCATTCGTTTATCTATATCCGAAGTAATACCGATAATCATGTCTTGCGGCCTGCGCCCCCAGTATTTCGCATGGCCGACAACCTTGCTGACGATATCTTTCACGGAGGCGACCTGAATGGAAGCCCTGATCTGGCGCGCGGAATTCAAGAATGACATGGCTCCAGTCCCTATCGTCGCTAGAGACTAGATATCTGGGCAGCCTCCTGACACGGCACAAGATCTGGCCGACTGACTCTCAGTCCGCGACGCCGATGCGCGGCGGCCCGCCTTCGGCGGAGCGGCTCGGGCCGAAGGCCTTGTCGAGGGTGCGCGTGGAGTCTTCCGCCAGACGGCGCGCCTCGGCCAGCAAGCCCAGGATTTTGACGTTGTTGTCCAGGACGTGGCGCGCCTCGGGCCGCTGATCGTCGGCGATCTTGCCGGCGCGATAGATGATGTCCTTGGTGATGGTGCCAAGGATGTCTTCCAGTTTGTAGCCGTCTTCGTTGACGTCGGAACTCAGGAAGTGGGTCATGGGTCGCACCGCTTTCCGGGCAGCAGATCGTAGATATCCGAAAGATTAGACCGACAAGCCTTGCCGAAAGATGAAGCTGCGGGACGGACCTGCCGCGCCTTCCCTTGCGGCCGCCGGCTGAGGCAATCTGCGGTCAACGAGAAAAGCCGGAGGAGTCCTCGCCCCATGCCCGAGCAACGTCAGGAACCGCGCAAGCAGATCGGCAACTTCGACTACATCGTCGTGGGGGCCGGCTCGGCCGGCTGCGTCCTGGCGAACCGCCTGTCGGCCGACCCCGCGGTCACGGTTCTGCTGCTGGAGGCCGGCGGCAAGGACGACTGGATCTGGTTCAAGATCCCCATCGGCTATCTCTACTGCATGGGCAACCCGCGCGCCGACTGGGGCTTCCAGACCGAACCGGAGCCCGGGCTGAACGGGCGGGCGCTGGGCTACCCGCGCGGCAAGGTGCTGGGTGGCAGTTCCTCCATCAACGGCATGCTGTATCTGCGCGGTCAGGCGGCCGACTACGACGGCTGGCGCCAGATGGGCAACGCCGGCTGGAGCTGGGAGGAGGTGCTGCCCTACTTCCTGCGGTCCGAAGATCACTTCGACGGCGACGGCCCGCACCACAGAGCCGGCGGCGAGTGGCGCATCGAACGGCAGCGCCTGTCCTGGGAGATCCTGGAGGCCTTCGCCGCCGCGGCGGAGATGAGCGGCATTCCGCGCAGCGACGACTTCAACTGCGGCGACAACGAAGGCGTCGGCCTGTTTCAGGTCAACCAGCGGCGCGGCATCCGCTGGTCCACCTCCACCGGCTTTCTCAAGCCGGTCCTGGGCCGCCCCAACCTGACCGTGCTGACCCACGCCCATGCGGAGCGCCTGACCTTCGAAGGCCGGCGCGTCACCGGCCTGGAGTTCCGGCACCAGGGCACGCCCGCCACGGCCAGGGCCGAGGGCGAGGTGATCCTGGCGGCCGGCGCCATCGGCAGCCCGCAGCTCCTGGAGCTGTCGGGCATCGGCAAGCCGGAGGTGCTGCAGGATCACGGCCTCGCGGTGCGCCATGCCCTGCCCGGCGTCGGCGAGAACCTGCAGGACCATCTACAGATCCGCACCGTTTTCAAGGTCGCCGGCACCAGAACCATGAACCAGGTCGCCAATTCCCTGTTCGGCAAGGCCGCCATGGGCCTGGAGTACCTGGTCAGGCGCAGCGGTCCGCTGACCATGGCGCCCAGCCAGCTCGGCGCCTTCGCCAGGTCGGACTCCAGTCAGGCGACGCCGAACCTGGAGTATCACGTGCAGCCGCTGAGCCTGGATCGCTTCGGCGAACCGCTGCATCGCTTCCCCGCCTTCACGGCCAGCGTCTGCAATCTGCGCCCGGAGAGCCGCGGCTCGATCCACATCAAGAGCGCCGACCACCGGGACCCGCCGGCGATCCGTCCCAACTATCTGGCCACAGCCGCGGACCGCCGGATCGCCGCGGAGTCGATCCGCCTGACCCGGCGGATCTGTGCGCAGCCGCCGCTGCAGAAGTTCCAGGCGGAAGAGATCAAGCCGGGCGGCGACCTGGCCAGCGACGAGGAGTTGGCCAAGGCCGCCGGCGACATCGCCACGACCATCTTCCACCCCGTCGGCACCTGCAAGATGGGCGACGACTCCCTGGCGGTGGTCGACTCGCGGCTGCGGCTGCACGGCCTGCAGGGACTGCGCGTGGTGGACGCCTCGATCATGCCGACCATCACCTCCGGCAACACCAACTCGCCGACCATCATGATCGCCGAGAAGGCGAGCGAGCTGATCCGCGAAGACCGGCGCAGCACCGCCTCCGCCTCCGCGTGACCGAGCGGCAGGCCGGGGAGGCGCCCGGCGAAGCGGCACGGGAGTCGACGGGGCGGCCGCAGTCCGCCCTCGCCATGTCGGCCCGCTTCGCCTTCTTCTACGGCGGGCTGTTCTTCACCATCGGCGTCTACCTGCCCTACATCCCGCTGTGGCTGGAGGCGCAGGGCTTTTCCGACCAGGCGATCGGACTGGTGCTGGCCCTGCCGGCCTGGCTGCGCGTCGTCACCACGCCCGGCATCGCCCTGCTGGCCGACCGCAGCGGCCGCAGGCGGCTGACGATCCTGGGGCTCGCCGCCGCGACCCCGCTCTGCCTGATCTCCCTCGAATTCGCTGCGGGCTTCGCCCTGATCGTCCTGCTGCACACTCTGACCGGGCTGCTGCACCAGCCGCAGATGCCCCTGGTCGAAGGGCTCGCGGTGCGCGCGGCCGAGCGCTACGGCTTCGCCTACGGCCGCTCCCGGCTGTGGGGCTCCCTCGCCTTCATCCTGGCCAACCTGGGCGGAGGCATCGCCATCGGCCGGTTCGGCCCCGATTGGGTCCTGCATCTGGTGACCCTCAGCACGCTGCTGACCGTGATCGCGGCCTGGCTGCTGCCGCCGGAGATCGAGCCAGCGGGCCGCGGCGACAGCCGGAGCCCGCTGGCCGGCGGCCGCCCCCTGGCCCTGCTGCGCCGCGCCGACTTCCTCTTGCTGCTTCTGGCCGGCGCGCTGATCCAGGGCAGCCACGCGGTCTACTACGCCTACTCCGCCCTGGACTGGTCGCGCGGCGGCCTCGACGAGACCCTGGTGGGCGCGCTCTGGGCCCTGGGCGTCCTGGCCGAAGTGCTGGTCTTCTGGTTCGGCAAGCCCCTGATCCAGCGCTTCGGCCCGCTGGCCCTGCTGGTGGCCGCCGGCCTGGCCGGGGCGATCCGCTGGCCCTTGATGGCGCTGACGGCCGATCCGCTGTTGCTGGCCCCCATCCAACTGCTGCACGGCCTGACCTTCGGCGCGGCGCATCTGGGCGCGCTGACCTGGCTGGCACGCGCGGTGCCCGACGCCCAGGCCGCCACCGCCCAGGCGATCTACGCGACGGCCGTCGGATCGGTCGGGATCGGCAGCCTGATGTTCGCCTCGGGCTGGCTTTACGGCAGCTTCGGCGCAGATGCCTATTTCGCCATGGCTCTGACATCTCTGCTTGGTACAGTGGCGACGCTGCTGCTGGTGCGCCAGACGAAGCTGAAAACGAAGCCTGCGGGACCGGAAGGACGATCATGAGCGACAGCGCCGCCGAGGGCTTCCCCAACCTGCGCCTCGTGGCGCATCCGCTGGTACAGCACAAGCTGGCGGTGCTGCGCGACAAGACCACGCCGCCCATCGCCTTCCGCCAGCTGCTGCGCGAACTGGGCCTGCTGCTCGGTTACGAGATCACCCGCGACCTGCCGCTGGAGCGCCGCCCGATCGAAACGCCGATCGCGGAAATGCAGGCGCCGCACCTGGCGGGAGAGATCACCATCGTCTCGATCCTGCGCGCCGGGCTCGGCCTTGCCGAAGGGATTCGCGAACTGATGCCGATGGCGCGCGAGGGACACATCGGCGTCTTCCGCGACCCCAAGAGCAAGCAGCCGCAGGAGTACTACGTGAAGCTACCGGAAGAGCCGGGCCGGGCATTGCTGATCGACCCCATGCTGGCCACCGGCGGCTCGGCGGCCCATGCCATCGACGTGCTGATCGCGCGCGGCGTGCCGGCGTCGGAGATCCGCTTCCTCTGCCTGGTCGCCGCGCCGGAGGGCGTGTCCCGCCTGGCCGAGGCCCATCCCGAGGTGCCGATCGTGGCCGGCGCGCTGGACAGCCACCTGGACAGCCATGCCTACATCGTCCCCGGCCTGGGCGACGCCGGCGACCGCCTGTTCGGGACTCTCTAGAGCAGGATTCACGTCTCAGGCGGAAATGAAACGCTTCCGCCTGAGACGATCGCGCTCTTGCGCAACGCCACCTGTTCCGCCCACAAACCCCCTTGCAAAATGGGGCTAAGCCCTTGTATCGATGGGCAATCAAATCTGACTGTTATAGTCGGATTTGTGCTTGAATTTTCCGTGCGGCGGGGTATGTCTTAGAAATCGGAACGAATTGGTCCGGATTGCTCTCGGACGAACGTCCCGCACGAAGACCTACGCAGAGCGGTGCCCAAGGACGCCTGACCCCATGTTTCGCCTCAATCGCTTGACCGACTATGCCGTGGTGGTGCTGGCGCAGATGGCGCTGCGCCCCGGACGGCTGGTCAATGCCGCACAGGTGGCCCAGGACACCGGCGTGCCGCAGCCGACGGTGGCCAAGGTGCTGAACGTGCTGGCCAAGGGCGGACTGATCGCCTCCCAGCGCGGGGCCGCCGGCGGCTACAGCCTGGCACGGCCGGCCGAGGAGATCGACGTCGCCGAGATCATTCAGGCGATGGACGGGCCGATCGCCCTGACGGCCTGCGTCGAGGCGGCCACCGACAGCTGCAGCGTGGAATCCCTCTGCCCGATGCGCGGCAATTGGGAGCGGGTGAACACCGCGATCCGCACGGCCCTGTCCAACGTCACCCTGGCCGAGATGGCCCTGCCCTTCGCGCCCATGCCGGCGGCGGCGCAGGAAAACGGCCTGACGGCCGGGCGCCAGGCACAGGCCTGAACGAACACCTGCGGCGGTCCGCCGCGAGAAGAACTGCATTCGACAAGAAGCAAGAGAGATCGGGAATCATGGCTGCAAGCGTCGAAACGGTCGAACAGGTCCAATCGCTGGGCGAGCGCTACAAGTACGGCTGGTCCACCGACCTGGAGATGGAGACCGCGCCCAAGGGCCTGAACGAGGACATCATCCGCTTCATCTCGGCCAAGAAGGACGAGCCGGAGTGGATGCTGGAGTGGCGCCTCAAGGCCTACGCGCACTGGCAGACCATGCCCGAGCCGAAGTGGGCGAAGGTCGAGCATCCGCCGATCGACTATCAGGACGTCTACTACTATGCGGCGCCGAAGCTGGCCGAGAAGCCGAAGTCGCTCGACGAGGTCGACCCCAAGCTGCTGGAGACTTACGAGAAGCTGGGCATCCCCTTGAAGGAGCAGGAGATGCTGGCCGGCGTCGCGGTCGATGCCGTGTTCGACAGCGTCTCGGTCGCCACCACCTTCAAGAAGAAGCTGAGCGAGGTCGGCGTCATCTTCTGCTCAATCTCGGAGGCGATCCAGGATCACCCGGAGCTGGTGCGCAAGTACCTGGGCTCTGTGGTGCCCTACGCCGACAACAAACACGCCTGTCTCAATACCGCCGTCTTCACCGACGGCTCCTTCGTCTACATTCCGCCGGGCGTGCGCTGCCCGATGGAGCTGTCCACCTACTTCCGCATCAACGCGGAGAACACCGGACAGTTCGAGCGGACGCTGATCATCGCCGACAAGGGCTCCTACGTCAGCTACCTGGAGGGCTGCACGGCGCCGCAGCGCGACGAGAACCAGCTGCACGCCGCGGTGGTCGAGCTGATCGCGCTGGACGACGCGGAGATCAAGTACTCCACCGTGCAGAACTGGTACCCCGGCGACGAGGACGGCAAGGGCGGCATCTACAACTTCGTCACCAAACGCGGCCTCTGTAAGGGGACCAACTCCAAGATCAGCTGGACCCAGGTCGAGACCGGTTCGGCGATCACCTGGAAATACCCGAGCTGCGTGCTGCAGGGCGACAATTCGGTGGGCGAGTTCTACTCCATCGCCATCACCAACAATCTGCAGCAGGCCGACACCGGCACCAAGATGATCCATCTGGGCAAGAACACCTCGTCGCGGATCATCTCCAAGGGCATTTCGGCCGGCCGTTCGGCCCAGACCTATCGCGGTCTGGTACGCATGGGCGGCAAGGCGGAGCAGGCGCGCAACTACACCCAGTGCGACTCCCTGCTGATCGGCGAGACCTGTGCCGCCCACACGGTGCCCTACATCGAGAGCAAGAACCGCAGCGCCCGCATCGAGCACGAGGCCACCACCTCGCGCATCAGCGAAGACCAGCTCTTCTACTGCCGCCAGCGCGGCATCGGTCAGGAGGAAGCGGTCGCCCTGGTGGTCAACGGCTTCTGCCGCGAAGTCCTGCAGCAGCTTCCGATGGAGTTCGCCGTGGAGGCGCAGAAGCTGGTCGGCATCAGTCTGGAAGGCTCGGTCGGCTGAGCCGGCTGCCCGCACACCCTTTGCAAGAAACGAGACCCATGCTCGAAATCAAGAACCTGCACGCCACGGTCGACGGCGCCGAGATCCTCAAGGGCATCGACCTGACCATCAACGCCGGCGAGGTCCATGCCATCATGGGCCCGAACGGCTCGGGCAAGTCGACCCTCTCCTACCTGCTGTCCGGCCGCGAGGGCTACGAGATGACCGAGGGCTCCGTGCTCTTCAAGGGCAAGGAGCTGCTGGACCTGGAGCCGGAGGAGCGCGCCGGCGAGGGTCTGTTCCTGGCCTTCCAGTACCCGGTCGAGATCCCCGGCGTGCCCAACACCACCTTCCTGAAGGAGGCGGTGAACGCCGTGCGCAAATATCGCGGCGAGAGCGAGCTGGACGCCATGGAGTTCGTCAAGCAGCTGCGCGCCAAGACCAAGGAGCTGGGGGTCAACCCGGACTTCCTGAAGCGCGCGGTCAACGCCGGCTTTTCTGGCGGCGAGAAGAAGCGCAACGAGATGCTTCAGATGGCGATGCTGGAGCCGAGCCTCTGCCTGCTGGACGAAACCGACAGCGGCCTGGACATCGACGCGCTGAAGGCCGTCGCGGAAGGCGTCAACGCCATGCGCGGGCCGGAGCGCGCCATGCTGGTCATCACCCACTACCAGCGTCTCCTGACCTACATCGTGCCCGACAAGGTGCATGTGCTCTCGAAGGGCCGGATCGTCCGCTCCGGCGGCCCCGAGCTGGCGCAGGAGCTGGAAGAGAAAGGCTACACGGAGTCCGTGGAAGCGGCGTAGGCCCGCAGACGCTCCGCGTAAAAGAGACACGAGAACGGTATCGCGATTCATGGCTCAAGAGATTCTCTCCACCGATCCCTATCTGGCGCGCTTCAACGCCGCCAAGGCGGGTTTGCCCGGCGCCGGCCAGTCCTGGCTGTCCGAGCTGCGCGAGCAGGCCGCGGCCCGCTTCCGCGATCTCGGTTTCCCCACCCAGCGCCACGAGAGCTGGAAGTACACGCCGCTGAAGGCGATGAAGGGCGTGAGCTTCGCGCCGGCCGGCGGGACCGGCCAGTCGGCCAGTCTCGACCGCGTGCCCTCGCTGCTCGCCCCGCTCCTGCCCGAGAGCCAGCCGCCCCTGCGCGCCACCCTGGTGGGCGGCGCCTTCCGGCCCGACCTTTCGTCGCTCGACGGCCTGCCGGCAGGGGCCAAAGTGGAGGCGCTGGGCGCCCTTCTGGAGCGCGACCCCGGCGTACTGGAGTCCTGGCTCGGCCGGATCGCGGCCGAGGGCGGCGACCGCGGCGACCAGCCGCTGCTGGCGCTCAACACCGCCCTGTTCGACGACGGGCTGGTGATCCGCCTGGGCCGGAACGTCGTGCTGGACAGGCCCCTGGAGCTGACCCTGCTCGGCCCGCTGGGCGACGAAGCGACCCAGCTTCACCCGCGCATCCTGATCGTTCTGGAGGAGGGCGCGCAGGCGACCCTGCTGGAGCACCACTTCGGCTATGGGGACGCGCCGGTGTTCCACAACGGCGTCAGCGAGATCGCGCTGGGCGCCAACGCGCGCCTGACCCACGTCAAGCTGCAGTCGGCGCCCGCCAGCACCTTCCACTTCGCCACCACCCACGTCACTCAGGACCGCGACAGCGTCTACGACAGCTTCACCCTGAACCACGGCGCGGCCCTGTCGCGGCTGGAGACCCGCGTCAAGCTGCTCGGCGAAGGGGCCGACTGCCACCTCAACGGCGCCTACCTGCTGCGCGACCGCCAGCACGGCGACATCACCACGGCGATCGATCACCGGGTGCCTCACTGCACCAGCAAGGAAGTGGTCAAGGGCGCCCTGGACGACCGCGCCCGCGGCGTGTTCCAGGGTCTCATCCGGGTGGCGCCGGACGCCCAGAAATCCGACGGGCGGATGCTGAACAAGACCCTGTTGCTGTCGGACAAGGCCGAGATCGACACCAAACCGGAACTGGAGATCTTCGCCGACGACGTGCAGTGCGCCCACGGCGCCACGGCGGGCGAGATCGACCACCATGCGCTCTTCTACCTGCGCAGCCGCGGTCTGCCGGAAGCGCGGGCGCGCAGCCTGATGGTCGAGGCCTTCCTGACCGAGACGGTCGAGGAACTGCGCGCGGAAGCCTTGCGCCCGCTGCTGCTGGAGCGCATCCGCGATTGGCTGGGCACCCGGCACGACGACACGCCGGGCAAGGGGGAGCAGGCGGCATGAGCGACGCCCTGAAGATCGAGCGCGACGCCCCGGCGCAGGCGATGCCCGCGGCCAATTCGGACTCCGCCTTCGACATCGCGCGGATCCGGGCCGACTTCCCGATCTTGAGCCGCGAAGTCTACGGCAAGCCGCTGGTCTATCTGGACAATGGCGCCTCGGCGCAGAAACCGCGCCAGGTGCTGGAGGCGATGGACGAGATCTATCGCCGGCACTACTCCAACGTCCATCGCGGCGTGCACAAGCTGAGCCAGGAGGCGACCGACGCCTTCGAGGCGGCGCGCGAGAAGGTCGCCCGCTTCCTGGGCGCCCCCTCCTCCGAGGAAATCGTCTTCGCCCGCGGCGCCACGGAAGCGATCAATCTGATCGCCAACTCCTGGGCGCAGCAGAACCTGACGGCCGGCGACGAGATCGTCCTCACGGTGCTGGAGCATCACGCCAACATCGTGCCCTGGCAGCTGCTGCGCGACCGGATCGGCATCGAGATCAAGGTCGTGCCGCTGGAGGCCGACGGCAGCTTCGACATGGCGGCCTTCGAGGCGCTGCTGACGCCCCGGACCAAGCTGGTCGCCGTCGCCCATATCTCCAACGTCCTCGGCACGCTGCTGCCGGTCCGCGAGATCGTCGCGAAGGCCCATGCCGTCGGCGCCAAGGTGCTGCTCGACGGCTGCCAGGCCGTGCCGCACATGCCCGTCGAGGTCGGCAAGCTGGGCTGCGACTTCTATGTGTTCTCCTCCCACAAGCTCTACGGCCCGACCGGGATCGGCGTGCTCTGGGCGCCCTACGACACCCTGCTGGGCATGGCGCCCTACCAGGGCGGCGGCGAGATGATCGATCGCGTCACGTTCGAGGAGACCACCTACAAGGAGCCGCCGCACCGCTTCGAGGCCGGCACGCCGGCCATCGTGGAGGCGGTCGGCCTGGGCGCCGCCATCGACTACCTGGAGGCCATCGGTCTCGACGCGGTCGCGGCCCACGAGGAGAGCCTGTTGCGCTATGCCACCGAGCGCCTGACGGCCATCGACGGCGTGACGCTCTACGGCACCGCCAGAGAGAAGTCGGCCATCGTCTCCTTCAACGTCGAGGGCGCCCATGCCCACGACGTCGGCACCATCCTCGACCGCTTCGGCGTCGCCGTGCGCGCCGGCCATCACTGCGCCCAGCCGCTGATGGACTACCTGGACGTGCCGGCCACGGCCCGCGCCTCCTTCGGGCTCTACAACACCCGCGACGAAGTGGACGCCTTGGCCGCCGCCGTCGAGAAGGTGAAGGATTTCTTCTGAGAGTTAGGGGATCGTCATGACCCACGAGATCGAAACCAAAGACGAGCAGACGCGGCCCGAGCCGCTGGAGCCGCTCGCGCAGCCGCACTACAACCCCTACCTCTGGCCCGGGTCGATGGAAGACGACGGCGCCGCCGAGGAAGGCGCGACCACGACGGCCGGCGCGCCGAAGCCCGACGACGCGCCCGTGGCCGAGATGGGCGCCGTCGAGGATGCCCTGCGCACGGTCTACGACCCCGAGATTCCGGTGAACATCTTCGATCTCGGCTTGATCTACGAGAACAAGATCGACCCGGCCAGTGGGGATGTCGCCATCGTGATGACCCTGACCGCCCCCTCCTGCCCCGTCGCCGGCATTCTGCCGGGCCAGGTGGCCGAAAAGGTCGCCTCGGTGCCGGGCACCGGCGAAGTGGCGGTCACCATCACCTGGGATCCGCCCTGGAACCAAACCATGATGAGCGAAGACGCCAAGCTGGCCCTGGGCATGTTCTAGGCCTCTTGGGTGTCTTCTGGGCCTTTCGCGCCGCGCGTTAATGGTTACATAGTTGTGCTAAGAGAAGAGTTCGCTCCGAGGAGTCGATAACGATGGGTCCGATGCTGACGCTGACCGACCGCGCCGCCGAGCGGGTCAAGCGATTGATCACCAACAGCCCCGAAGACGGGGTGCTGGGCCTGCGCGTGGGCGTGAAGACGCGCGGCTGCTCCGGCATGAGCTACTTCGTGGAATACGCCAAGGAGCAGAAGCGCTTCGAAGACGTGATCGAGGACAAGGGCGTCAAGATCTTCATCGACCCCACCGCGGCGATGTTCATCCTGGGCAGCGAGATGGACTACCAGGAGGACAAGCTGCAGTCCGGCTTCGTCTTCAGCAATCCCAACGAGAAAAGCCGCTGCGGCTGCGGCGAGAGCTTCTCGGTCTAAAACCTGGAGCAGGATTCAGCTTCGCGGATCGGCGGAGCGGCTGGCCAGGACCCGGGCCGGGAAGCCGGCCTGGTCTAAGGCGGCCATAATCTCCTCGACATGCTCCGCGTCGCGGGATTCCAATGTCACGTCAATGTCGGCGCGCTTGGCCGGCACGTCGGCGAAGAGCCGCTGGTGGTCGACTTCGATGATGTTGGCGCCGGTGCCGCCGATCACCTGCGAGAGCCGCGCCAACTGGCCCGGCTGGTCGACGATGGTGATGCGCAGCCGCACCAGGCGCCCGTCCCGCACCAGGCCGCGGATCAGAACCCCGGACAGCAGGCGCATGTCGATGTTGCCGCCGCAGATCACCACGCCGACCTTCTTGCCGGCATAGCGCTCGGGCTCGGCGATCACCGCGGCCAGGCCGGCGGCGCCCGCGCCCTCCGCGACCATCTTCTGCTCTTCGGCCAGGCGATGCACCGCCGTTTCCAAGGCCGTCTCGTCGACCAGGCGCAGATCGTCCACCAGGGCGCGCACGATCTCGCGCGTCAGGGCGCCGGGCGTCTTGACCGCGATGCCGTCGGCGAGCGTGGCCCCACCCGCCTCGATCGGCTCGCCCCGCAAGGCCTGCAGCATCGAGGGGAAGAGGGCCGCCTCGACGCCGATGACCTCCAGGGAGGGCTGCAGGGCCTTGACCGCGATGGCGATGCCGGAGATCAGACCGCCGCCGCCGATCGGCACGACCAGCGCGTCCAGATCCGCAGCGTCCTCCAGGATCTCGAGGCCGGCGGTTCCCTGCCCGGCGATGATGGCCGGATCGTCGTAGGGATGCACGAAGACCAGACCTTCGGCCTCCGCGATCTCGTGGGCCTTCTCGGCGGACACGTCCAGCGTCTCGCCGATCAGGACCACACGCGCGCCGTAGGCCCGCGTGCGCTGCACCTTGGTGAAGGGCGCGAACGCCGGCATCACGATGGTGGCGGGAATGCCGAGACGCTGGGCGTGATAGGCCACGCCCTGGGCGTGGTTGCCGGCGGACATGGCGATGACGCCGCGCCTGGCCTGCTCGGGCGTCAGGCTCATGAGCTTGTTGCAGGCGCCGCGGTCCTTGAAGGAGCCGGTGACCTGGAAGTTCTCGCACTTGAGGAAAAGCTCGCAGCCGAGCTGCCGGGAGAGGCGAAAGGCAGGCACCAGGGGCGTCCGCACGATGCGCCCCTCCAGCGCCGCCGCCGCGGCGCGGATGGTCTCGAGAGTCACACCGCCGGGGACCCCGCTCATCACCGCTTCTCCACTCCAAGCCCTCACATCTCAGCTTAGCGCGGACGAAGCACGAGTCGTCCCCCTTCGGCTTGTTCGTCTGCGACCAGAGTTGCGTAGTCGCCGTCGCGCCAGCGCGGCGCGAAGTCCAGGAAATGGCCCGAGAGGGGATTGCCAGACTGGCCGGAGGTGATGACAAAGCGCGAGTTTTCCAGGTCGGCCAGATCGTAGACCGCGCGCAGCCCGGCGCCGTGCACCATGCGCAGCGGGGTCGCTCCGCTCCAGCTCGGCGAGGCGCGCTTGACGGTGTAGTTGCCGCCGCCGATCGGGAAGCTTTCCCGGTAGGCGCCGCCGAGCAGGGGCACCCGCCCGAGCAGCATGTGCTGCAAGCGCGCCACATGCCAGTCGCCCCAGGCCAGCTCGCCCAGCGCGGCACCAGCCCCCAGATCGTCGAGCAACCAGGTCAGCGCCAGCTCGAGACCCTGCTGGCGCGCCCAGAGGCAGTCCTCGATCTCCGGGGTCGTCACGTCGTCGCACCACTGTCGCGCGCGACGCAGGACGTGCCAGAGACCCACCGGATTCCAGTAGGCATAGCTGTCGTAGGCCGCCCCCAGCTCGTCGGCGAAGATCGTCTTATTGAGACCGCGTAGCCAGGCGTAGAGCAGCAGCGGCTGCGGCCGGTCCGCCGCCATCTCGAAGTCCCAGTCGCTAAGCAGCGCGACGACCTGCCCCGCGGGGCTGTCGTCGGCCGTCATCCCCTCGAGCAGCAGCGGGACCAGGTCGCGCGCCATGATCGAGTGCCTGTCGCGCTGCATCTGCCAGCTCTGCTCGGGCGTGTGCGGCGCGTCGGAGGCCAGCAGCTCGGCGATCCGGCGCGCCCGGTAGGGCGCCTCGAAGCGGCTGGCCAGGTGATGTCCGTAGTCGGGTCCGACGATCCGGTTGTTCGCATTGATCAGCTTGCCGTTGTCCGGGTCGACGGCGTGGGGCAGCTCCTCGAAGGGGATCATGCCGGTCCAAAGACGCTCGCGGTCGGCGCCGGCCACCGGCAGGCTGCCGTCGAAGCCGTCGCGGATCGGAACCGCCGCCGGCGCGTAGAAGCCGATGCGGCCCTCCGTGTTCGCCCAGAAGACGTTCTGCTGCGGCCCCGTCCAGAGACGCATGGCCTCTGTGAACTCGGGCCAGCTCCGCGCGAAATTGAGACCGTAGAGAGCATCCGGCGAGGTGTCCGGAATGCTGAGATAGGACCAGGCCAGGGCCAGCACGCGATCCTCGCCCGCCGAGTCCGCGGCATCCTCGTCGATATCCGAGACCACCGGCCCGTGGCGCGTGGCGCGAAAGGTTTCGGTAACGTCGGCGCCGAAGCGCACGCGAAAGGTCTCCTCGCGTGTCTCGAAAGCCTGCGAACCGCCGGGGACGAGGTAGCGGTCCGGCTCTTCGGGATCGAGCGTCTCCACCACCAGATCCTGGGTATCGCTGTGCGTGGTGGTGAACCCCCAGGCGGCGTGGCCGTTGTGGCCGATCACCATCAGGGGAATGCCCGGCGAAG
>JANQPZ010000044.1 GCA_028285215.1 Rhodovibrionaceae bacterium | reverse complement strand
CTCGATATAGAACAGCAGCGCCAGCGGCCTGACCGTCCGTTCGCTGCGGCGGCCGGCCGCGTCGGTATAGACGACGTCGAGCTTCCGCGCCTCGCGAATGGCGTCGCGCAGCACCGCAAGATCCGTCGGCGCCCGGGGCAGCGCGTTCCAGCCCGATGCATAGAGGGCCGGAACGGCGGCTTCGGATCCCGCATCCCGTGAAACGGCCGCCGCGATCTTCGCGCCGGCGCCGACCGCCGCCCGTTGCAGCGCGCTGTCTCCGGTCCGACCGAGAAGCGCGAGACCCACCACGATCGCTTCGACTTCTTCCGGGGAGAGATTCAGCGGTGGCACCTCGAAGCCCGGCCGCAGCAGATAGCCGACGCCGGCCTGCCCGTCGACGGGCACGCGCATCGCCTGCAGCGCCGCGATATCGCGGTATACCGTTCGCAGGCTCACCTCCAGCAGCGCTGCGATCCTGCGCGCGGTCAAGGGCCGATCGGCAGCGCGCAAGAGCTGAACGATTTCGAACAGCCGTATCGATCTGCTCATCCCCGTCGCCTCTCCATGGGTCCGCCTCATCTTCGCAGGCCAGAGTAGCACCGCTGCTGACACAGCGCTGGCAGCAGCGGTGCGCTAGAGCAGGATCGCCTCAGGTGGGGACGCGATGCCGGCAGATCCTTCGAAAACGAGAGCCCGCTCCGCCGGACCGCGGATCGCCGGGACTCTGCTCGTCGTCGCCTCCGCCCTGCTGTTCAGCCTGTCGGGCATCCTGACGAAAAGCATCGAGGCGGAGGGTTGGACGATCCTCTGCTGGCGGGGGCTGATCGGCGGCCTCGCGATCGCGGCCTACGTCGCGCTCCGACGCGGGCCCCAAGCTCTCGGGACAGCCTTCAGGCTGGGCCCGCGGGGATGGCTGCTGGCGTCGGTCGGCAGCCTCGCCAGCATCGCGTTCATCTATGCCTTCAAGCTGACCTACGTCGCCAACGTGACCCTGATCTATGCCACGGCGCCCTTCATGGCGGCGGCCTTGGGGTGGTGGCTGTTGCGCGAGACCGTCCCGGCCCGGACCCTGGTCGCCGGGGCGGCTTCCCTGGCCGGCGTGGCGGTGGTGGTGGGCGGAGGAAGCGCAGGCTTCGGCCTGGCCGGAGACCTGCTTGCGGTCGCCATGACCTTCGGCAACGCTGTCTACCTGGTGCTGATCCGCCGGTTCCGCAGCCTGCCCGTCGTCTGGGCGGGCGGCGCCTCCGCACTTCAACTCTTCGCCCTGGGCTGCCTTGTGACGAACCCTCTCGCGGTCTCGTCAGAGGACGCGCCGCTCCTGATCCTCTTCGGGCTGACCTTCGCGGCCGCCGTCGTCCTCTGGACCGAGGGCACGCAACTGATTCCGGCCGCTCAGTCGGGCCTGCTGGGAACGGTCGACACGCCTCTGGCGATCCTGCTGGCCTGGTTCCTGCTCGCCGAGTTTCCGCCCGCCGGCAGTCTGCTCGGCGGGGCAGTGGTGCTGATGGCCGTGCTGGGCCATGCGATCGGAGAGACGCTGCGCGGGCGAGACGACGCGGGATCGGACTGACGACCGCAGGGGCGGCGACGTTATGCGGTTCAGCCGGCGGCCTGCAGGGCCGGGCCGGCTCCGGCGGCGGCCTGCAGAATGTCCTGGAGCTGGCTGCGCAGAGAGCCCTTGCGCGGCGAGAAGGCGCCGTCGAAGGCGGCCGAGCCGATGGTGAAGGCGTCGGCGCCGGCCTCGGCCAGGGCCCGGATACGGGCCGGACCGTCGACGCTGCCGGCGACCACCAGGTCGCCGCGACTGCCGAGGCCACGGCGGGCCGCGCGCACCAGCTCCAGCGGCTCCGCATCGGTCGCGCGGTACGCCAGCAGATCGGCCCCGGCGCAGCCGCGCTTCACGAAGTCGCGGCAGTGCCGCTCGATCAGCTCGGGCGTGCCGCCCAGTTTCGTCGGGTGCCCCTGGGGCAGGCCCGGGAAGGGATAGTAGCCGATGCCCGAGCCCTCCAGGATCTCCAGCACCGCGTCGAGGTCGGTGCCGCCCATCAGGCGGTCGACGCCGATCTCCCGCGCCGTGCGGGCCGAGCGCAGCACGTCGTCGCGGGTGGTCGCCACCACCTCCATGTAGCTAACCGCGCCGCTGTCCTTGATGCGGCGGTTGAGCTCCTCCAGCGTGCGGCGGTCCGCGCCCAGATCCTTGAAGCCGAGGTGGCACACTCCGACGCTGCGGATTTCATCGAAGACCGTCAGACAGTCCTCGACGGTCTGATCCTCCCGGGTCAGCATGAAGATGAAATCCATGGCCGCTTCCTTCGCCTGAACGCATTGCATGCTCGAACGGATCGCACAAACCGGGAGGCTTCCCACCGGGCTGGACAGGCTCCGGAGCGCTGCCGGCAGTCTTCCGGACCGGCGGTCTCGCGCCGCCTTCGATCCGGCTGCAGTCTGCCCAACCACTGTTGCATTGCCAACAGGCAATCTGTGAACTTGCAATTTCATTCGCCATAACATCAGTCCCGAGCGAGGTTTTTCCCCATGCCCCTTCCCTCCGCGCCACTCGAGCCGCGCGACCGCCCGTTGCAGCCGGGACGAAGCGCCCTGCTGCTGGTCGATCTGCAACGCTACTGCTGTGCCCGCGACGGCGGCAGCTTTACCGGGCCGTCGAACCGCTGGAGCGAGGCGCGCAAGGACGCCTACTTCGCGCAACTCGAGGACACGACCCTGCCGAACGCGGCGGCCCTGGCGGCGGCCGGCCGCCGCAGCGGTATCGAGGTCCTCTACTGCGTGATCGAGGCCCTGACCCGTGACGGCCGCGACCGGGGTCTCGATCACAAGCTCTCCAACATGCTGGTTCCAAAGGGATCCCGCGACGCAGAGGTCATGGAAGCGGTGGCGCCCGAGGCAGACGAGATCGTCCTGCCGAAGACCGCGTCGGGCGTCTTTCCCTCCACCAACCTGCACTACCTGCTGCGCAATCTGGGCGTCGAGGATCTGGCCGTCGCGGGCGTCTTCACCGATCAGTGCGTGGAGTCCGCGGTGCGCGACGCCGCCGACCTGGGCTATCGGGTCACCCTGGTCGGCGACGCCTGCTGCGGCAGCAGCCCCGACGCCCATGCCCGAACCCTGGAGGCCATGCGCGGCTACGCGCGCGTCGCCATCACAGCCGAAATCCTAGCGGAGCTTGACTGATGTGGCAGATCGCAAGGCGGTCTCGGCGGGTCCCGCAAGGCCGGACCGGAGTTCGGACTGCTCGGCAGCCGCAGATTTCTCTTATTGTGCACTGCGGGATAGACGGCTAGCATCGTTATGGCAAATCGCGTTGCCGGCACGAGATGGGCCGAAGATGCGGTAAGTCGCAGTTTATTGTTGTGACCTGCCAAGTTACTGGGTCAGGATAGTATACGAAGAGAACCAATCGGCCCACTCGGCGTGCGACGGCTCGGATCAGGAGCCCGGCAGGCGACAACGAGGCCGGAGGTCAGGCGAGGCCGCAGAGCCGCAGGTCGGTCAGCGCTGCATCGGGGTGCGATCTCTCGGTCGCTGCCCGGGGCAGGCCGCCGCGCTGCGGACGAAGACGGCACGACGAACAGGGACCACGCACAGTATGGGAGCGCGATGATCATGGCCTCTTTCCCCCTCACCCGCCGAAACTTCCTGCAGATGACCGGCGTCACGGCCGGCCTGGCCGCCGGCCTGGGACCGACCTTCCGGAGCGCGAGAGCCGAACGGAGCGACGAGCTGAACGTCTACGCCTGGGAGGGCTACACCTCCGACGACGTGCTCGATCCCTTCCGCCGCGAGTTCGACGCCAGGGTGCGCGCCGAGGGCCTGATTTCCGACCCCGACGCGATCAACAAGCTGCGCGCCGGCGAGACCGAGATCTGGGACATCATCAACCTCAACAATCCCTGGGCGCGCGAGTGGATGTATCCCGAGGGCCTGATCAAGCCGGTGGATAAGGAGGTCTTCGCCCCCTACCACGAAAAGATGCTGCCGAAGTTCGCCTGGCCCTTCGAGTGGGCGCTCGACAAGTCCGGCGAAGAAATGCTGGGGGTCTGCCAGCGCTTCGGCCCCTTCAGCTTCGTGGTCAACACCGACAAGATCAGCCGCGAGATGGCCGAGGACGAGGGCTGGAACATCTTCCTCGACCCCGCCATGAAGGACCGCTTCGGCGTCCTGACCTACGACAACTGGAACGTCTTCCACATGTGCATCGCGGCGGGCTTCTCGCCCTTCCGGGAGCACACGCCGGAAGAGTTCGCGGCCTTCGAAACGGTCGCGCGGCAGGTCTTCAACGGCGCCAAGCTGCTGTCCGACGATCTGGTGCAGATGAACCTGGCGCTGATCAACGGCGAGATCGACGCCTACTTCACCGGCGGCACCTATACGGCCTCGCCGGCCCGCTACGACGGCGCCACCAACATCCGCGCCATCACGCCGAAGTCGGGGCCGATCGACGGCAAAGGCGGCATCGTCTGGATCGAGCTGACCAGCCTGGTCAACAACCCCAACCCCTCGACCCTCGGGCCGACCTTCCTGGAGTTCATCCAGCGTCCCGAGATGTCGAAGCAGGTCGCCTTCGCGGAGGGCACCTACAACCCGGTCGCGCAGATGGGCGATCCCCAGGTGATGGAGAAGTTCGATTCCGAGGAGCTGGACGCCATCCAGTGGGACAGCCTGGAGGAGGAGATGGCGCGCTCGGTAGACTACGACATCAACCCGGACTATGCCGAGATGTACCCGATCTACGCCGCCGCGCGGCGCGAACGGCAGGGGTAAGACTCGCAAGTCATGGGGCGGAGCGGCGGCGCTGGACCGCGGCCGCTCCGCCGACGCATGCTTGTCACGTCATCTTCCGCTGCTGAAGGGTATTCGCGCACCATGAACAGTGCCACGCCGGCAACGACGGAGAGCGCCGCGCCCATCCTGCGCCTGCAGAACGTCGACAAGCTGTTCGGCGATTTCGTGGCCGTGGAACGGGTCAACCTCGACATCCGCGAGGGCGAGTTCTTCACCATCGTCGGGCCCTCCGGCTCCGGCAAGACGACGCTGATCCGCATGCTGGTCGGGATGGACAAGCCGAGCGACGGCAACATCCTGCTGCGCGGCACGCGGATCAACGACGTCCCGGCCAACAAACGGCCGACCTGCATGGTCTTCCAGTCGCTGGCGCTGTTTCCACACAAGACGGTGGGACAGAACATCGAGTTCCCGCTGAAGATTCGCGGCGTGCCCCCGGCGGAACGGCGGGGCCGCTGCGAGCGGCTCCTGCAGCAGCTCCATCTGCCGCAGGACTACTACGGCAAGGCCGTGGGCAAGTGCTCGGGCGGTGAGCAGCAGCGGGTGGCGCTGGCCCGCGCCCTAGCTTTCGATCCCGAGATCCTGTTCTTCGACGAACCGCTGAGCGCCATCGACTACCGGCTGCGCAAGGCGCTGGAGAAGGAGCTGAAGGACATCCACCGGGAGACCGGCAAGACCTTCGTCTACATCACCCACTCCCTGGAGGAGGCCATGGTGATGAGCGACCGCATCGCGATCATGCGCGGCGGCCGCGTCGTGCAGGTCGGCACCCCGGACGAAATCTACAACCGGCCGCGCAACCGCTTCGTCAGCGAGTTCATGGGCGAGGTCAACGTGCTGGAGGTGGCGCGCGACGGCGACAGGCTGCGGGACGGCGCCAGCGGCGCCCTGCTGCAGGGCCCCGCCATGCCGGAGGGCTTCACCAAGGGCTTCCTGGTGATCCGGCCCGAAGCCTTCCGCTTCCTGAACGGCACCGCGGACGCCACGCCGAACCGCCTCGAGGGTCGTCTCTACAACGAATACTCCCTGGGCTCGCGCATGCAGTATCAGGTGCACGTCGGCGGCGGCGTCTTTCTGGTCGAGAAGCTGCGCGAGCAGCGCTACCAGGGCCAGCTCGACGACAGCGTGACCATCGGCTGGGACCCGGCCGAAGCCATGCTGTTCGAGGAGTGAGGCCGTGAGCCTGGAAACCGACGTCCGCGCGCTGGAAAGCGAGCTGGAAGACGCCGACCATACACGGCGGCGGCAGAGATCGAGCCTGTGGACAGAGCTGGGCGACTGGCTGCGGCAGCCGGGCGCGCTGCTCGCGGCCCCGCCGATGCTGCTGCTCGCGCTCGGCTTCCTGGGACCGCTGCTGCTGGTCGCCGCCTTCTCGCTGATTCCGCCGAAGACTTTCGACCTGGGCGGTGCCTGGACGATCCGCAACTACGTCGACATCGTCACGGAGTCCTACTGGATCTCCTTCGCTTGGTCCTTCGCGCTGGCGACGGTGACCGTGATCCTGCTGATGCTGATCTGCTACCCGCTGGCCTACGCCATGACCAAGGTCTTCGGCCGGGCCGCGAACATCCTGACCCTGCTGCTGGTGATCCCGCTGTTCGTCAGCGAGAACATCCGCCTGTTCGGCTGGGTGCTGTCGCTGGTCAAGGGCGGCGTTCTGCCCGGTGCCGCCGAACTCTGGCTGGGCCTCGACATCTCCGGCCTGCTCTACACGGTGCCGGCCATCGTGCTGGGACTGGTCTACGTCTACCTGCCCTTCATGCTGTTCCCCATGGTCCTGGGACTGTCCATGGTACCCGACCGGCTGCGCGAGGCGGCCGTCGACCTGGGCGCCAGCCGTTGGCAGCTCTTCCGCGAGATCGAACTGCCGCTGGCCATGCCGGGCATCCTGATCGGATGCCTGCTGACCTTCATCCTGGCGCTGGGGTCGCTGGCGGAGTCCAAGATCCTGGGCGGTTCGGCCATCGTGATGATCGCCGACGACATCGAATCCGCCTTCACCTTCGCCCAGAACTGGCCGAAGGGCGCCGCCCTCTCGGTGCTGCTGATCGTGCTGGCCGGCGGGCTGGTCTTCGCGGTGCTGAGCAGGCTCGATCTCGACAAGATCCTGGGCCGGGGCTGAGGCGGCGAAGGCGATGGGCGCGCTCACCACCTCCCCCCTGATGAAGCGGCTGCTCGCCGTCTGGATCGGGGCGATCCTGGTCTTTCTCTATCTGCCCATGGCGGCCATCGCGCTGGCCTCCTTCTCGCGGCAGCGCTACTTCCGCTTCCCGGTGCCGAGGTTCGACACGCGCTGGTACGAGGATGCCTTCACCTCTCTGTCGGTGCGCGACCTGCTCTGGACCAGCCTGACCGTCGCCGCCATCGTCACGGTGATCTCGGTGGTCCTGGCCTTTCTGGGCGCGCTCGCCTTCGCGCGCTACGACTGGAAAGGGCGGACGATCTACCAGAAGCTTCTGCTGCTGCCGATCTTCTTTCCCCAGGCGGTGCTGGGGCTGGCGCTGCTGCTCTGGTACTCCGCGCTCGGCATCCCGACGAGCTGGATGACCGCCGTCTTCGCGCACCTGGTCTGGATCCTGCCCATCGCCACCCTGGTGATCTCGATCCAGGTCTACGGCTTCAACCCCGCCTGGGAGGAAGCGGCCTACGACCTCGGCGCCACCCGCTGGCAGGTCTTTCGCGAAGTGACCCTGCCCGTTCTCTGGCCAGGCATCTTCTCCGGCGCGCTTTTCAGCTTCCTGCTGTCCTGGGGCAACTTCCCGCTATCGCTCTACACGACCGGCGCCGACTCCACGATTCCCGAATGGCTCTATGCCAAGATGGTGTCGGGCTATACGCCGCTGGTCCCGACGCTGGGCACCCTGACGACCGTGGGCGCCGCCCTGCTGCTGCTCGGCGCCTACGCCACCATCATGCTGGTCCGCCGCGCCCGCCGCGCGGAGGACGGCGGCTGAGCGAATTCCCGCCCCAGCCGCCAAACCGCCAGCCGACAAAGCCTAATTCACGGACAAGGCCGAATTCACGGACGGCGGTCCCTCGCTGAGCTGCCGGTGAGACTGCAGAAGCTCCTGCATCTCGATCAGTCCCTGACCGCGGGCGAGGCTCTCCGCGGTATTGCCGCGATGGTCCGCGATAGAGGGATCGGCCCCCTGCTGCAGAAGCCACTCCGCGATCTCGATCCGATCGAACAGAGAGGCCATCATCAGGGCCGTTTGACCTGCGTAGTTGCGGTGATCGACGTCGCAGTCCGTCACGTCGGTCAGCCATTTCAGGACGTCGGTATGACCCTTGAAAATCACACCCATGGAGGCCGAGCTGCCCTGCGCATCGATCGCACAGGCCTCGGCGCCGGCCTCCAGCAGCATCTTGGCCGCTTCCACTCGCCCGTTGTAGGTGGCGAGAATGAAGGGCGTGTGGCCCAGCTCCGTGCTGACTTCGGTGTCGCCGCCCTCGGCGAGGTAGCCCGCAACGGCATCGAGATCGCCGGCACGCGCCGCATCGAAGATGTTGACCGGAGAACTGCCGGCAGAGGCGCCGGCCTGCGCCAGCGCGACTGCCGAGAAAACGAGAATACCCAGAGACTTTTTCATCATGAAAAGGGGCGGCAGAGTCCGCCGCCCCTCCCTTCTCAGTTATGGGATGCAGCCAGACGTTTGACTTCGTCCATATCGGCGTTGGCGATGGCACCGACCCGCGTGCCGTAGTCCTCGTCGGCCTTGTAGAGGAACGAGGTTATGATGTCGCGGATCTCCTGGCTTTCCACTTTCGCCAGATCGTCGCCGAAGGTTTCGACCAGGGAGTCCTGGGATCGCTGGTCGAACGAGCGGAAGAGATCCCCCGCTTGCTGGAAGTCCTGCGTCTTCTGGAAGGGGATCTGCTGAGTCGTTCCGGTCAAGGGCGTCTCGCACGCGCGGAACTCCGCGTTCGTGGTGGCAAAGCCCGGATCGTCCGTATAGCGGCTCGGATAGTAGTTCGTGCTCGCCGCGCGGGGATGAGAAAATCCGGCACCGTCCTGAACGGCGATCGCATGGACGTTCGAGCGCGGCTTGTTCGGCGCCAACTGGAAGTGGTTGGTCCCCAGGCGATAGCGCTGCGTGTCCGCGTAGGAGAAGAGGCGGCCTTGCAGCATCCGGTCCTCCGAAGCCTCGATCCCGGGAATCAGGTTGCTCGGTGCGAAAGCCGACTGCTCCGACCACTGAAAGAAATTGTCTGGCACTTCATTCAAAACCATCTCGCCGACCTTCCGCGACGGCACCAGTTCCTCCGGCCAGATCTTGGTCGTATCGAGCGGATTGAAGTCGAAGTCGTCCAACCGGTCCGGCTCCAACGTCTGAATCATCAGGTCCCAGACCGGGTAGTTTCCGGCGCTGATGTTCTGATAGAGATCCTCGGTGTGATGATTGAAGTTGGTCGCTTGAATCTCGGCCGCTTCCTCCGGCGTCAAGCCACGGTTGCCCTGGCGGGACTGCCAGGTGAACTTGACGTAGGTGACGTCGCAGCTCGTATTCACGAACTTGAAGGCATGGATTCCCGACGCGTCCATTTCCCGCAGGTTGGCCGGAATGCCGAGCGGCGAGTAAAGCAGCGTCAACATATGCGTCGCTTCGGGCTTGAAGGAGAAGAAGTCGAAGTAGCGGTTCGGATCCTGCAGGTTGGTGATGGGATCGGGCTTCAGGCTGTGAACCATGTCCGGGAACTGCTTCGCATCCCGAATGAAGAAGATCGGGAAGTTGTTCCCGACGAGGTCCCAGTTACCCTCATCGGTATACCACTTCACGGCGAAGCCGCGGGGATCGCGAAGCGTCTCAGGCGACCCCTTCGAGTTGATCACCGAAGAAAAGCGCAGCAGAACCGGCGTTTCCTTGCCGACCTCCTCAAAGGGATCGGCGCGGGTGATGTCGCTGAGATCCGCCGTCGCCGTGAAGACGCCCTTGGCCGCAACCCCGCGCGCATGCACCACGCGCTCGGGAATGCGCTCGCGGTCGAAGGCCGAAAGCTTCTCGATCAGGTCGGTGTCCTGGAGCAAAACCGGACCGTTCGGCCCCGCAGTCTGCGAGTTCAGGTTATCGCCGACCGGCGCCCCGTTCTTACGGGTCAAGGTTTCGGCCGACACGCCGGTCGCACCTAGAACCAGTGCGGCGGATGTCGCAAGCAACACAGATCTCAGGCCGGCTTTCATATCTCTACTCCTTCACGTGTCCGAGGCAGGGACCGGGTTACTGCGGTCTCGACGATACAGCGCAACGCTGTCTCAAAAGATGCGCAACGACTACTCAGACGCACTCCAAAACTCCTGCAAAAAGGTGGAAGTCGACGCTCATAGACACGATGTCTAAGACTGACGCGCCGCACTCCTGCGGCAAAACGCTGCCGATTCGATGGGTACGGAAGGCAATGCTCCGACATTCGAGACAAGCGCAGAGACTGCAGTTGCAGAACCCGAATGGCCGCAAGCAGCGGCGTCTGGCAGACGTGTCGTGTGAAAGCGATTACAACCATCAGCCATCCGCTCATCCCTTCGATCAATAACGGGTACTTGATGAGCGCTATCCGCGTATATGTGTTTGTTTCTATACGGCCTATAGATGATATCAATGCACAGGTCGCACGATGAACTTACGTGAACTCGAATATATCGTTGCCGTTGCCGACTTGGGCAGTTTCAGTCAAGCTGCGGATCACTGTGCCGTAAGCCAGCCGACTCTCAGCGCTCAGGTGAAGAAGCTGGAGGAAGGCCTCGGCATTCTCATTTTTGAACGCACCAACAAACGCGTTGCGCCGACCGATATCGGAGAGAGAATCATCACGTCTGCAAGACGTGTTCTGACGGAAGTCAAGTCTATTAAAGAGACAGCCCAGTCGGTTCACGACCCGCTGTCCGGAAAGTTTCGACTTGGCGCAATTCCAACCCTTGCGAGCTACATCTTTCCCGCCCTCGTGCCGAAGCTGGCGGTGGCGATGCCGAATCTGAAGTTGATACTGCTGGAAGAGAAAACGAAAACGCTTATCGAAAAACTTCGGCAAGGTACTATCGACGCGGCTCTTTTGGCATTGCCGATTTCCGATGATGCTTTGATCTCCACGCCACTCTTCGAGGATCGTTTTTTTCTCGCCGTCGGCGCAACCAGTTCTCTCTCGGAGCTGAAGTCCGTCTCATCCGGCATCTTGGAGCGTCAACAGCTGCTCTTGCTCGACGAGGGCCATTGCCTGAGGACGCAGGCGCTGGAAGTCTGCCAGCTGGTCGGCGCCACCGAGGACCCGGACTTTCGTGCGACAAGCCTGGAAACCTTACGACAGATGGTACGGGCCGGGAGCGGAGTCACCTTGATGCCCGAGATCGCCATGGACAGGTCGGATGACGGCATCCGGTATATCCCCTTCGACGGCGTTCCGCCGTCGCGCACTCTGGGTCTCGTACGGCGCAAGACCTGCCAGCGGCTGGAAGTGATCGATGTGATTGCCAAGGCGGGTTCCCCCGCCTGACGCGCGACCGTCCTGCGTGGAAGCTCTCTGCAGTCCTATGATGAGAGAGCGATCGACCGCGCCGCTGGAGACGATCGCACTCTAGGAGGATTGCGTCCTGGAAATCAAAGTGACCGAGACAACGATCAAAACCGCGCCGAGCCACTGGACTCCGGTCAGGGTTTCGCCGAGGAAGAGGTAGGCCGCGCCGACGCCGAAGACCGGGATCAAAGTCAGGTAGAAGGCGGCGACGCTCGCCGGCAGACGCCGCAGAGCGAAGAGGTAGAACCAGAACGCCAGGGCATACTGCACGATGCCGGAGAAGGCGGCGAAGAGCAGGACTTCGAGCGGAATATCGCGGAGTCCCAGGTTGACCGCGCCGAGCGCCAGAGCGAGTGCCAGAACCCCGAGAGTCCAGAGCAGGCCGACGCTTTGCTGCAACGCGGAGAGCGGCAGGGGATCGAGCGTCATCACCAGCTTGCGCGTCGCGATCACGTAGAGGGCGGCGAAGAGCGTGCCGAGCACGACCAGGGCGTCGCCGAGCGACGAGCCCTCCCCGCCGCCGTTGCGGATGTCGGGCAGCACCACGAGACCGAGGCCGAGGCCGGCGAGCAGCGCCAGGCCGACGACCCCGCCGCCGATCCGCTCGCGCAGCAGCAACCAGGCCAGCAACAGGATGAAGAGCGGTTCCGTCGTGCCGATCAGCGAGGCATTGCTCGCCGTCGTCAAAGCCAGGCCGGCGATCCCCACGCAGTAGGACAGGCCCGGCTCCAGAAGACCGCTCAGACTCGCCCGGCGCGCCGGGCGGTCCAGCCGAACCCGCAGGCGCAGGCAGAAAACGGCGATCCAGAGAAAGGCGATGGACGCCAGAAGCTGCACGACCAGCAGCGTCAGGGGCGGCAGGACAGCGAGCAGCCCTTTGCTCATGACCGTGGCCGAGCCCCAGCAAGCGGCCGAGAGAACAGCGGCGGCCACAGCAGCTTTCGCGCCGGGACGAGATGACGTCTTGGGATCCAGCGTCACCGACATTTCACGCTTCTCCGCGTTCGACAGCCGCGCATTCGACGGGACAGTCATCGGCCGGACAGACGCGCTCGTCGCAGAGACGGCAGATGTGATCGGCGTGTTGCCGGCCGCGGGTCAGCGCGCCCAGGACCTTCTCGAGCAGCTGCGAGAAGTGAGCCCGTTCTTCGGTGGACAAAGGACCGAGGGCACCGGTCAAGGCGCGGCCACGCTCGTCCAGAATCGCGTCGGCCCGCGCTCTGCCCTTGCGGGTGAGATGCAGGGCCGTCGTCCGGCCGTCCGCCCCGTCGCGCCGGTCCAGAAGAGCGTCGCCGGCCAGGCGGTCGACCAGCCGGACGGTTGCCGAATGGCTCAAGCCCAGGGTTCGGGCCAGGGAGTCGATCGACTGACCGGGATAGAAACTCACCAGCACCAGCGCAGCCGGCGCCGCAGCCCCGCGCTCCGCCCGGGCGCTGGTCACCTCCGTCAGGGTGTCGGTCAGAGCCAGCGCCAGGGCGCCGAGAAGATTGGCGGTGCGTTCGTCGTTCATGATTCAATATATGCATGTTGCACACATATAAACAAGTCACAAGAGAGGCTATCCCTCCCCCGGCCGGCAAAAACACGAACCGTCTTACCAACCTGCCCGCGATATCGGATGACGGCCGCAAAGGCGAAGGTCGGGACCTGCGGCTGCCGCGACCGTCAAGGCGCGTGTGCGAGTGCCTGGAAGAACAGATAGCCGACGACGCCAGCATACAGCAGCGCGGCCCCCCAGACGGCGAGCAGCGTCCAGGTCGCTCCGGCGGCGGCCGGGGCCGGAGCGAGCCGCTCGACCAGCAGACCGAAGAGCGGCAGCGCCTGCATCGCGTGCGTCGCAACGAAGTGCGCCGGGCGCAGATCGCCCGCCCCCGGCCTCCAGCCCAAGAGCATGGCACGCCATCCCTCGAC
>JANQPZ010000124.1 GCA_028285215.1 Rhodovibrionaceae bacterium | reverse complement strand
GCTGTTGAGCTGGACGAGGGAACCGTCCTGCAGGCGAAGCGAAGCGATTTCGCCGACCGCGGTTCTGTGGTCGGCGCGCCAGCAGGACGGTTCCCTCGTCCAGCTCAACAGCCATACGGCGCTTGCCGTCGATTTCACCGAAGACCGCCGCCGGGTCGATCTCTACCGCGGCGAGGCCTTCTTTGCCGTTGCGAGCGATCCGCAGCGCCCCTTCGAGGTCGCGGCCGGCGACGCTGTCGCACGGGCCGTCGGCACCGCCTTCAACGTGCGTCGGGCCGGCGAGAGCGTGGAGGTCGCCGTGGCCGAGGGACGGGTCGAGGTTCGCCTGCGACCAGAGGTTGGGTCCGGCAACGAAGCCGTGACTCTCGGAGCGGGGCAGGCGGCCCGCTACGATCCCGCGCAGGGCGCGGCCGGCGAGATCGAAACGGAGCGGGTGGACGTGGCGGCGGTGACTGCGTGGCGCCAGCAGCGGCTCGTCTTCGCGAATCGGCCGCTGCGATCGGTGATCGCCGAACTGGACCGCTACCGCCCCGGCAGACTCGTTTTTCTCGAGTCGGAGATCGCGGAGGCGCGCTTTACCGGCGCCCTCGACCTGCGCGACACAGACCGGGCCCTGACGGCCATCGAGACGACCCTGCCTGTCGAGGCCGTTCGTCTGACGCCCTGGTTGACCCTCCTTCGAGGCCGCGACTGACAGGGTCTGCGCGACTGGGTCTGGGGGACTGGGTCTGGGCGACTGGCCGGCGCTCATTCTCCGAAGCCGATTTTCCCGATTCTGTCTCTCCCGATCGCCGCCCAGCCTCTGCGCTGCGAAGTTTTTTCCTGTTTGGAGGTCAGGAGTCCGCTCCCTCGACCGGTCTACTGACTAGAGCGTGCGCTCCGATGGGGCCTGCGCCTGGGAGGGTGCCGGTTGGACGGCTGAAGTGCAGAGGGGGATGCAGATGTCGGCAGGGGCGGATAGGGGAGCGGCACGGGACCACGGCGGGGGGCGAGGTGGACGGCGCAAGACACCCGCCTTGCTGCTGGGCGCGTCCCTCTGCGCCCTCGCAGTGTCCGGGCCCGCCGCCGCCGACTGGCAGCAGCGCCTGCAGCAGCTCGATGCCGGGGCCCTGCCGCGCGTCGATCCCGGATGGGGGCAGCTTGCGCAGGGCGCGTCGCCGGCAGAGGCGGCGCAGGACTTCGCCATCCCGGCCGGCAGTCTGGAGGCGGCCCTGCTGGCCTTCTCCCAGGCGGTCGATCTGCAGCTGCTCTATCCGGCGGACCTCACGGCCGGCCTGCAGAGTCCCGGCGTTCAGGGCCGCTACGATCCGGAGCAGGCCCTGCAGCTGCTCATCGCCGGAACCGGGCTGACCTACCGCTTCACCACTGCCAACACCGTGACCCTGGGGCGTGCCGATGGGGTGCCTGCCGATGGGGCTCAGGACGAGGCGGCGCAGGCGGAGGGGCCTCTTCGGCTCGATCCGGTGACGGTGACCGGCGCCCGTTTCGCTACCCCGATATCGGAGCTGCCTTCGTCCAACACGATTCTGGAACGCGAAGACCTGGAGGCGCAGCCCACCTTCCAACGGGACGCCATCGGCGGTCTGGCGAAGGTGGTGCCCGGCTTCAACTTCACGAGTCCCGTCGGCAGTGCGGGTGCGCTGCGCGGTCGCGAAGCCTCGTTCCGTATCAATAACATCGAGATCAATCAGAGATTCCGCCCGACCGGCAACGCGATCTTCGACGTTCCGGCGGCGGCTTTCGGGCGGGTCGAGGTCGTGCGCGGCGCGGATGCGACCTTCGGGTTCGGCGCCAGCGGCGGCGCCGTCAACTTCCGCACGCCGGAACCGGTTCCCGGCGAGATGCAGCTGGAGACGACGGTCGGTCTGTCGCTGCAGCCGACCGATGTCGGCGACAGCATCAGTCCGGAGTTGCGGCAAAGCGTGACGGGATCGCTGGATCGTATCGACTACTGGCTGGAAGTCGGCGGAGAGATCAACCAGACGCTCTTCGATCCCGATGGCGATCCGCTGCCTGACAGTGACACCACCTTCCCCAACAGCGACGTCATCGACTTCAATGCCAACCTGGTGTTCAACATAGACGACGACCAGCGCCTCGAGACCACGCATTTCTTCGTGCATACCGCACAGGATCCGGAGTTTCTGGCGGCGTCGGACGGCGACCCGGATACCGGGCGAAAGACCTCGGCGGTGCCGTTTTCGGACTTCGCCGATGTCTTCGAAGATTCCTTCCGACGCCAGTACATCGGAACCGCCAGCTACGAAAACGACGATGTCTTCGGCAACCGCTTCAACCTGACGCTCTTCTATCAGGATCGAGCCCTGCGGCAGATTCCCGGTGAACTGGCGCCGCCATTGATCATACAGGTGCGCGAAGACAACCGGCGGATCGGCGGGCGGCTGAACATCGAGACGCCGCTGCCGTTCTTGGACGACGGGTGGTTCGCCGGCTCGTCCGTCACCTGGGGGGGCGATCTGCAACGCTTCGACTACGACGCCGAAGAGACGCTGGACCCTGCCTTGCCTTTCGTCTTCACCGTGCCCGAAGCCACCGAGATCAGTCGTGCGGTTTTCGCACAACTCCGCGTGCCGTTTCTCGAAAACTTTCTGATCACCGGCGGTGTCCGCTACGAGGCAACCGACGTGGACATCGGTTCGGCAAACCTGTCACCCGCCTTCGGCGGCGCCTTCGAGGGCGGCGATGTCGATTTCGATCAAGCGCTCTTCAATGCGGGATTGGTCTACTTTGCGACCGACGAGGTCGAGGTCTACGGCAGTTTTTCGCAGGCGGCCGACGTGCTCGATCTCGCTCGGGCACCGCGGCTTCCTGGGATCACCTCTGCGGACGATATCAATCCGGAACCTGCAACGACCGATCAGTTCGAAGTCGGGGTCCGGGGAAGCTGGCCGGGAATTCAGGCGACGGCGGCCGTCTTCTACAGCGAATCCGACCTGGCAAGCCAGTTCACCGTCGTGCCCGGCACGACCTTTGC
>JANQPZ010000361.1 GCA_028285215.1 Rhodovibrionaceae bacterium | reverse complement strand
GTGCTGGAGCCGCAGGACGCACTGACCGTCGACGCCTACGGCAACCTGATCATCACCGCGGGACGGGAGAACAGCGCGTGAAGCTGCTGGTCACGGTGGCCGGCCCCTACACGGCCGGCGGCGCCGACGAAGAGAGGCGGCGCGAGAACCTGCGGGCCATGAACTCTGCGGCAGTCTCGGTCTTCGAGCGCGGTCACATCCCGATAATCGGTGTCAACAACGCCCTGCCCGTGATCAATGAAGCCGGCGAAGAGCGCTTCGACGACATGATGATGCCGATCTCCGTGGCCGTGGCCGACCGCTGCGACGCTGTGCTGCGGATCGGCGGCCCTTCGAGCGGTGCCGACGCGGAGGTCGAGCGCTTTCGCGTCGCCGGCAAACCGATCCTTACCGATGTGAACGAGCTGCCCGACATCTCGGCGGAGTCCCGACCATGACGACCCTCGATCCCGTCACCCTCACGGTGATCCAGAACGGCCTGCAGCAGGTCTGCAACGAGATGGACCTGGCTTTCAGCCGCTCGGCTTTCTCGCCGGTGATCGCGGAGGCCAACGACCGCTCCGACGGCATCTACCACGTCGAGACCGGCGAACTGATCGCCCAGGGCGACCTGGGCCTGCCGGTGTTCGTCGGGACCATGCAGTACTCGACCATGGCGGTGCTGGACAAGATCGCGGCGGGCGAGACCGCGCCGCCCGAAGACGGCGACGTCTACATCGTCAACGACCCCTATCTCGGCGGGACGCATCTGATGGACGTGCGCTTCGTCGCGCCCTTCTTTCACGACGGCAAGGTCTTTGCCTGGCTGGCCAACACCGGGCACTGGCCGGACATCGGCGGCGCCGTGCCCGGCGGCTTTTCCGCCAACGCGACGGAGGTGGAGCAGGAGGGCCTGCGTCTGCCGCCGGTGAAGCTGTTCAAGCGCGGCGCGCTGGACAAAGAGATCTACGCGATCATCACCTCCAACATCCGCATCGCCGACCAGCGCATCGGCGACATCAAGGCCCAGGCCGCGGCGCTGACCGTCGGCAAGCGGCGGCTGGCGGCGATGATCGAGCGCTACGGCGCCGCGACCGTGGAGCAGGCCATCGCCGAGCTGAAGAGCCGCGCCGAGCAGCAGATGCGCGCCAAGATCGCGACGATCCCCGACGGCGTCTACGACGGCGAGGCCGTGGTCGATTCTGACGGCGTGGTCGACGAACCTCTCTACATTCGCCTGACGGTCACCAAGCGGGACAAGGAGCTGCAGTTCGATCTCTCCCGGTCCTCGCCGCCCTGCATGGGCCCGATGAACTCCGTGATCGCCACCACCCGCTCCTCCGTCTATCTGGCGATGAAGCACATCTTCCCCGAGGTTCCGATCAACGCCGGCACCTTCGTGCCGCTGAAGATCGACGACCCCGACGGCACCTTCCTCTACGCGCGCTATCCGCGCCCGGTCTCCGGCTGCGCGGCCGAGGTGTCTCAGCGCATCGCCGAGGCGGTCTTCGCCGCGCTGGTGCAGGCGATTCCCGAGCGGGTCACGGCGGCACCCGCCGGCTCCTCCGGCAACTTCGCGCTGGGCGGCTGGGACCCGGCCCGCGAACGCGCCTACGTGATGTACCAGATCTCCGGCGGCGGCTACGGCGGCGCGGCCGAGCTGGACGGCCTGACCAACGGCTGCTCGACCATCGGTATCTCCAAGACCCCGCCCATAGAAGTGGTGGAGCAGCTCTATCCGGTGCTGTTCGAGACCTACGCCCTGCGCGAGGGCTCCGGCGGCGCGGGCGCGCAGCGCGGCGGCTTCGGCGTCGACTACAGCGTCAGGATCCGCCGCGGCGAAGCCCGCGCCAGCTTCGTGATGGATCACGGCCGGGTCGGTCCCCAGGGCGCGCAGGGCGGAGGCGACGGCGCCCCCAACCGCGTCACGGTCTGGCGCGGCGGTGCGGCCTACGAGCCGCCGCACCTCTCCAAGGATCAGGACATCGCCATCAGGGCCGGAGACCGGGTCGAAGTCTCCACCCCCGGCGGCGGCGGCTACGGCGACCCCTTCACCCGCGACGCCGAGCTGGTCGCCCGCGACGTGCGACGGGGCTACTACACGACAGCGCAGGCCCTGGAGCTGTTCGGTGTCGCTGTCTCAAAAACGGGCGAGATCGATAGCGCGGAGACGGCGCGGAGAAGACAGCAGGCGGCGGAGTAGCGACCCCGCTCCCACAAAGCGCGCACACATCAGCGCCGCCGGGCGTAGCCCAACAGCCAGGAACGGAAGACACGCAAGGCCGGGCGCGTTGCATGCTCGGGCGGATAGACCAAGGCATAAGTCTGCGGGATCGGCAGCGAGAGATCGAAGGGCGCCACCAAACGACCCGCGTCCAGGTCGTCGGCGATCAGCGTGCTGAGACCGAGCGCCAGTCCCTGGCCGAGGCGCGCCGCTTCGATCCCCATATGGCAGGCGCCGAAGCACGCGCCGGTCAGCGCGCTGAGCTGGCTGGCGCCAGCCGCCTTCAGCCAGTCCTGCCACCCCGGCAAGGGAGGAATGGTGCTCGCATCCTCGGTATGGAGCAGTTGAACTTCGTCGAGCGCTTCCCGGCTGTCGAAAGGCCCATGCCGCTCAAGAAAGTCCGGACTGCAGACGGGCACCAGCCGGTTCTCGAAGAGGCGAAG
>JANQPZ010000352.1 GCA_028285215.1 Rhodovibrionaceae bacterium | reverse complement strand
AATCAGTTCGAAAGCTTGATGAGTCAGGCCTCGGGCTGCGATCCGGAGCATGTCTTGAGCGCTACCTTCCTGACCGCCGATGTCGGCAAGCTCTACCTTCTCTTGTCGCGCTCGCTCGGTCGCGCACAATAGGCCGGGGTCGGCTTAAAGCGCATTCGCTCTAAGTGGGAGCGAAACCACTTCCGCCCAAAGTGATCCTGCTCTGGGAGCCACAAGACTGTCGATGCCGTCCGATCTTTCCCCGGCGACGCCGCCGGGGCCCCGCAGCCAGTGGCAGACGCTCAAGGATCTGCTGCCGCATCTCTGGCCAGCCGACCGGCCGGACCTGCGGCGGCGGGTCGTTCTGGCGATGGCCTGCCTGTTCGCGGCCAAGGGCGCGATCGTCGTGGTTCCGCTGTTCTACAAGCAGGCCGTCGATGCCCTCACGCTGACCGACGAGGCGGCGCGCAGCGCGGCGGATCTGCCGCCCGAAGTGACCGTGCCGGTCTTCGTCATCCTGGCCTATGGCGCGGCCCGGGTTTTGAGCCTGTCGTTCCAGGAGTTGCGCGACTTCTTCTTCGCCAAGGTCGGGCAACGCGCCATTCGGCAGGTGGCGCTCGGAACCTTCAAGCATCTCCACGGCCTGTCCCTGCAGTTTCACCTCGACCGTCAGACCGGCGGGCTCAGTCGCGTGATCGAGCGCGGCACCAAGGCGATCGACACGCTGTTGAGCTTCGCGCTGTTTTCGATTCTGCCGACCTTCGTCGAGCTGGGGCTATCCGTCGCCATCCTTTGGGCGCTCTACGGCATCGAAGTGGCGGCCATCACGCTCGTGACCGTCGGCAGCTACATCGTCTACACCTACCGCATCACGGAATGGCGCCTGAAGCTGCGCCGGGAGATGAACGAGAGCGACCAACAGGCGAACACCCGTGCCATCGACTCCCTGATCAACTACGAGACGGTCAAGTATTTCGCCAACGAGGCGCACGAGGCCGCGCGCTACGATGTCGGGCTGCGTGCCTACGAAACGGCGGCCACGGCTTCGAAGACGTCGCTCTCGATTCTGAACATCGGCCAGGCGGCCATCATCGCGGCTGGTGTCACCGCTCTGATGCTGCTGTCCGCCAAGCGCGTGGTCGAGGGCAGCATGACCCCCGGCGATTTCGTCGCGGTCAACGCCTACATGATGCAGCTCGCCCAGCCGCTCAACTTCTTCGGCTTCGTCTATCGGGAGGTGAAGCAGTCGCTGGTCGACATGGAAACCATGTTCCAACTGCTGAAGGTCGAGGCCCAGGTGAAGGATCGGCCCGGCGCGCCCGATCTGCTGCTCGAAGGCGGACGGATCGACTTCAGGGGCGTCCGCTTCTCCTATGACGACGACCGGGAGATTCTGCACGGCATCGACTTCACCGTGCGGCCCGGCAACACCGTTGCCGTGGTCGGCCCATCGGGCGCGGGCAAGTCGACTCTGTCCCGGCTGCTGTTCCGCTTCTACGACGTGAGCGGCGGGGCAATCGAGATCGACGGTCAGGACCTTCGCGAGGTGACCCAGTCGTCCCTGCGTCAAGCCATCGGTATCGTTCCGCAGGACACCGTGCTGTTCAACGATACCATCGGCTACAACATCGCCTACGGCAATCCGGCGGTCGAGACCGCTTCGGTTGAGCGGGCGGCCGATCTGGCGCACATCGGTGCTTTTGTCCGTGCCTTGCCGAACGGTCTCGACACCATGGTGGGAGAGCGCGGCCTGAAGCTTTCCGGCGGTGAGAAACAACGCGTGGCGATCGCACGCACGATCTTGAAGAACCCCGCAATCCTGCTGTTCGACGAGGCCACCTCGGCCCTGGACACGCAGACGGAGCGCGAGATTCAGGCCAACTTGCGCGAGGTCAGCCGCGGGCGCACGACGCTGGTGATCGCCCACCGTCTCTCGACCGTGGTCGAGGCCGACGAGATTCTGGTGCTGGAGGCCGGCCGCATCGTCGAACGCGGGCGCCATGCGGAGCTCTTGGCGTCAGACGGAGTCTACGCAACCATGTGGCAGCGTCAGCAGGAGGCTCAGCGGCGCACGGCGGAGGCCGAAGCGGAGATGTAACGCCGGCCTAGAGCGCGATCGTCTCAGGTGGAAGCGTTTCGCGTCCGCCTGAGACGTGAATCGCCCTCTAAACATCTAACGGGAGCAGGATCGCCCGTAGCAGATCTTGGAGCGCCGCGTCGCCGCGTTTCTGATCGAACCGGTTGAGGGCAACCGCGATGACCAGATCCCGTTCCGGCACCATCGCCAGCAGCGCGTACCAGAAGGTGTTGGAGCCATTGGCCCATATCAGGGCGGCGTTATGGTCGGGCAGCGGCTGCACGACCCAGCCCAAACCGTAGTCGTCGGTAACGGCTGTCTGCATCGCTTGCGCGCTTTCGCGTGTGATGACGTCTCGGCGCGTGCCCTTGGCCGCAGCCAACTGGGTCTGTCCCCACCTTGCCAGGTCCGCCAGGTTCAGATGCAAACCGCCGGCAGGGCCCATCCAGGCCGGATTGTCCGAACCCTCCTTCTCGGGATCCTTGGGCGTCTGGAAGCCGAGGAAGCCCTGATGGCCCCAGGCCGCTTCGGCCTGTTTCGGGGCGCCGAAGCCCAGAGACGACAAGTTCAGCGGCTTGGCGAGTTCGCTTACGATCAGGTCTTCCCAGGAGCTTCCGGCGGCCGCCTCGGCAATAGCGCCAGCCAGGACATAGCCGACGTTGGAGTAGGCGAATCGCCCTGCTTTGCCCCTCAGCGGCTTGCGCCAGAGTCTCCGGAGCTGCGACAGCCGCTCTGCTACGGGATCTTTGGTGCCGGATCTCAGCAACTGCAACAGCGATACGTTCGCGGGCAGCCCGGCGGTGTGGCTCAGGGCCTGGCGCAGGGTGATCGCCCGCCAATCGGGATGCATGCCCTCGGCATGCCGCTCCAGAAGACTGCCGGCCGGCGCGTCCAGGGCGACGAAGCCGCGTTCGGCCAGCCGGAGAGTCAGGGCTGCCGTGAAAGACTTCGTGATCGAGCCGATATGCCAGGGCGCCTGGAGACCGACCGGGTCGTCGCAGGTCTTGTGACGAGGTCCGGAGACGAGAACCGTCGGGCTGTCGCCGCCCTGCGCGAAGGCGGCCGCGAAGGCGGCGCCCGTGTCTCGGGCTGCGAGAGCGGCGAAGGTGCTGCGAAAGGCTTCGTCTCCTGCAGGGCAAAGGCGATTGGCGGTCATGGCGCTCTGGGCTGTCAATCGATGGGCTCGGCGGGCGATCCTGTGGCCTCCAGCAACCGATGTGCGAACCGGCAGGGATGGCGACAAGGCAGTCTGCGGGACCTTTCGCCGCCAACGCGGCTCGGCTAGCTTTTCCGGTACTATGCCCGAGTCGAACGCCCCGGCCCCCCCTTCGCTTGCCACAGGCCTCCTGGCCGGGCAGCGCCGGGCCTTGGCGCGTGCCATCACCTTGATCGAATCGACGCGCGCAGATCATCGCCAGGAGGCCGAGGCCCTGCTTGCCGAAGTGCTGCCGCAGACCGGCCGTTCGGTGCGGCTGGGCATTTCGGGCGTGCCGGGCGTGGGCAAGTCCAGCTTCATCGAGACCTTCGGGGCTGCCCTGATCGCGCAGGGCCACAAGGTCGCCGTGCTGGCGATCGACCCCTCCAGCCGCCGAACCGGCGGCTCGATCCTGGGCGACAAGACCCGCATGGAAGGACTCGCCCGGGATCCACGCGCCTTTATCCGGCCTTCGCCGACCGGCGGGTCCCTGGGCGGCGTCGCGCGCCGGACGCGGGAAAGCATGCTGGCCTGCGAGGCGGCCGGTTTCGACGTCGTGATCGTCGAGACGGTGGGCGTCGGCCAGTCGGAGACGGCCGTGGCCGACATGGTCGATCTCTTCCTGCTGCTGCTGCTGCCCAGCGGCGGCGACGAGTTGCAGGGCATCAAGAAAGGCGTTGTCGAGATTGCCGATTTGGTGGTGGTCAACAAGGCCGACGGAGATATGGCCGAAGCGGCGGCGCGCGCTGCCGCCGAGTATCAATCGGCCCTGCGCATGCTGCGGCCCGTGACCCAGGCCTGGCAGGTGCCCGTGCTGCGCTGCTCCGCCCTGACCGGGACGGGCGTTCCCGAGGTCTGGGAGGCTATCGGCCGCTATCGCGACGCGATCGGGGAAGACGGCTTGGCGGAGCGCCGCGCCGCCCAGGCGAAGGCCTGGCTGTGGAGCGAGATCGACGACACTCTGCTGGCCCGCTTTCGCAACCACCCGGCCGTCGCCGAGGCTCTGCCGGCTGCGGAGCGCGCCGTCATGGCCGGCGAGATCACGCCTGGCCTCGCGGCGGAGCGCCTGCTGCAAGCCTTCGGTATTGCACCGGAGGAGTCCTGAGAGGCTGGGAGGGCGGCTCGGGCTGATGCGTCCGAGCAGCGACAGCGATCAAAGGGGTGGGCATGGCGAACGGCCTTCGAACCCCGTGCCGAAGACTTGACGCGGGGGCGGGACCTTCCTACAACAGCGCCTCGCGCGGCGGCCGGAGGGGCCGCCCGTCGCTTTTTGTACGGAAACCCGAGAGTCTTAAGCTTCGAGGAAGAGATCGATGGCCCGCCGTTGCGCTTTTGTCGGCAAGTCGGTGATGTCCGGCAACAACGTCAGCCACGCGAACAACCGGACGCGTCGGCGCTTCCTGCCGAACATGCAGGCGACTGCGCTTTACAGCGACGCCCTCAGCAAGATGGTGCGGCTGCGCCTCTCCACCAGCGCGATCCGCACCATCGAGCACAAGGGTGGTCTAGACAGCTTTCTGACCGGTACCGCCGACTCGAAGCTCGGTATCGAGGCAATCCGTATCAAGCGGCAGATCGAGAAGGCCAAGGCGCGTCAGCAGACTGTGGCGTAAGTCCTGCCGCCCCTCAGCGCGCATTCGCGCCTTAGATTGCGAGGCCCGCTGTCTTAGCGGGCCTTTTTTATGCTTGGTGATGCCACATATTCGGTAAGAAACACGCCGTTTGATCTGGCGAAGAACCGATCTGTGACAGTCTTGAATGCGGATCGCGAAATCACAATATATCGAGCAGCGCAAAAACGATCTGATTCATCGTCCGTTTAACGGTGAAGACTGTCTTTGTTTAAGTCAGGGAGGTTGTTTTGGAAGACAATGTTAAGAAATTCGACCTCAATACTGTCAAGCAGTGGCTGGCCAACGACGTGACTCTTCGACTGCCCGGCTGGGCGCTGGCCTTGGGCGGCCTCATTCTGCTCGCCCTCGTTTTGGATTAAAGGGGTCGCAAAGCGACGCGCGAGCCGCCGCGCCTCCGGCGGACACCGTCCTGAAAGAGGATTGCCGCTGGTTTGATCGAGACGCTCTGCGCTCGCAAAGGCCCGGCGACCGTCAGGTCGCTCCCTATCCTCGAGCATCGTTGCGACCGATCGGCTGCGTAGCGCAGAGGCGCTGCCTCCGCATAAGGTCGATGGATCCGAGCAAGGCGCCGCCGACGATCAATGCACAGGCCAGGGCGATGTGCCAACCCGCCTCCCCCTGGCCAAGCGCGATCAGCATCGCAGTCGAGAGCAGCGGCGCCGCGTAGGCGAAGGCCGCAAGCGCCTGGATATCCCCGTGCTTGGTGCCGAAGTCCCAGACAAAGAACGCCAGACCGACGGGGCCGAGGCCGAGCAGCAGGATTGCCGTCCACTGGCAAGGGTTTGGCGCAACCCAGGTTTCGAACAGAAAGTGGCAAACGAAGCCCAAAGCGGCGGCGCCGGTGCAGAAGCCCGTTACGGCTCGCGTCGGTACGGCCCCGAAACGCCGGTTCATGACCGAGTAGAACGACCAGGTCAGAGCGCAGCCCAGGGCCGCAAGGTAGCCCAGGACGAAACAGGCTTCGAAATCGAAGCCTCGACCTCCCGTGACCAGAAAGCCGGCGCCGATCAAGCCGAGCAGCACGGAGGCCAGGTGAAACCAGCGCAGGCGCTCGCCCGGCAGGAAGGCGGAGAAGAGCAGGGTCAGGAGCGGCCAGAGATAGGTGAGCAGGCTCGCTTCGACGGCCGGAGCGTTGCCAAGGGCCAGGAAATAGAAGACATGGCAGCCGAAGAGACCGAGGGTGCCGATCGCCCAGGCTTGCCAAGGTTGCCGCTGCAGGCACCGGAAGCTGCCGGGCCCTCTCAGGGCGAGTATCGCCAAACCGACGGCCGCTGCGATCGAGAAGCAGAGCGCCGCGAGCTGGAATGGCGGAAGCCCGTTCGCCCAGGTGGTGAAGAGCGCGAGCAGAGCCCACATCAGGACGGCGAGGCTGCCGATAAGCGTGGCCAGGAGGCGTCGTGCCTCGGCCGTCCGAGCCAGAAGCATGTTCGGGTCGATCCTTCGAGCAGGCAGCAAGCCGCGCCGCCGCTTCAGGAGCGGACTGGCCGTGCGGCCTTGCTGTTATGCGATGATGAGAAACGGCTTTCCGGCCAGCTGACCGGGTCGCCCGATCGCGAAAACCGTCAAGGCGGACTGTGGCAGCGCCAGTCCAGTCGCCGATCGGCAGCCGGAGAGCGAGGTCGCCCCGAAGCGCGGCTCAGCGGGCTTCGACAGCGTCGCCGGCGGCATGACTCCTCAATCGTGAAAAGCCACAGAGGGCCCGCAGAGATGTCGAGCCTGTCCGAGGCGGCTGGAGCAAAGCGATGGAGTGGGAAGAGTCGCACAACCATAACCCCCCGTTAATGGCTAGCCGACGTGAGCCGGTGCAGCTCTTGATCGTTTATTGGCGAAAACACGCACTAAAATCAGCGTATGATATATATGTTTAAGTCGGTCAAAGGGTAAATTTGGGCCAGGCAATGGATACGGCGTATAAAGGATACGATCAGATAGGGTGTGAAAAAGGAAATAATTCCAGAATCTTAAGTGGTTCGACGATCTGAGGTGTCGGACAACTCCAGCGTCCGCCTCTCTATAAGATGCGTTACGAATTCATGATAAAATGCTCTGGCATCGGGCTGCGCGATGGTCTCTAACGGACTTCGATGGGAGCAGCGGGAGGTGAAGCCGACCCGCGCCGGAACCGTGATCGTGCACCTCGGTCGGCGCGCGCCTCAGGAAAGTCCCACCTTGCCCATGTCCAGGAACTTCGTGCGGCGCTGCTGACGCAGGTCCGCCGGGACAACGCCTTTGAGGCTCTGCAGGGCGTCGGCCAGCGCATCCCCGACGGCAGCGATGATTGTTCGCTGATCTCGATGCGCACCGCCGATCGGTTCTTCGATCACGGTATCGATGATGCCGAGCTTGTGCAGATCCTGGGCCGTCAGGCGCAGGGCCTCGGCGGCTTCCTTCGCCTGATCCGCCGAGCGCCAGAGGATCGAAGCGCAGCCTTCGGGCGAGATCACCGAGTAGACGGCATGCTCGAGCATCAGCACTCTGTCGGCCGTTGCCAGGGCGACGGCCCCACCCGATCCGCCTTCGCCGATCACGACGGCGATCACCGGAACCTCCAGTCCCAGGGAAATCTGCATCGACTTGGCGATGGCCTCGGCCTGGCCGCGCCCTTCGGCCCCGATCCCCGGATAGGCGCCCGGCGTGTCGACGAAGGTCACGACGGGGAGCCGGAAGCGCTGTGCGAGCTGCATCAACCGCTGCGCCTTGCGATAGCCTTCGGGCCGCGCCATGCCGAAGTTGTGGGCCTGGCGGCTTTGAAGGTTCTTGCCCTTCTCCTGACCGAGGACGACGCAGGCCTGGCCGCGGAGCCGGCCCAGACCGCTGAGAACCGCAGGGTCCTCGCCGTAAAGACGGTCGCCGGCCAGCGGTACGAAGTCCTCGACCAGTTGAGCGATGTAGTCGCTCGCCTGCGGCCGCTGAGGATGGCGTGCCACCTGGGTTTTCTGCCAGGCCGACAACTTGGCGTAGGTGCTGCGCAGCAGTCGGTCGGCCTTTGTCTGGAGACGGCCGACTTCTTCGGCAATGTTCAGATCGCCGGCGTCCGAGAGGTGCTTCAACTCCTCGATCTTGCCTTCCAGTTCGGCGACGGGCTTTTCGAAGTCCAGGTAATCGTGCATGGCGCGGGGATAGCACAGGCCCTCGCAATCGCACAGGTGCAAAACTCGACGGAACTGCAGCACGAAGCCTCTTTCGCCGGAGGCCGCAACATGGCTATCCTGTCACGGACGTACCTGGGGGTGTCCCAGCCGCCTGCGATGGAAGCCGTGGGCGGCCCGGGGGCTGAGATACCGTCCGGCAAGGCGGTGACCCTTCGAACCTGATCCGGATCATGCCGGCGCAGGGAAAGGACGGTCGGCGCCGCCTCGGAAAACGCTCCGAGTCTCGCCTCGGCATCCTTCCTTCCGCACGGCGGGGAGGAGTTGCCACATGACGTTCCGCTTTGTCTTCTGCTTCATCGTTGCGCTGTCGGTCACCGCGCCTGCCAAGGCGGAGAAGCTGACCGTTCTCCTGGACTGGTTCGTCAATCCGGACCATGCGCCGCTGATCGTCGCGCTCGACCAGGGCTATTTCGCCGACGAAGGCCTGGAGGTGGAATTCCTGGAGCCGGCCGATCCGAACGATCCGCCGAAGCTGGTTGCGGCCGGTCAGGTCCCCATTGCCATCTCCTATCAGCCGCAGCTGCATATGCAGGCGGCCCAGGGCCTGCCGGTGGCACGCATCGCGACCCTGGTGGCGACGCCCCTGAACACGCTGGTGGTTTTGGCAGACGGCCCGATCGAGACCTTGGCCGATCTCGAGGGACGGAAGATCGGCTATTCCGTCGGCGGATTTGCCGAGGCCATGCTGCGCGGCATGCTGGCGCCCGCCGGTGTGACTCTGGCGGACGTCGAGCTGATCAACGTCAACTTCGCGCTTTCAGCGTCCTTGCTGTCCGGTCAGGTGGACGCCGTGATCGGCGCCTACCGGAACTTCGAGCTCAACCAGCTGGAAATCGAAGGTTCGGAGGGGCGCGCCTTCTATCCCGAGGAGAACGGTGTGCCGGCCTACGACGAACTGGTGGTGATCGCCAACGCAGACAACTTGGACGATCCCCGTCTGGCCGGCTTCGTGCGCGCCCTCGAGCGCGGCACGATCTACACCATCAACCACCCCGAGGCCTCCTGGGAGATTTTCAAGGCCTACAAGCCGGGCCTCGACGACGAACTCAACCGGCGCGCCTGGTGGGACACGCTGCCCCGCTTCGCGTTGCGTCCGGCCGCCCTCGACGAAGGGCGCTACCGCCGCTTTGCCGAGTTTCTCATCGAGCAGGAGGTGATCGACGAGATTCCGGCATTGGAGACCTATGCGGTCGAGTTGGAGTAGAGCGCGATCGTCTCGGGTGGAAGCGTTTCGCTTCCACCCGAGACGTGCATCCTACTCTAGAGACCGCGACGCCTGACCACGGTACCTATGGGGTGCGTCGGTCGACTTAGGCGGTGCGGATCTCCGCCAGGAACTGTTCGACCTCCGCGCCCAACTCGTTGGACTGGTTCGACAGTTCGCCGGAGAGACCGAGGAGTTGCTGCGCCGTTTCCTTGTTGGTCTGTGCGGCGGTAGAGACGCTGGAGATGTTCCGTGCGGTCTCCTGCGTACCGCCAGCCGCCTGCTGGGCGTTGCGGGCGATCTCCTGGGTTGCCGCAGACTGCTGTTCGACGGCCGCTGCGATGGCGGCTGAGATCTGCTGCATCGATGCGTTGGTCGAGCGGATCGTCTCCATGGCCTGGGCGGCCTCGACAGCGATACCCTGCATCGAGCCGATCTGCTGACCGATTTCTTCAGTCGCCTTGGCGGTTTGGTTGGCCAGGTTCTTGACCTCGCTGGCCACCACGGCGAAGCCCTTGCCCGCTTCGCCCGCACGGGCCGCCTCGATGGTGGCGTTCAGCGCCAGCAGGTTGGTCTGCTCCGCGATCTCCTGGATCAGCGTCACGATGGCACCGATCTTCTCGGCGGAGGTCTTCAGGCTGCCGACCGTCTCGCTGGTCTGTTCCGCCTTGCTGGAGGCGTCATCTGCGATCCGTGCCGCTTCGCCCACTTGGCCGCTGACCTCTCGGATCGAAGCAGACAGTTCCTCCGCGGCACTGGCGACGGTCTGAACGTTCTGCGCCGCGTCGTCGGTCGTCGAAGCGACGCTGGTGCTTGCCTGGCTGGCGCTCTCGGCGCTTTCGGCGACTGTCTGCGAGGCCTGCTGCATGCTGCCGGCGGCACTGACCAACCCGCCGACAAGCCCGCCCACGGAACTCTCGAAGCGGGATGCAAGCTGTTCGAAGGTGCTGCGGCGCTCCGCTTCTGCCGTGCGTCGCGCCTGTTCGGTTTCGGCCTCCAAGAGCTGCTTCTGCTCGGCCTGCTCCTTGAAGACCTGAAGGGCTTCCGCCATGCGGCCCACTTCGTCGCCACGCTGCACTTCAGGGACCGCAACCTGCAGGTCGCCGTCGGCAATGCGGCGCATCCGGGCCGCCAAGCCACCCAGGCTGGTCACCAGGTCCCGTTGCACGGCGTAGACAAGTGCGACGGCGATCAGCGTCAAGACGACAATCGCCGTGCCGACGCGAAGGACCAAGTCCATAAAGGCCGCTTCCAGGTCGTCGAGGTATACGCCGGTTCCGACGAAACTCTCGAGGCTCGGCATGGCGGCGACATAGGAGAGCTTGCGTTCCGGAACGTCGGATCCGGCACGCGGCCACATGTAGTAGATCCGCCCTCCACCGTCGCGCGCCGCTTCCGCCATTGCGCGGACGAAGTGGAAGCCTGTCGGATCCTGGGTGTCCCAGAGGCTCTGACCCACCAAGGCCGGTTTGGCCGCATGCGCCTTCACAACGCCTTCGAGCGAGATCACGAAGAGATATTCGTTCTCCGCGTACCACATGTTCTCCAGCACGCTGCGGAGCTGGGTGTAGGCGGCTTCGCGCGTAAGCTCTCCGGCGCGGACCCTGTCGTCGAGAGAGGCGGCATAGCTCTGAGCGGTCTCGGTGATCGACTTCAGTTTGTCGACCCGATCCTCAACCATCTGGACGCGCGCGAAGTAGAGGCCGATGCCTGCGGCAATCAGCAGGGAGATCACGGTCAGGCCAAGCAAGCTCCAAAGCTTGGTGGCGATCGACAGGGATTTCAGCGACATCGGGGCCTCAGTAGCAGAAGTGGATCTACCGAGGGTTCTAAACGAGAGAAGTCAATGAAAGGTTAGCTGTCGGTCAACGGTCTGAAAATACTATAAAAAGTGGAAGAGCTTTGTATACAGTGCGGTCCGTTTGGTTGTAACCGCGCATAGCCGAGATGGTTGCTACGACGAAGACGCCGTCCCACTGCACTTATTGAATCTATGACGAGCGTGAGACGCTGCCCTCATCATAGATCTAGAGGGCGAGTCACGTCTCAGGCGGCAGCGAAATGCTGCCGCCTGAGACGATGCGCTCTAGGCTGCGGCGATCTGCTCCGCCTTCTTGACCATCACCTCGGCCTGTTTGATCGAGGCGATGTCGATCAGCCGTCCGTCGAGGCTGACGGCGCCCTTGCCTTCCTTCTGGGCCTGGTCCATGGCCTCAAGGATGCGCTGCGCCTTGGTCACTTCTTCTTCCGAGGGACTGTAGACCCCGTTCGCCAGATCCAACTGGCTGGGATGGATCGCCCACTTGCCTTCGCACCCCAGCACGGCTGCACGGTAAGCCTGAGCCTTGTAGCCCTCGGGGTCGGAGAAGTCGCCGAAGGGGCCGTCCACCGGGCGCAGTCCGTTGGCGCGCGCAGCCACCACCATGCGCGCAATGGCGTAGTGCCACATGTCGCCCCAGTGGTAGTCGCGCTGGTCGCTGCTGTTGGGGTCGGTCAAGACGCCGTAGTTCGGATTGGGCCCGCCGATCACGGTGGTGCGCGCCCGTGTCGACGCGGCGTAGTCGGCGACGCCGAAGTGCAGGGACTCGTTGCGCTTGCTGGCGCCGGCGATGGCGTCGACGTTGGCCATGCCGAGCGCGGTCTCGATGATCATCTCGAAGCCGAGGCGCTTCTTGCGCCCGACGGCGTCCTCGACCTGGGTGACCAGCATGTCGACGGCGTAGACGTCGGCGGCCGTGCCGACCTTCGGGATCATGATCAGGTCCAGGCGATCGCCACCTTGCTCGATCAGATCGACGACGTCGCGATACATGTAGTGTGTGTCGAGACCGTTGATGCGGACCGACATGGTCTTGCTGCCGAAATCGATCTCGTTGAGCGCCTTGATGATGTTCTTGCGCGCCTGCTCCTTGTCGTCGGGCGCGACGGCGTCTTCCAGGTCCAGGAAGATGACGTCGGCATTCGCGTCGGCGGCCTTCTCGATGAAGCGGTAGTTGCTGCCGGGCACGGCAAGTTCGCTGCGATTCAGGCGCGGCTGCGCCTGCTCGACGATCGTAAAGCTCATGGGTTCTCCCCTCGTTCGAATTATCTTCCGACAGTGGGCGAATGCCACCGGAAAGGCGTTGCGGCACCGCGATACCGGCGGCGCCGTCGGGATTACGGCAAATCGCGACTGTACTTAGTCGCTGGTAATACCAATCGCAACGACAAAGCGGGGGGCGTTACTCGGCCGCTTCGGTTTCCGCGGCATTTCCCTTCGCAGCCCTCTTCTCGGCTGGCTTGCGCTCCTCGGTCCGGTCGGCGAGAGGGTGACGGTCCTCAACCAGGCTCTTCAGTTGATCGCTGAGGACATGCGTATAGATCTGGGTCGTGGCGATATCGGCGTGTCCGAGCAACTGCTGCACGGAACGCAGGTCGGCGCCGCGTGCCAACATGTGGCTGGCAAAGGCATGGCGCAGGACGTGCGGCGAGATCTTGCTGGGCTCCAGCCCGGCTTCGATGGCCAGTTCCTTCAGCAGCTGTGCCACCCGATGACGGGTCAGGTGTCCGCCGAGACTGCGCGAGGGGAATAGCCAGGTGTCGTCTTCGGGCCTGCGGAGGAAACGCCGGCGCACCTCGCAGTAGGCGTCCAGTGCCGTCCGGGCCGGTGCGCTGATCGGCACCATGCGCTCCTTGCCGCCCTTGCCGCGGACGATCAGCAGCCGCGGGTCGCGCGTCACGGCCGAGATCGGCAGGCCGACGAGTTCGGAGACGCGCAGGCCCGTGGCG
>JANQPZ010000350.1 GCA_028285215.1 Rhodovibrionaceae bacterium | reverse complement strand
CTGCTGCGCCCTCTCGCCGCCGATGCGGCCCTGGTGACGGTTCTGGACGGGCACCCGGCGACGCTCGGCTGGCTCGGCTCGGTGCGCGGCCAGAAGGTGCAGGCACTGGGCATCGAGCACTTCGGCCAGTCCGGCGACATCCCCGACCTCTACGCCGCCTACCGCCTCGACAGCGACGCCATCCTCGACGCCTGCGCCGCAGGGCTGGTCGCACGCCTGCGCTAGCGCGCAGCCTCGCTTGTCGCGCGGAAAGGGCGCGTGCTATAGGTCCGCGCCCTTTTGCGAGGAGGGGTGCGAGACTAGCTTTCCGGAGGGCTTGCGGCGAGAGCCGCGGGGCTGATCCCGGCGCGGCGCGGGCGTGGCGGAATTGGTAGACGCGCCAGGTTTAGGTCCTGGTGGCTTCGGCCGTGGGAGTTCAAGTCTCTCCGCCCGCACCAGCGCCGGTGACCCCACCCGGTCTTGCAGCAGGAAGACACCCGGCGTCGGCGCGGCTGCGCGCCGTCGAGACCCACAGCAGAGTTCGCCAGACGAGAAGGCCGAAGAGCAGATGCAGGTTACCGAGACGAGCAGCGAGGGGCTGAAGCGCGAGTTCACCATCACGCTCAGCGCTCAGGATATCGACACGAAAGTCGACAGCCGCCTTGCCGAGTTGGCGAAGACGGCCCGCATTCCCGGTTTCCGGCCCGGCAAGATTCCGGCGAAGCTCATGAAGCAGCGCTACGGCCAGGCCGTCCTGGGCGAGGTGCTGGAGAAGGCCCTGCAGGACTCCAGCCAGCAGGCGCTGACGGAGCGGAACATCACGCCGGCGCTGCAGCCGAAGGTGGAGGTGACCAAGTACGAGCAGGGCGAAGACCTCGAGTACAAGATCGAGGTCGAGGTCATGCCCGAGGTCGAGCCGATGGACTTCTCGGGAATCGAGATCGAGAAGATCGAAGTGGCCGTGCCGGATCAGGAGGTCGACGAGACCCTGGAGCGCCTGGCCGGCCAGCAGAAGAAGACCGAACCCCTGACCGAGGCGCGGGCCTCCCAGTCCGGCGACGTGGTCGTGATCGACTTCAAGGGCTCCGTGGACGGCGAGACCAAGCCGGGCATGGAGGGCGAGGATCATCATCTCGAACTCGGCTCCAACTCCTTCATCGCCGGCTTCGAGGACCAGTTGATCGGGCTCAACAAGGGCGACGAAACCACCGTCGACGTGACCTTCCCGGAGGAGTACGTGAACGACGAGCTGGCCGGGCGCGCGGCCAAGTTCGAGGTCAAGGTCAAGGACATCCTGGCGGCGCTGCCGATCGCCATCGACGACGAGATGGCCAAGGCCTACGGCTCGGAAAGCCTCGACGACCTGAAGGCGAAGGTGCGCGACAGCCTGGGCCAGCAGTACCGCGAGCTGACCCGCAGCCGCGTCAAGCGCCTGCTGCTCGACAAGCTGGCCGAGGGCCATGACTTCGCCGTCCCGGCGGGCATGGTCGATCTGGAGTTCGAGCAGATTTGGAAGCAGGTCGAGCAGGACCGCGAAAAGGGCAACGAGGACCCCGACGACGCGGGCAAGGACGACGAGACGCTGAAGCTGGAGTACCGCCAGATCGCCGAGCGCCGCGTGCGCCTGGGTCTGCTGCTCAGCGAGGTCGGCCGCCGCAACGAAATCGACGTCAGCCAGGAAGACCTGAACGGCGCCCTGATCCAGGAGGCGCAGCGCCATCCGGGGCAGGAGCGCCAGGTGATCGAGTTCTTCCAGAACAACCCCCAGGCTCTGGCGAACCTGCGTGCGCCGCTGTTCGAGGACAAGGTGGTCGACTTCATCCTCGATCTGGCTCAAGTGACGGTCCGCAGCCTGTCGCCGGAAGAGCTGAAGAGCGAGCTGGAGTCCGAAGCGGGCGAGGGCGAGACCGGGGAGGCCAAGCCGAAGAAGAAGGCCGCTGCCAAGAAGGCGGCGCCCAAGAAGACCGCGCCGAAGAAGACGGCCGCGAAGGCCAAGAAGGACGCGCCGGCCGAGGACTCCGGTCAGGACTCGGGCGCCGCCGAGAGCTGAGGCGGTCGCGCGGGCCCGCAGACCATCGGGTGACTTGAGCGGCTCGGGCGGCTGGCCTATATCGCGGGTTCCGACGTTGGGCTGGGCGGCGAGTCGTCGTCGCCCCGCATCTCCCGAAGCGATGACATCAAGCGCCTGAACAAGCCGCGACGGCTGCGACGGGCGAGGCAGGAGCGACCATGGGCGACCGCGACCCTCTCGATCTCTACATGAACACCCTGGTGCCGATGGTGGTCGAGCAGACCAATCGCGGCGAACGCGCCTACGACATCTACTCGCGGCTCCTGAAGGAGCGAATCATCTTCATCACCGGCCCGATTCACGATGTGGTCGCCAGCCTGGTCTGCGCCCAGCTGCTGCATCTGGAGTCGGAGAACCCGAAGAAGGACGTGGCGATCTACGTCAATTCGCCGGGCGGCGTGGTGACCTCCGGTCTCGCCATGTACGACACCATGCAGTACATCCGGCCGGAGGTGTCGACCGTCTGCATCGGCCAGGCGGCCTCGGCCGGTTCGCTGCTGCTTTGCGCGGGCGCTTCGGGGAAGCGTTTCGGGCTTCCGAACTCTAAGATCATGGTTCATCAGCCGTCCGGCGGCTTCCAGGGGCAGGCCACGGATATCGAAATCCACGCGCGCGAGATCCTGGCGACGCGTCAGCGGCTGAACGAGATCTACGTTCACCACACCGGTCAGGAAATCAGCGTGATCGAGGACGCCATGGAACGTGACCGCTTCATGACGCCGCAGGAGGCCAAGGACTTCGGTCTGATCGACGAGGTGGTGACCAAGCGCCCGTCGATCCTGGACAACGCCTCGGGCGACGGGAGCGGCGGAGAGGCGCCGAGCAACTAGACGTGACCCGTCGGGCTCCGGTCCAGGCTTGTTGCGGTCCAAGCTTGTTGCGGTCCGGGCCTGTCGCCGGCGGTGTTCGAGGGCTATTTGTTGTATTTGAGGCTTTTAACTCTTGGGCAAGACCCAGGCGTCAGACTGTGACTCACGTATCGGTGAAGCCCTTGGCCGGTCGTGGTTTGCGACCCACGTCTGGAGAGGACTGTTACAGTCTCGCCATTACGGCGGCAGTTTGACGTTGTGCCCCCACGGCGCGTCTGTCTAACATGATCGGCGCGGAACCAAGGACGCGTAAGCGAGCATCATGAGCAAGTCGAGCGGCTCCGATTCGAAGAACACCCTGTACTGCTCCTTCTGCGGCAAGAGCCAGCACGAGGTGCGGAAGCTGATTGCAGGGCCTACGGTCTTCATCTGCGACGAATGCGTCGAACTCTGCATGGATATCATCCGTGAGGAGCATAAGACGACGCTGGTGAAGTCGCGCGAGGGCGTACCGACGCCGCGCGATATCTGCGGCGTTCTGGACGACTACGTGATCGGTCAGCAGCATGCCAAGCGCGTGCTCTCGGTCGCGGTTCACAATCACTACAAGCGCCTCGGCCACGGCTCCAAGGGCAACGAGGTCGAGCTTGCGAAGTCGAACATCCTGCTGGTCGGCCCGACCGGTTGCGGCAAGACGCTTCTGGCCCAGACCCTGGCGCGTATCCTCGACGTGCCCTTCACCATGGCCGATGCGACGACGCTGACCGAAGCGGGCTACGTCGGCGAGGACGTCGAAAACATCATCCTGAAGCTGCTGCAGGCGGCCGACTACAATGTCGAGCGGGCGCAGCGCGGCATCGTCTACATCGACGAGGTCGACAAGATCAGCCGCAAGTCCGACAACCCCTCGATCACGCGGGACGTGTCGGGCGAGGGCGTGCAGCAGGCCTTGCTGAAGATCATGGAAGGCACCGTCGCCTCCGTGCCGCCGCAGGGCGGGCGCAAGCATCCGCAGCAGGAGTTCCTGCAGGTCGACACGACCAACATCCTCTTCATCTGCGGCGGCGCCTTTGCCGGCCTGGACAAGATCATTGCCCAGCGGGGCAAGGGCTCGGCGATCGGATTCGGCGCGGACGTCCGGGGGCCGGACGAGCGCTCGACCGGCGCCATCCTGCGCGAGGTCGAACCGGAGGATCTGCTGAAGTTCGGTTTGATCCCGGAGTTCGTCGGACGCCTGCCGGTGGTGGCGACGCTGGAGGATCTGGACGAGGACGCGCTGGTCGAGATCCTCACCACGCCCAAGAACGCCTTGGTCAAGCAGTACGAGCGGCTGTTCGAGATGGAGAACGTCCATCTCAAGTTCACCGAGGATGCGCTGCGGGCCGTGGCGAACAAGGCGATCGCGCGCAAAACCGGCGCGCGCGGGCTGCGCTCGATCATGGAGGGCATCCTGCTCGACTCCATGTTCGACCTGCCGGGCTACGAGGGCGTCGAAGAGGTTGTGATCAACCGCGACGTGGCCGAAGGTCGCGCCACGCCGCTGCAGATCTACGCCGACCGCCGCGAAGACGCGAGCGGCACCAGCGCCTAGACTCTAACCGGCCTTCGACCGGCCAGAGATCTGTGAAGAAGCTGCAGCCTACGCAAACCCTGGGGGTGCGGCGTTGCAGAGGCACTACTTGTAGGGGCGCCGGAGCGAACGAGACGTCGGTGCGGTCTTGAAACGGCGCCCCCTGGCGGACATTTTAGCGACTGAACTCTCCGGCCGGATCGCCGCTCGAATTCCGGGATCCGGCTGCCACCTGACGGTGCCCGTGTCGGGGCCGTCCGCAACAATCGCGAGGTCACATGCTCGAGCTTGCCCAAGGCAACCTCTACCCCGTTCTGCCGCTGCGCGACATCGTCGTCTTTCCGCACATGATCGTGCCCCTCTTCGTCGGGCGCGAGAAGTCGGTAAAGGCGCTCGAGGACGTGATGAAGGATGACAAGCAGATTCTGCTCGTCACCCAGAAGAACGCCGCACAGGACGATCCCAGCCCCTCCGACATCTATCAGGTCGGCACGGTCGGCACCGTGCTGCAGCTGCTGAAGCTGCCCGACGGCACCGTCAAGGTGCTGGTCGAAGGCGGACAGCGCGCGCGCATCGCCCGCTTCGGCGACAACGAGGAGTTCTTCCAGGCCTATGCCGAGGTTCTGGAGGACGACCGCGGCGACGAGCGTGAACTCGATGCCCTGGGGCGAACCGTGGTCTCCCAGTTCGAGCAGTACATCAAGCTGAACAAGAAGATTCCGCCTGAGGTGCTGGTCTCCATCAACCAGATCGACGAGCCCAGCAAGCTGGCCGACACCATCGCCAGCCACCTGACGCTGAAGATTCCCGAGAAGCAGGAGCTGCTGGAGGCGGAAACCGTCACCGAGCGCCTGGAGAAGGTCTACGGCTTCATGGAGTCGGAGATCGGCGTCCTGCAGGTGGAAAAGCGCATCCGCAACCGCGTGAAGCGGCAGATGGAGAAGACGCAGCGCGAGTACTACCTGAACGAACAGCTCAAGGCGATCCAGAAGGAGCTCGGCGAGAGCGAGGACGGCAAGGACGAGGTTGCCGAGATCGAGGAGAAGATCGGCAAGACCCGGCTTAGCAAGGAAGCGCGCGAGAAGGCTCTGGCCGAGGTCAAGAAGCTGCGCTCCATGAGCCCGATGTCCGCCGAGGCGACGGTGGTGCGCAACTACCTCGACTGGATGCTCTCGATCCCCTGGAAGAAGCGCAGCAAGGTCAAGAAGGACCTGAACCTGGCGCAGGAGATCCTGGACAAGGATCACTATGGGCTGGAGAAGGTGAAGGACCGCATCATCGAGTACCTCGCGGTGCAGCAGCGCATGCGGAAGGTCAAGGGACCGATCCTCTGCCTCGTCGGACCGCCGGGTGTCGGCAAGACCTCGCTTGGCAAGTCCATCGCCAAGTCGACCGGCCGCAACTTCGTGCGCATGTCCCTCGGCGGCGTGCGCGACGAGGCCGAGGTCCGCGGTCACCGGCGCACCTACATCGGCTCGATGCCGGGCAAGGTCATCCAGGGGATGAAGAAGGCCAAGACCTCGAATCCTCTGTTCCTGCTCGACGAAATCGACAAGCTCGGCGCGGACTGGCGCGGCGACCCCTCGTCGGCCCTGCTGGAGGTTCTGGATCCGGAGCAGAACGGCACCTTCCAGGATCACTACCTGGAGGTGGACTACGACCTCTCCGACGTGATGTTCGTCACCACGGCCAACACGCTGCGCATGCCGCAGCCGCTGCTGGACCGCATGGAGGTGATCCGCATCCCCGGCTATACCGAGGACGAGAAGGTCGAGATCGCCAAGCGCCACCTGCTGCCGAAGGTGATCGAGAGCCACGGTCTGAAGAAGGGCGAGTGGGAGATCGGCGACGACGCTCTTCGCGATCTGATCCGCTACTACACCCGCGAGGCCGGCGTCCGGAACCTGGAGCGCGAGTTGACCGGTCTCATCCGCAAGGCGGTCAAGGAGATCGCCATGGAGCCGGAGGTGACCAGCGTGTCGGTCACGCCGGAAACGCTCGACAAGTACGCCGGTGTCCGCCGCTACCGCTACGGCGCGGCGGAGACCGAGAATGCCGTGGGTGTCTCCACCGGTCTCGCCTGGACGGAGGTCGGCGGAGAGCTGCTGTCCATCGAGGCGGTGACCGTTCGCGGCAAGGGACGGGTGGTGACCACCGGGACCCTGGGCGACGTGATGAAGGAGTCGATCCAGGCGGCCGAGTCGCTGGTCAAGAGCCGGGCACCCGAGTACGGCATCAAGCCGACGATCTTCGAGCGCAAGGACATTCACGTTCACGTGCCCGAGGGGGCGACTCCCAAGGACGGGCCCTCGGCGGGTGTCGCCATGGTCACCGCGATCGTCTCGGTGCTCTCCGGCATTCCCGTGCGGTCGGATGTCGCCATGACCGGCGAGATCACCTTGCGCGGCCGGGTGCTTCCGATCGGCGGACTGAAGGAGAAGTTGCTCGCGGCCCTGCGCGGCAACATCAAGACGGTGCTGATCCCGGGCGAGAATGAGAAGGATCTCGCCGACATCCCGGACAACGTGAAGGACCAGCTCGAGATCATTCCCTGCACCATGATCGATCAGGTGCTGGACGTGGCGCTGACCGAGAAGCCGGCGGCGATCGAATGGGACGAGAAGGACGAGGAGCCGTTGCGCAAGCGCGACGACAAGGACGAACGGGATCCGGTGCTGACTCACTGACGGCCGGTCCGTCCGCTTTTCACGAGGGCTGAGGGGTCGCTGCGGCGGCCCCTTACGCTTTGTGCCGTTGGGACGCGACTCGGCGCGCGTCGCTGGCGACTCGACTCCCGGTCTCCGGTGGCCGCTTGCCCGCACTTACGGCGTGCACCTCGAACGACGACTTTTTGACCCTCAAATCACCCGAAAAACCGCTCGATTCCTAGCATTCCTGCGGCTTTCCACATTGACGCCCGAAAGAACGCGTGTTTATTGTCGCTGCCTCACGAACGACCCGTTCGAGAAGACAGCTTTCCAATCACCGGAGGGGGGTTCAGCGTGAACAAGAACGAACTTATTGCTGCTGTTGCTGACGATGCCGGCCTGTCCAAGGCCGACAGTGAAAAGGCGGTCAACGCCGTTTTCGATTCCATTACGGGCGCTCTCAAGACAGGCGATGAAGTTCGTCTGATGGGTTTCGGCAACTTCTCCGTTGCCCAGCGCGCGGCCAGCGAGGGGCGCAACCCCCGCACCGGCGAGAAGATCAAGATCCCTGCCTCCAAGCAGGTCAAGTTCAAGGCCGGTAAGGGCCTGAAAGACTCCGTTAACTAAAGCGATACCCACTCCGTTCGGTGCGCGGCCTCGTGGACGGGTCGCCCTGGGTTTGCGGCGCCGGTACAGACGGGACGAACAAGCGGCGGGTTTCGCGTTCAGCGACTCGCCGCTTACTTTTTTGCGCGACGGCCTCTGCGACACGACTCTTGCGCGGTGCCGCGGGCAAGCGGGCGGTTAGCTCAGCTGGAAGAGCATCCGGTTTACACCCGGAAGGTCGGCAGTTCGAACCTGTCACCGCCCACCATCGCGCCGTCGCGGATCGCCTCTGCCGCTAGAGCGCGATCGTCTCAGGGGGAAGCGACGCGCTTACGCCCGAGACGATGCTGCTCTACGGCTTCTGCGCGCCCTCGGGCCGCTGAATGGCGAAGAGGCGCTCCACCACCGTGTAGTCCATGTAGCCCAGGCGGGCGATCGGCTGGTAGCGCGTCGGCTCGACCAGACCGTCGTCGTTGACGGCCCAGTCCGCCAGATGGATGCCGACCACCTGGCCGAAGACCACGAAGTTGCCGCGCATGTTGCCCTCGGCGGGAAACTCCAGGGTCTGCAGGTAGCGGCATTCCAGGGAAACCGGCGAGTCGGCCAGGCGCGGCGGCTTCACCTGTTCGCAAGGGGCCAGCTTCAGGCCCGCGACCTCCGCCTCGCTGATGTCCGGGGGCAGGGCGGCCGAGGTCTCGTTCATCTTCTCGCGCAGCTCCCAGGTCGGCACGTTGACCACGAACTCCCCGGTCTGCTCCGCATTGCGCTGGGAGTCCTTGACGCCGTCTTCGCGGCTGGGGCCGGTGGGCGCGAAGTAGACGATCGGCGGCTGGTCGGCCACCGCGTTGTAGAAGCTGTAGGGCGCGACGTTGACGATGCCCTCCGCCGACAGGCTGCTGACCCAGGCGATCGGACGGGGCGCCACCAGGGCCTTGAAGGGGTTGTAGGGCAGGCCGTGGGCTTTGTGCTGGCCGGGCTCGATGAACATGGCGGACAAGACTCCTGAAGCGGCGGGAACGGCAAGAGGCGCAGATGACGGGGACGCGGGCAACGGGGGCGCGGCGCCAAGTGAAGACCGCCGCGCCCTGTCGGGCAAGCGCGGCGGTCGCAACAGATCTGTGCCGCCGGCGCTGGTCAAGGACCTGGGGCTGACTTAAGAGAGCGCGCATGATCCTGGTGCAGCTCCTCGACATCGTTCTGCCGGTTTTCCTCTGCATCGCGGCCGGATTCGCCTGGGCGCGCGGGAAGCTGGCCTTCGACAACGCCTTCGTCACGCAGTTGGTGATGTACATCGGCACGCCCTGCTTGCTGATCGCCACCTTCGACCAGGTGCGCCCGGAGCCCGCAGCCTTTGGCCAGATCTTCCTGGCGGCTCTCACGGCCTTCGTCGGCGTGGGACTGGTGTCCTGGGGCCTGCTGCGGCTGCTCGGGCTGGATCCGCGGGACTTTCTGCCGGCGCTGACCTTCCCCAACACCGGGAACATGGGGTTGCCCTTGGTTCTCTTCGCCTTCGGGCCCGAGGGACTGGCCTTCGGCATCGTCGTTTTCGCCCTCTCGGCCGTGGGGCATTTCACCGTCGGCATCAGCGTGTCCCGCGGGGCCTTCAAGCCGCGCGAGCTCCTGACGGTGCCGATTCTGCCGGCGCTTACCGTCGGCATCCTTCTCGTGGTGCTGGATCTGAACCTGCCGCCGGTGCTTGGGCGCGCGGTGGAACTGCTGGGCAATCTGACGATCCCGCTGATGCTTCTGGCCCTTGGGGTGTCCCTGGCACGGCTGCCGCTGCGCCGTTTCGGTCGCGCCGCGCTTCTGGGGACGCTGCGGATCGGGCTGGGCGCGGCCAGCGGGTTCGCGGCAGCCTGGGCGTTCGGTCTCGGGCCCGTGGCGACCGGGGCGCTGGTGCTGCAGTGCTCCATGCCGATTGCCGTCTACAGCTACCTCTTTGCCGAGCGCTACGGCCGCGCCTCTGCCGACGTGGCGGGGGCGGTGATCGTCTCGACTCTGATGACGCTGGTGGCTGCGCCGGTCTTGCTGTTGGTCCTGCGGTAGGCATGCGAAGGCGCGGAGCGAGATCCGATCCGGCTCCGGGCGTTTGTCGCCTTGACAGCCCAGGGGGCGCAGCGTAAATACGCGGCCTCCAACGCCTGGGGGTGTAGCTCAGTTGGTTAGAGCGCTGGCCTGTCACGCCAGAGGCCGCGGGTTCAAGTCCCGTCACTCCCGCCACGTTGGGCCGGCCCGCTGCCGCTCCGTTGGGCCGGGTCCGTTGGATCGAAAGAGGCCGCCGTTCCGGCGGCTTTTTTTGTGCGCGCTCCCGCCTGCCGCGCCCCGCTGTCTGAGGGGCGCAGCCGTGGCCGGGGATGCGGAGTCGACTGGCGGCGCCATCGAGTCGCGTTCGGCCGATCTCCTGCGGTTGACCAGACTGTCGGGCAGGCCTATCGGCGGTGACCGCCCGTTGGCCGAGTCCCCGAACACCCCTAGGCGACGTGGGGTAAGGATTTGGAAAGAATCCTTATGTCAAAGGGACTTGCTACGTTACTGCGCTGCGACATTGGGTCCTTTCCCTTGTCTCTCTGCGTCTCTATATTGCGCCTCACGAGGCGGATCGCTTCGCCCCGGGGCCGGGAGCGCCGTTGGGCGCGGTGGGATAGCCCGCCCGCAAGACACCCCGAAGAAGCGCGGCAGGGACTGCCCGCGCCAACGTCAGCGGTGAGAGATCATGGAAGATCTGCTGATCGAGTATCTGCCGATCCTGATTTTCATCGGGATTGCGCTCGGTTTGGCGACGGCGATGGTCGTGGCGTCCTACGTCGTGGCGCGCCAGCGACCCGATAGCGAGAAGGTCTCGGCCTACGAATGCGGGTTCGAGGCCTTCGACGACGCGCGCAGCAAGTTCGACGTCCGCTTCTATCTCGTGGCCATCCTCTTCATCATTTTCGATCTCGAAGTCGCCTTCCTGTTCCCCTGGGCTATCTCCCTGGGCGAGATCGGCCTCTTCGGCTTCTGGTCGATGGTCGTCTTCCTCGGCCTGTTGACGATCGGATTCATCTACGAATGGAAGAAGGGAGCGCTGGAATGGGAGTGATCGCTGCCGACCAGCCGATTCCGCCCGGTGCCGAGCAGGATCGCGTGCTGAAGCAGGCGACCGACGACCTCCAGGACAAGGGGTTCATCGTCGCCAATCTGGACAAGCTTGCGGCCTGGGCGCAGTCCGGCTCTCTCTGGCCGATGAGCTTCGGGCTGGCCTGTTGTGCCGTCGAGATGATGCACACCGCCTGCAGCCGCTACGACCTGGACCGCTTCGGCGCCGTGTTCCGGCCCAGTCCGCGCCAGTCGGACGTGATGATCGTGGCCGGCACGCTCTGCAACAAGATGGCGCCGGCCCTGCGCAAGGTCTACGACCAGATGGCCGAGCCGCGCTGGGTCATTTCCATGGGCTCCTGCGCCAACGGCGGCGGTTACTATCATTACAGTTACTCGGTGGTGCGCGGCTGCGATCGCGTCGTGCCGGTCGACGTCTACGTCCCCGGCTGTCCGCCCACCGCGGAAGCGCTGCTCTACGGCGTTCTGCAGTTGCAGAAAAAGATCAAGCGAGAGGCTGCGATCGCCCGCTGACCGGGCCTGTGCACGCCTTTCGGGTTTATCGGAGGAGAGACGATGACCGCAGCGCTGCCGCCGGCGCTTCAGGACCTCGCCGACTACGTGACGATGGCCGCGGGCGAGATCGTCGCGGAGGTCGAGTCTATTCGCGGCGAGCTGATCGTCTGGACCAGGACCGAGCGCGTGCTCGATCTCCTGACGCAGCTGCGCGACGACCAGAACCTGCTGTTCAAGCAGCTGCTGGACATCACGGCGGTCGACTACCCGGACCGTCAGCACCGATTCGAGGTGGTCTATAACCTTCTGTCGCTCAAGCACAATCAACGCATCCGCGTGAAGCTGGCCGTGGAGGAGGAGGCTGTCGTTCCTTCGGCGGCGGGCGTCTTCAGCTCTGCGATCTGGCTCGAGCGCGAGGTCTGGGACCTCTTCGGCATCTTCTTCGGCGAGCATCCGGACCTGCGGCGCATCCTGACCGACTACGGGTTCGAGGGGCATCCGCTGCGCAAGGACTTCCCACTGACCGGCTATGTCGAGGTCCGCTACGACGAAGAGCAGAAGCGCGTGGTCTACGAGCCGGTGAAGCTGACCCAGGAGTTCCGCACCTTCGACTTCGCCTCTCCCTGGGAGGGGATGCAGGGCATCCTGCCCGGCGACGAGAAGGCGGTGGCCGAGGCGGAGTCCGGCACTGCGGAGGGCAAGGCGTGACCGCGACCGACGTTCAGATCAAGCCGATGACGCTCAACTTCGGTCCGCAGCATCCCGCGGCCCACGGCGTCCTGCGGCTGGTGCTGGAAATGGACGGCGAGGTGGTCGAGCGTGCCGACCCCCATATCGGCCTGCTGCACCGCGGCACCGAGAAGCTGATCGAGTACAAGACCTACCTGCAGGCGATCCCCTACTTCGACCGCCTCGACTACGTCAGCCCGATGAACCAGGAGCACGCCTTCGCCCTGGCGACCGAAAAGCTGCTCGGGATCGAGCCGCCGAAGCGCGGGCAGTACGTGCGGGTGATGTTCTGCGAGCTGACCCGGATCGCCAACCACCTGCTGAACATCGCGACCTTCGCCCTCGACGTGGGGGCCATGACCCCGATCCTCTGGGCCTTCGAAGAGCGCGAGCGGGTGATGGAGTTCTACGAGCGGGTCTGCGGCGCCCGCCTGCATGCGGCCTACTTCCGGCCGGGCGGGGTGCATCAGGATCTGCCCGCGGGTCTGGTCGACGACATCAAGGCCTTCTGCGCGCGTTTCCCGCAGCACATCGACCATCTCGAGAACCTGCTGACCGACAACCGGATTTTCCGTCAGCGCACGGTCGATATCGGGATCGTTTCGCCCGAAGAAGCGATGGACTGGGGCTTCTCCGGCCCGATGCTGCGCGGCTCGGGCATCGCCTGGGATCTGCGCAAGGCGCAACCCTACGACGTCTACGACGAGCTGGATTTCCAGATCCCCGTCGGCAAGACCGGCGACTGCTTCGCCCGCTACCTGGTACGCATCGAGGAGATGCGGCAGTCGATTGCGATCATCGAGCAGTGCCTGGAGAAGCTGCCCGAGGGCCCGGTGATGATCGAAAGCACCAAGGTCAGCCCGCCGAACCGGGCGGAAATGAAGCGCTCGATGGAGGCGCTGATCCATCACTTCAAGCTCTACACCGAGGGCTATCACGTGCCGCCGGGCGAGACCTACACGGCCGTCGAGGCGCCGAAGGGCGAGTTTGCCGTCTTCCTGGTGTCCGACGGCAGCAACAAGCCCTACCGCTGCAAGATCCGGGCGCCGGGCTTCGTGCATCTGTCCGCCATGGACCAGCTCTGCCGAGGCCACATGCTGGCCGACTCGGTGGCCATCCTCGGCTCCATGGACATCGTTTTCGGCGAGGTCGATCGATGAAGGTAACCAGCTATCGCCGGCCGAGCGGCGGCGATTTCGCGTTCACGCCGGAGAACAAGGCGAAAGCCGACGGCTACATCGCGCGCTATCCCGAGGGGCGGCAGGCCTCCGCCGTGCTCTGGCTGCTCTATCTGGCGCAGGACCAGAACGGTGGCTCCATCGCGCAGGCGCAGATCGACTACGTGGCGGGCTACCTGGACATGGCGCCCATCCGCGTGCACGAGGTCGCCAGCTTCTTCACCATGATCAACGAGGGGGCCATCGGCCGGCATCACATCCAGGTCTGCCGGACGACCTCCTGCTGGCTGCGCGGCTCGGATGAGATCAGCAAGGCCTGCCTGGAAGAGGCCGGGATCGCGAAGTTGGGAGGCACCAGCGCGGACGGAGCCTTTACCGTCAGCGAGGTCGAGTGCCTGGGGGCCTGTGCCAACGCGCCGATGTTTCAGGTCAACGACCGCGAGTACTACGAGGATTTGACGCCGGAGACGGCCCGGGCGGTGATCCGTGCGCTGCGCGCGGGCGAGGCTTTGCAGCCGGGCTCCCAAAGCGGGCGGGTGACCAGCGAGCCGCCGCGCGACGGCCGCCGCACCTTGCTGGCCGACGCGGGGTAGGGGGACGCCATGCTGCAGGACAAGGATCGCATCTTCCGCAATCTCTACGGCGAGCAGGACTGGGGCCTGGAAGGCGCCCGGGCGCGCGGCCTCTGGGACAACACCAAGGATCTGATCGCGCTCGGCCGCGAGAAGATCGTGGAGATGGTCAAGGAGTCCGACCTGCGCGGCCGTGGCGGCGCCGGCTTCCCCACCGGCCTGAAGTGGTCCTTCATGCCGAAGGAAAACGACGGGCGCCCGCATTACCTGGTGGTCAACGCCGACGAATCCGAGCCGGGCAGCTGCAAGGATCGCGAGATCCTGCGCAACGATCCGCACATCCTTCTGGAGGGCTGCCTGATCGCCGGCTTCGCGATGGGGGCCAATGCGGCCTACATCTACGTGCGCGGCGAGTACTGGCAGCCCCTGGAGCGTCTGGAGGCGGCGATCCTGGAGGCGCGCGAGGCCGGCCTGCTCGGCAAGAACGCCTGCGGATCCGGTTGGGATTTCGACGTCTTCGTGACCCGCGGCGCCGGCGCCTACATCTGCGGCGAGGAAACCGCGATGCTGGAGTCGCTGGAGGGCAAGAAGGGCCAGCCGCGCCTGAAGCCGCCGTTCCCCGCGGCCGTGGGGCTCTATGGCTGCCCGACCACCGTCAACAATGTCGAAACCATTGCCGTGGTGCCCACGATTCTGCGGCGCGGCCCGGCCTGGTTCGCCGGCCTCGGCCGCCCGAAGAACACCGGCACCAAGATCTTCTCCCTTTCGGGGCATGTGAACACGCCCTGCAACGTCGAGGAGGAGATGGGCATCCCCCTGAAGGAGCTGATCGAGAAGCACGGCGGCGGCGTGCGGGGCGGCTGGGACAATCTGCTCGCCGTGGTCCCCGGAGGCTCCTCGGTGCCCTGCCTGCCCAAGGCCATCTGCGACGACATCCTGATGGATTTCGATTCGCTGCGGGAGGCCAAGTCCGGCCTGGGCACGGCTGCCGTGATCGTGATGGACAAGTCGACCGACATCGTCGAGGCCATCGCCCGCTTCAGCCATTTCTACATGCATGAGTCCTGCGGGCAGTGCACGCCCTGCCGGGAGGGCACGGGTTGGATGTTCCGGGTGATGACGCGCATGGTGCGCGGGCAGGCCGAACTCGAGGAGATCGACATGCTGCTCGACGTCTCCTATCAGGTCGAGGGACACACCATCTGCGCGCTGGGCGACGCGGCGGCCTGGCCGATCCAGGGTCTGATCCGCCACTTCCGGCCGGAGCTGGAGCGCCGAATCCTGGATTACAAGGCCAGCAAGCAGACCGCGGCAGCCGCCGAGTAAGCGTCTAAGAGCAGTAGCTTAGGAGCGTTTCTTCATGCCGACGCTGACCATCAACGACAAGGAAATCGAGGTCCCGGCCGGACTGACGGTGCTGCAGGCCTGCGAGCTTGCGGGCTTCGAGATCCCGCGCTTCTGCTACCACGAGCGCCTGTCGGTCGCGGGCAACTGCCGCATGTGCCTGGTCGAGATGGAGCGCGCGCCGAAACCGATCGCGAGCTGCGCCATGCCGGTCGGCGACGGCATGGTGATCCGCACGGACAGCGATGCCGTCAAGAAGGCGCGCAACGGCGTGATGGAGTTCCTGCTGATCAACCATCCGCTCGACTGCCCGATCTGCGATCAGGGCGGCGAGTGCGACCTGCAGGACCAGGCGATGGCCTACGG
>JANQPZ010000339.1 GCA_028285215.1 Rhodovibrionaceae bacterium | reverse complement strand
CGGACGACGCCGACGCCTGGGGCGACGAAGCCGTCTGGCAGGACGGCAAGGTGGTCGGCAACGTGACCTCGGGCGGCTACGGGCACTTCGTCGGCCAGTCCATCGCCCTGGCCTACGTGCCGGCCGAGCTGGCGGCGAACGAGGCCGGGACCGGCGCCGCCTTCGAGGTCGAGATCCTGGGCGAGCGCCGCCCTGCCCGCCTCGCGGCCCAGCCACCCTTCGATCCCGATGGCGCAAGGATGCGTGGCTAGAACGCCGGGACGTCAAGCAGCCTCGAAGGGCGCGGCGGCGGAAAGGCTGTCATCGAAGCGCAAAGCCGACGATGGCGAGGCACAAACCGAAAGTGACTCCGAGGTAGACCGCCAAAACCAGTCGATGTCGCATCGTCAATCCTCAGTTATAGCTGAACTTTTCCGATACGATCTGCCGTAACGGTATACCCAGGTGTCCAAGGTCGGCTTCGACGCTGTCGATCATCGGCGCCGGCCCACAGACATAGAAAAGCCAGTCCTCCCGTCCATCGAAACTAAGAAGATCCCGAAGGACCGAAATATCGAGCTGGCCTGTAAGACCTGTCCACCTGGGTGGCGGTTCCGACAAGACATGGTGCACCTGCAGGTTCAGGTCCTGCGTCATGGCCTCGATTTCGGAGCCATACAGGATCTGTTCGGCGCAACGATTGCCGTAGACGAGGATCATTGGCTGCGGGTCTCGCTCCACGCGTAGCTGTCGCAGCATGCTCATGATCGGCGAAAGACCAACGCCGCCGGCGATGAACACCAACCCCAGCCCGTCGCGGTTGGGAAGCGTAAGGTTGCCATGCGGCCCATCGAGGAAAGCGCGGGCCCCGCGAGGAATGCTTCCGAGCCTGTTGGTAAAGTCGCCTGCTTCCTTGATTGTGAACTCAATGCGTGGCCGCTCCGCAGGACAGGAGCTCATTGAGAAGGGATGCTCCGTTATCGCGAACGGCGACCGCCCGAGCGTTACCCATGCGAACTGTCCCGCACTGAACTCCATCGCCTTGCCATTGACCGGCTCTACTGTCAGACCCCAGGTCTTCGCTGCCACCTTTCGCACCGATACGACACTGTAGGGTACCCGCAGTTGGCGCCAGGGCATGATCACGTAGACGTAGAGTATCGTCAGCACCGCCAGGCCCGTCATTGCGAGCCAAAACACCTGCAGGCTCGCAGCGGCGCTGTAGCGCCCCGCCTCCAGAGCATGATGCAACCCGAATCCTGCAACGCAGATCGCCCCGATCCCATGGGCAAGCCGCCAGACTTCATATCGGTAGGGCAGTTGGTTGCGATAGACCGAAGTCAGGACGAGGATCGCCAGCAGAAGCCAGGCAACCACGCCGGTGATGATCGATGTCGCCTCCAGCCCCAGTGTGAAACGCCCCGTCGTATCCCACGGTAAGGGGCTCTTGAAAGGTATCGAATACAAGAAGGGGTGGATGAGGATGAAGAGCATCAGGGAGCGCGCCACCAGTTGATGAAAGCGCATCGTCAGGTCGATGCCAATTCGCCCTGAAATGGCGCGGAACCGACCGGACAGGAAGAACTCCATCAGCAGCATCGCGAAACCCACCAGTCCCAAACCGGCGGCCAACTCGTCCCGGAATGGGCGTGGGGGCATGCCCTCCGCATAGGCCAATGCGAGCGGCGTAACCGCGAGGCAGAGGTATCCGGCAATCAGGATGCCAGAACGCAACCCCCACGCCGCTCCGCGACGACTGCGGCCTGTCGCGCCGACTGACGTCCCGCCATCCATTCAGAAACCGAGTGTGCGAACCATGTGGGCTGCATCCTGTCCACAGAGTGGGTGGCCTCGCACTTTCTGTCGCTAGCTATCGCTCGCGGCCGCCCCACTTCAGAAGTGCAGCCCAGTATTGCACAAGATGGCGCCCGCTTCTGACACACTCGCGGCTCGGCGCGTGGGCCGGGCAGTGTCCGAACGATCCCTGCAAGCCGGCAACTGGCGGTGGCGCAGCCCCTCAAGGCATGCAAGAGCAGGTGTTTATCCAGCGTTTGCCCTGCACGGCAGCAGGACTCGCTGCCATCAGGTTGCCGCCGCCGCGAGCGGCCGCTCGACCAAGCCGGCCAGCGTCTCGACCCGGTCGGCCTCCTCCACCGGCTTGTCCCAGCGGATGCGGCTGATCCGGGGAAAGCGCATGGCCAGACCCGACTTGTGCCGGGTCGAGGGATGCACGGCGTCGAAGGCGACCTCCAGCACCAGACCGGGCTCCACAGCGCGCACCGGGCCGAAGCGGTCGGTCGTGTGGTCGCGCACCCACTTGTCGAGCTGGCGCAGCTCCTCGTCGGTGAAACCGAAGTAGGCCTTGCCGACCGGCACCAGCTCCTCGCCGCCCGCCTCGTCGTGCCGCCAGGCGCCGAAGGTATAGTCGGAGTAATAGCTGGAGCGCTTGCCGTGGCCGCGCTGGGCGTACATCAGCACGCAGTCCAGCAGCAGCGCGTCGCGCTTCCACTTGTACCAGGGTCCCTTCGGGCGGCCGGCGAGGTAGAGGCTGTCGGCCCGCTTCAGCATCAAGCCCTCGATGGCGTTCTCCCGCGCGGTCTCGCGCAGCGCCTTCAGCTCCGCCAGCGTCTCGAAGGTCAGGAGATCGGAGAGATCGAGACGCGCCGGGCGGGTCCGCGCAACCCAGTCCTCCAGCCGCCGCCGCCGCTCCAGAAACGGCAGGCCGCGCAGGTCCTCCTGGCCCTCGAACAGCAGGTCGTAGACGCGCAGATGCGCCGGATAGCTCTGCAGCATCTTGGCCGAGACCGTCTTGCGGCCGAGGCGCTGCTGCAGGTCGTTGAAGGGGGCCACCTCCCCGTCGCGCACCACCAGCAGCTCGCCGTCCAGCACCGCGTCGTAGTCGATGGTCTCCAGGATGTCGGGGAACGCACGGCCGATGTCGTCGCCGGTGCGGCTGAACAGCCGGCGCTGTCCGCCGCGGCCGACGAGCTGCACGCGGATGCCGTCCCACTTCCACTCGGCACAGTAGTCGGCGACCGGCAGGGCGTCGATCTCGCGATCCTCCAGCGGATTGGCCAGCATCATCGGGCGGAAGGCGGCGGCCAGATCCAGGTCGGGGATCGGCCCCTGCCCCTCCAGCCAGGCGAACAGACTCTCGTAGGGCGGCTCCAGGCCGTGCCAGAGCTCCTCGATCTCGGCCACCTCGCGCCCGCCGAAATCGGCCAGCGCCGTCTTGGCCAGGCGCGCCGAGACACCGACGCGCAGGCCGCCGGTGATCAGCTTCAGCAGCCCCCAGCGGCCGGTGGCATCCAGCGTATCCAGCCAGCGTTCCAGAAGCTGCGGCACCTCCCGGCGGCTGGCGGCGTTCAGCGCCTCGATCACCTCGGCCAGGTCCGGCGCCCGGTTGGCGCCCGGCCGCTCGGGCCAGATCAGCGCCACCGTCTCCGCCAGGTCGCCGACGTAGTCGTAGGACCAGCCGAACAGCACCGGGTCGCAGCGCTCGGCGACCAGCTCGCGCACCAGAGCCGGCTTGGCGCTGGTCAGCTCCAAGGTGCCGGTGATCGCCGCAAGAGCCCAGCCGCGGTCCGGATCGGGCGTGCCGCGGAAGAAGTCGGCCAGCAGGCGCAGCTTGCCATTGCGCGAGGGCGTGTAGATCAGCCGGTCCAGAAGCTGGGCGAAGCCGGGCATGCTCATGGCTTGCGCTCCACCGGCAGCTCGGGCTCGGCTCCCGGCTCCGGCTTCGCGGCAGCTCCGGTCTCCTGCTCCTCTTCGCCGCGGCCGATGAGGGAGAGCGCGCGGGCGCGGAAGCCGCGCTGGCCGGCGGTGTGGACCAGCGCCTCCTCGCTGCCGTGGGTCACCCAGACCTCGGGCGCGCCGACGTCGTCCAGGGTCTGGATCAGTTCGTCCCAGTCCGCGTGGTCGCTGACGATCAGCGGCAGCTCCACGCCGCGCTGCTTGGCGCGCTGCCGGACGCGCATCCAGCCCGAGGCCATGCAGGTCACCGGGTCGGACAGCCGCCGCGCCCAGCGGTCGGCGATGGCCGAGGGCGGCGCCAGCACGATCTCGCCGGCCATCTCCCGCTTCTCGGCCGCCGTGGCGGGCCGCAACTCGCCCAGTTCGACGCCGTGATCGCGGTAGAGGTCGCAGAGCTGCTGCAGAGCGCCGTGGATCCAGATCGGCCGCTCGTAGCCGGCCCGGCGCAGCAGCGCGATCACCCGCTGGGCCTTGCCCAGCGCATAGGCGCCGACGACATGGGTGCGCTCGGGAAACAACCGCCGGGACTCCAGCAGTTTGGCGATCTCCCCGTCCGTCGGCGGATGGCGGAAGACCGGCAGGCCGAAGGTCGCCTCGGTGACGAAGACGTCGCAGGGCACCGGCTCGAAGGCTGGGCAGGTCGGGTCCCGCCGCCGCTTGTAGTCGCCCGAGATCACCACCCGGCTGCCGCACCCGCATCCAGCCGGAGGCCAGCACCACCACGG
>JANQPZ010000338.1 GCA_028285215.1 Rhodovibrionaceae bacterium | reverse complement strand
CGGACGACGGACGGACGGTCGACTCCTTCCGGCCAAACCAGACGGGCGGGCGCCGGTGCCTCCTTGCTCTTGTAACGGCTGAAGCGGTAGCCGCCGACGGCCCAGCCCAAAGACAGGGTCTCGGCCAGCGCCGGCGGAGTCGACGCGGCGAGGACATAGTCTCCGGCGGGCAGGGTCTCGGGCAGGCCGGCAAAAGCCCAAAGATCGGGTGAGCCGTCCTCCACAGCGAGCAAGACCCGTCCGAGGCGCCCCTCCACCGTCGGCAGCAGCGCATGACGGCCTTCCTGCGCCGAGAAATCGAGCGCTGCGAGCCACGCCGCCTCCGCCGGCGTTGCCTGCGTCAGCCAGGCCTCGAACTGAGGCTTGGTCACGGGCAACAGCTCCACCGGAGCCGCGGCAGCCTCGATCAGGTGATCCAGGGCTTCCGGCTTCGCGGTAACGATGTGAGAAACGCTCATGACTGCCCAAGAATTCCTACGGTTGTCGGTGATCGCTTGCTGCGTCAGAAATCGGTGAGGCTGACGTCAGTACCGGACGGCAAAAGCCAGGACGACGGGAGATGGCAGAGAATGTCAGAGGCGCCAAGGGAAATCACCTCTTCAAAGCCGGTATCCCGGCCCGAAGACGCGGCCGGGACCGTCACCCTCATTATCGGCAACAAGAACTATTCCTCCTGGTCCATGCGGGCAGCGCTTGCACTGGCGATGACTCGCGCCGCCGCGCAGGAGATCTTGATCCCGCTCGATCAGCCGGAAACGCGGGCCCGGATCCTGGCGCAGTCGCCGAGCGGCTTGGTGCCGGCGCTGATCCACGGCCGCGTCAGGATCTGGGACTCGCTGGCAATCGTCGAGTACCTGCATGAGGTCTTTCCCGAAGCCGGACTCTGGCCCGCGGACCCGGGCGCGCGAGCTGTCGCGCGCGCCGTCAGCGCCGAGATGCACAGCGGCTTCTCCGCATTGCGGCGGGAGATGTCGATGGACATCCGCAACAGCAAGGCGATAAAGGCGAGCGACGCCTGCTTGGCAGATATCGCGCGCGTCACGCAGATCTGGCGCGATTGCCGCAACGGCTTCGGCGCGGGCGGTCCTTTTCTCTTCGGCCAGCCATCGGCGGCCGACTGCATGTATGCCCCGGTAGCTTCGCGGTTCCGCACCTACGGCGTCGCGCTCGATGAGATCTGCGACTCCTATGTCGGCGCGCTGTTCGGCTGGCCGCCGATGCGGACCTGGGTCGAAGCCGCACGGGAGGAACCCTGGGATCTGCCGGATCACTAGAGCTGCGCGGAGGTTCGACCGAGCCAAGCCGAACGCACGGCCTGCGGGGACAGATCACGTCGCGCAGCGGCTGCAGTCAGGCTACTCCAGCTCGCCGAACCCCTCGCTTGGAGGCGGCACCGCTTCGGCCTCCGCCGTGAACGGCTCCTCGACGGGATCGTATTCCTCGTCTATATAGGTGATGCCCCGCTTCTCGTAGTAGGCGAGCGCACCGGGATGCAGCGGGACGCCCAGACCGTTCAAGGCCGTGTCCAGCTCTATCAGCTTGCCTTTCGGATGGCCGGTATCCAGCAGTCGGCGGGAGGCCGGATGCCAGAGCGCGGCCGTGACGCCCTCGATCAAATCGTCGGGGAGTGTCGCCGAGACCAGCCACTGCGCGCCGACACTGAGCGTGCGGGTTGCCGCGACGCCGCGATAGGTGCCGGACTGGATGGTCGTATTGCTGAAGAAGGGCCAGGTCTGTGTGATCGCAATCGCTTCGTCGCCGGAGATCGGGACAAGCTGGATCGCCGTCGTCGCAGCAAGGCTCGCAATGGCGGCCGTCGGAGTCCCTGCGACCAGGAAGAGACCGTCCAGTTCGCCCTTGCGCATCAACTCGACGGCAGCTCCCGACGCCAGGAAACGCGCATCCAGATCTTCGACCGCCAAGCCGTAGGCGGCAAGGACCAGGCGCGCATCGACCAGAGTGCCGGAGCCCTCGCGGTCGACCGAGATTCGCTTACCCTTGAGGTCGCCGACCGCGCGGATACCGGCATCGGCGCGGACCACCAGCTGAATGGCTTCCGGATAGAGGTTCGCCAAGGCCCTGAGACTGGTGATCGGTTCCTTGCCCTCGAACACGGCTTCGCCGCGAAAGGCCCAGAAGGCCACGTCGGCTTGGCAGAGCCCGGACTCCAACGTGCCGCCCGCGATCGCCGCCACGTTGGCGACCGAGCCTTCGGTCGACTGCGCCACGGCGATCAGACCCGGTACGCCGCAACTGCCGCCGCGTTCGCAATCGCGGCTCCCTGGAGGGTTGGAGATCACACTGGCCAAAAGGCTGCCGATCGGGAAATAGGTCCCGCCGGTCGAACCCGTTCCGATCCGGAAGAACTGCATCTGTTCGGCAAACGCGCGACCGGCGCCCGCTGACACCGACGCCAGCAACCCGGCGGCGGCGAGGCGCGGCAGCAGAGCGCGGCGGGTCAGGGGCATGAGAAGTCCGGGCCTTTCGCCAACAGGCAGTCTTCGGAAGATTATGGCGCGCTGCACTGCAAAATGAAACGGCCATCACTTGCGCCGCAAGCCATTGCCCGCAAAGAATGCGGGTGCCGGCCTTGACAATTTCTTGACCGTAATACGCAGAGCGATCCGGAAATGAACCTTGCGCAGCTCCTCGTGCGTGCCGCCAGCAGTCGCGGCGAGCGTGCGGCCATCGCTCACGGCCCGAACATCCTGGCGACCTATCGGACCCTGGCGCGGCGGGCAGCCTGCCTTGGCAGCGGTCTGCGAGAGCGCTTCGGCTTGATGCCGGGCGAGCGCGTCGCGCTCGCGATGAAGAACTGTCCCGCCTATCTGGAGCTGCTTTACGGATGCTGGTGGGCAGGCCTGGTACCGGTGCCGATGAACGCCAAACTGCATCCGAAGGAGTTCGCCCATATGCTCGGCAAGGCGGGCGCCCGGCTTTGCTTCGTGACAGCGGATCTGGCCAGCGGCATCGAGGGTGAGAGCGCCGGCCTGGAGGAGCTGCTGGAGATCATCGACGTCGGCACGCCGCTTTACGACCGCCTCTTTCAAAGCGACCCCATGCGGCCCGCCGACCGCGCGTTCGACGATCTGGCCTGGCTCTTCTTCACCAGCGGCACGACCGGGCGGCCCAAGGGGGCGATGATCACCCATCGCAACCTCTGGACCATGACGTCCTGTTACTTTGCGGATGTAGACGCCGTCGGACCGGACGACTCGATCGTCTACGCAGCGCCCATGAGTCACGGCGCCGGCCTCTACAACCTGCCTTACATGTCGCAGGCAGCCCTGCACGTCATTCCGGAGTCCGGCGGGTTCGACCCGGAAGAGTTCTTCCGGTTGATGGCGTCTCACCGGGGGATCGGCGCCTTCTTCGCCCCGACCATGATCAAACGGCTGGTCGCGCACCCGCTGGCCCGGGCCGCGCCGTTGGAGCGACTCAACACCCTCGTCTACGGCGGCGGGCCGATGTACGTCGCGGACCTGAAGCAGGCGCTCGACACGCTCGGCAATCGCCTGGTGCAGATCTACGGCCAGGGCGAGAGCCCCATGTGCATCACCTCCTTGCCCCGCGACCTGCATGTCGATACCGATCATCCGAACTACGAAGCCCGCCTGGCATCGGTCGGACGGGCCCAGATGCTGGTCGAACTCTGCATCGCCGACGAGGAGGACCGCCGCCTGCCGCCCGGAGAGATCGGCGGGGTTCTGGTGCGCGGGCCCTCGGTCGTCCCCGGTTACTGGCAAGACGCCGAGGCCAGCGCCAAGACGCTGCGCGGAGGCTGGCTGCACACCGGCGACATCGCAAGCCTCGATCACGACGGTTTTCTGACCCTGAAGGACCGTTCCAAAGACGTGATCATCTCCGGCGGCACCAACATCTACCCCCGAGAGGTGGAAGAGGCGTTGCTCGTCCACCCCGATGTCGCGGAGGTCTCGGTCGTCGGGCGCCCCCATCCGGAATGGGGTGAAGAGGTTGTCGCCGTGGTGGTCGCGCGCGGCGCGGCTGCGCTCAGCGAGAGCGACCTGGACCGGTTGTGCCTGGAGCGCATCGCCCGCTTCAAGCGACCCAGGCGCTATCGCTTCGTCGAGGCTCTCCCCAAGAACAACTACGGCAAGATCCTGAAAACGGAGCTGCGGGCGCTGCTCGATGCCGATCCCACGGCAAGCGAAACCTCCGCAACACCTTAAAGCAGGATCGCCTGCTCTCGTCATAGATCTAAAGGGCGATTCACGTCTCAGGCGGAAGCGAAACGCTTCCACCTGAGACGATCGCGCTCTAGCCGTGAGTCTTGACGTCACCCCGCAGCCGCTGAGCGTAATCCTCCAGTTGCCGCGCCGCCGCCTTGAAGGCGTCCTTGACCGCAACGTTGATGTCGGCATGACGGGGGTCGTCGGCGTGGGTCCGGGTCACATCGATGGTCCGGCTCGGCGGGACGGTCAGATGAATGCCGACACGATAGAGATTGCCCTTGCTGTGCGGTTTGTGAGGCGCTTCGATCACCACGCGGCAGGAGGTGATGTGGCTGAAGAACCGCTCGAGCTTCTGAGCCTCCTGACGGACACGCGCCTCCACCGCATCCGAGTGGTCGAGGTCTTTGAAGGCGATTTCAAGAGGGAGCTGCATGATCTTGTCGTTCACCCCGCTGTTCCAATGAGGGCGTTGCCACTGGCCGATTATGATCGCACGCAGCGGATCTCTTGTCGCCTGACCTGAATCAAGACCTTCGGAACAGGCGAAACCCGGCCCGCTCCGCTAGAGCAGGATCGCCTGAGGCGGAATCGCTCTGGCGATCCTGCTCTAGGCGGCCGACAAGCCCATATCCCAGAAGCCGATTTCCAGGCGGCAGGCGGTTTCGAAGAGCTTCAGCAGGTGCGGCCAACGGGGATTCGCGACGAAGTTGCCGCTGAGCCCTCTGGCTTCGGCGACCCGCTCCAACT
>JANQPZ010000328.1 GCA_028285215.1 Rhodovibrionaceae bacterium | reverse complement strand
CCACCGCCGTCGCCGCCGAGGCCTCCACCGCCGCCGCCGCCGCCACCGCCGCTGCCTGTCCCGCCATCGCCGCCGGCGCCGCCCTGGGCCGCCGCGTCGCCGAGGGTAACGTTGGAGAGGCTGGCGCTTGCCCCGGCGTTGACGAAGACCGCTGCCCCGGCGCCCAGACCGCCGCCGCCGCCAGCGGCGAATACGCCGCCACCGCCGTCGCCGCCCTGGGCCAAGGCATTTGCGATGGTGACGTTTGAGATGTCCGCCGCTCCGCCCTGCACGAAGAAGACGCGGCCGGCATTGTTGGCGTCGATGGTGAAGCCGCCGCCGACGATGGTGATGCTATCGGTGATCATCGGCAGCGACTGGGTCAGGGTGATGTTGCCGGTCAGCGTGATGGTCTGGGTGCCGCCGGTATCGTTGGCATTGAAGATCTGGTTGCGCAGGTCGGTCTCGTTGTTGATCGCCCAGGCCGGTGCCGCCAGGGACCCGGCCGCGGCGACCGCGATCCACAGGGCCGTGCCGCCGAGCAGAGGACGCCGCCGCCGTGCCGTGGAGCGGCGCAGCGTTGCGCCGTCACATCTCGCTGTGCCGAGAGATGTCATGTCCCCACGCCCCCGGCCGAATCGCCTCCGGATCTCGACCGGGGCGCTCGGCGCATACGACCATAGCTAGAACGAACGCCTACATATCATTCCAACCTTCGGCGGCGCGAGCAAAATGCTTTGCGGGATGGGGAAAACGTCGCAACCGGATGCTCGCTCTCGCGCCGGCCATGGCAGCGATTTCGGAGCTGCCATGCGTCAGCGGGCTGCAGGTCCGCTCGCTGGACCAGGTGATGTCCCGCAGGCCGGCGTGCGTCACGATCCCGCCACCTCTTCGGCTCTCATCAGGCGAAGGCTGCCAGCTCCAGTTAGCAGCCCAGTCACAGCTGTCGGATGTAGAGGATGCGTCTAGAGAGCAGAAGACCGTGCTCTCGGGGCTTGGCGCAGCGGCCTGCGCGAGCGGCAGCGCGCGGCCAGGGCTTCGGGTACCGGACGCTCCGAACGGTCGGCACGCCGCTCAGCCGCGGCTCGGCAGGGCGCGCCTGAGGTCCATGCGGGAGCGGCAGAGCCCGCCGTCGTACGCCGTCGCGACCTCCCAGGGCGCACCCCAGTTGAACACCAGGGCCGCCGGGCGCTCGCCAACTGCGCCGCCCTTCGGGTCAATTCCTAAACCCGCGGTCTGCGCGCCTCGAATGACACTTACTGGCAGCGGCGCCATCGGTTTGGAGAAAGGCCGGTGTTCCGCCTGAAAATCTTCGCAAAATGGCTGGGATTGCTGTAGCCGACGGCCAGCGCGGTATCGGTGGCGGTCAGATCGTGCTGCGTTAGGAAGGCTTTTGCCGCATCGACGCGCGTCGCCTCCAGGTGGCCGTGTACGGTTCGCCCCAATACCTGCCGGAAGCCCTCTTTCAGCTTGCGTTCATTGAGACCGACCGTTCGCGCAAGCAGACGGATCGTCCAGGGTTCGCTGTAGCGCTGGCGAACGATCTCGGCAGCCTCTTCGATCAGTCGGCGGTCTCGGCCTTTGAGATACGGCGGCTGTCGGCTTTCAGGAGCGGACGACGCGATGACATGGGCCAGTACTTCCAGCGCCTTGGACTGGAGAAAGGCCCGTCGCGCAACGCCGCGCATTGGGCAGCCCATGGTTTCGTGGGCAATGCGGACCAGCGAATCGCTGAGGGGCCGGCCTAGCAAAGTCGCTCCGGCGCCGCTGCCGCTATCGCCATGTCCCAGATCCCCGGGGAGCGCGAGACCGACCGCCTCGAGACTCTGCGGCGCGAAGCGGAAGTCGACGCCGCGTAGGCGCCGACCACCGCGAATCTGGTTTCGTCCCCATGCCGGCTGGGGCGCGTGGAATAGAAAAAGCGACCCGTCTCTCAGTTCCTGAAGCCTTCCGTTTTCCACCGAAAAACTGCCTTCACCTTCGAGAAACAGACTGATGGAAAAGGTCGGCGGTCCTTCGACGATCCCGTCCGCATCCTTCGCAGGCAAGCAGTCGATCAAATTGATCTCGCATCCGTTCCCGAGCTTCTCGCTGCGCAAGCCTGCATTCCAGGCCGGCGCGGCGTCGCTACTCTGCCTGGTAGCCGCCGGAACAGCGTTTCCCGGCCGCTGCAACGAGACGAGTTCATAGCGTTCGTTAAGCCGATAAGCTGGGAGTCGGGGCGGCTCGGCAGATAGCACGCTCATGTGTCGGCCAGGGTTCCGCGGTCTCCGAGGCATGATATGCCAGTCTTCAGTTTGCTCTCCTATGCACTGAGCAGAATCTTAACGCAAATGAGTTGCATTCGCAAAATAGTCCAGAATGCGGCAAGAACTGAACGGATCGTGGCGGTCAGCCGCATTTCCATGAGGCTACGGAAGTGCGTGAGCCATATCCGGAGCAGACATGATGAACGGGTCGATTGTTCCTGGCGGCCGCGAGCGCAGCTGTCGCGATGTCCTTGTCTTCACTACGGCAGCGCTTGTCCTGCTGCTTGCGGTCGGGCCGGCCTCGGCCGACGACAGAGTACCGGAGATACCGGTCGCGACCGGCCAACCGCTGTACATCGACACGATCGAGGTGACGGCCAACAAGCGCTTGCAGCT
>JANQPZ010000317.1 GCA_028285215.1 Rhodovibrionaceae bacterium | reverse complement strand
TCGACCGTCGGAACGCGGACCCGTCTCAAGAGCTGCAGCGCCCGCTGCGACAGTTCGGTCGGCGCGATCACCAGGCCCGCCGGCCGCCAGCCCAGCAGGCTCTCGATCAGCTTCGTCTCGCGGTCGCTGTCGTAGTTGGAGATCCCCAGGACCGAGTGGAAGCCCGCCGACTGCAGCCGCACCTCCAGGCCGTTCAGGACGTCGGCGAAGACGCTGTTCGACAGCGACGGCAGGATCACGGCGATCTGGTTGGAGACGGCGCCGGCCATGGCCCCGGCGAGGCGGTTGCGGAGGTAGCCCGTCCGGGCGATCGCCTCCTCCACCTTGAAGACCGTTGCCGGCGAGACGTTGGCCAGGCCGCGCACCACCCGCGACACGGTGATTTCGCTCACGCCGGCGGCCTCGGCCACGTCGGCAAGCGTGACGCGCCCGGTCTCGTCCGGTCGGCCGGTCTCTTCCAGACCGCCGGGCGTTTCCAGATGGCCGGGCTTTTGCAAGTGGGTCGTCACGAAACCGTTCTGCGTGTCCGAAAGGTCGGTGGGAGAGTCCGCAGGGCGCGGATGCTAGCGTATAGCACAGATTTTCCGCGATATTTCTGACAAAATGACGATTGATTGACAGCGCTGTCATTCTTCTGGCAGGTTGCGCAAAACAACAAACCTAAAGAACAAAGCTTGGGAGGAGCGCGCGATGCGCGTGTTGGTGACGGGAGCCGGCGGCTTCCTGGGACGTCTGTTCGTCGAAGAGCTCGCAAACCGCGGGACCGTCCTGGCGAACGGCCGCGAAGAGCGCGTCTCCCGCATTCTCGCCTGCGATCTCGCCGCCGAGCCACTGGCCCGTCTGGCCGAGGCACACCACATCCTGCGCCCCCTGCCCGGTCCGCTCGACGCCGACGACACGCTCGCCGCCATCGCGGAGGAGGCCCCCGGCCTGGTGGTGCATCTCGCCGCCGTGGTGTCCAGCGCGGCGGAAGCCGACTTCACCCTCGGCATGCAGGTCAATCTCGGCGCCACGCTGGCCTTGATCGAGACTCTGCGGCGCCTGCCCGAGCCGCCGGTCTTCCTCTTCGCCTCCTCGGTCGCGGTCTTCTCCTGCGCCGCCAACGAGACGATCAGCGACGCGACGCCGCCGCAGCCGCGCAGCAGCTACGGCGCGCAGAAGCTGATGGGCGAGATCCTGGTGCGCGACGCCAGCCGAAAAGGGTTCATTCGCGGCCGCGCGCTGCGCTTCCCCACCATCGCGGTCAGGCCCGGCAAGCCCAACAAGGCGGCCTCCAGCTTCGCCAGCGGCATCCTGCGCGAGCCGCTGGCCGGCCAGACCGCCGACCTGCCGGTGCGGCCGGGCCTGCGCCTACACCTGGCCTCCCCCGACAACGCACGCGCGGCGCTGTTCCATGCGGCGGCCCTGCGCCAGGACGCGCTGCAGGGCGAAACGTCGGTCACGCTGCCCGGCGTGTCGGTCTCGGTGGCGGAGATGCTGGCCACGCTGGAGCGGGTCGCCGGCAAGGCGGTGGCCGCCCGCGTCCGCCCGGCGCCGGACGCGGAGATCGAGGCCATCGTCTCGAGCTGGCCCGGCGGCATCGAGACGCCCCGCGCGCAGGCGCTGGGATTTGCGCCGGACGCAAGCTTCGAAGCCCTGTTGCGGGCCCATATGGATCGCCTTTCAGAAGCGGCGTGAAACACGCCTTACACCCAAGGGAGGAAGTAGAATGAAACGCACGATTATCGGACTTGCCGCCGCGACGGCGCTGGCCGGCACCGCGCTGACCGGCGCGGCCCAGGCTCAGAACAGCGTCACCTTCGGCCACACCCTGTCGTCCCAAAGCCACTACGGCGTCGGGGCGCAGGCCTTCATCGAAACCCTGGCCGAGGTCTCCGGCGGCGCCTGGACCGCGACCGAGGCGCCCGCCGGCCAGCTGGGCGGCGAGCGCGACATGATCGAGGGGCTGCAGATCGGCTCGCTCGATCTGCTGCTGACCTCGACCGGCCCGCTGGGCAACTTCGTTCCCGAGGTCTACGCCCTGGACCTGCCGTTCCTGTTCCGCGACTACGACCACGCGCGGACGACGCTGGACGGCGAGATCGGCCAGGAGCTGCTGGAGAGCATCGGCGCGCACAATCTGGTCGGGCTGGCCTGGTCGGAGAACGGTTTCCGGCACGTCACCAACTCCGTCCGTCCGGTCACCTCGCCGGACGATCTGGACGGCCTGAAGCTGCGGACCATGGAGAACCGGGTCCACATGGCCGCCTTCGCGGAGATGGGCGCGGCGCCGACGCCGATGGCCTTCCCCGAGCTCTTCTCCGCCCTGCAGCAGGGCGTGGTCGACGGCCAGGAGAATCCCATCACCGTCATCAAGGCCTCCAACTTCTGGGAGGTGCAGGACTACGTCTCCCTGACCGGGCACGTCTATTCGCCGGCGGTGCTGCTGGTCTCGCCGCTGGTGTGGGACGGCCTGAACGAGGAGGAGCAGGGCTGGTTCCGCGAGGCCGCCGCCGCCTCCGTCGCCGCCACGCGCGCCGAGGTCAACCGGCTGGAAGAGGCCGGGGTCGCCCTGCTGCGGGAGAACGGGATGGAGGTGATCACCGACATCGACAAGGCCCCCTTCCGGGCCCTCGCCGAGGCCGCCTACAGCGTCTACACCGACCAGTACGGCACCGAGATGGTCGAGCGCATCATCGCCGTCGAGTGATGCCGCGCGCCTAGAGTCCTCCGTAGGGTCGTTGCGACCCAACTTCGCCGCCAGGGCATCGGCTCGGTGCCCTGGCGCTTTCTTCACGGCGCGCGAGACCGTCACGCGCCGCCGGGCGAACGCCGGCGGGCAAGAGCCGGCGGGGTGACATGCGTTTCCTTCAGACCTTCGAACGGCATACGACCGCGATCGCCCTGGCGCTTTCCATAGCGTTCCTGGTCGTGGCCGCCGCGCTGGCCATGTGGCAGGTGACGACCCGCTTTCTGCTGGGCCAGCCCTCGACGTGGTCGGAAGTCATCACGCGGTCGGCCATGATCTGGGCCATCTTCCTGGGCGTCGCCGCGACCTACCGGCACGGCTCGATGATCGCGATGCAGATCGTGCAGCGCTCGCTGCCGCGCCGGCTCGGCCTGGCCCTCTTCGTGATCGCCAATGCCCTCTCCGCCGTTTTCTTCGCGATTCTCTTCTGGCAGGGCTGGGGCATGACCGAGCGGGTGGTGCCGCAGAAGCTGGCCGCGCTCGAGGTCTCCATCGCCTGGGTCTATGCGGCCCTGCCGGTGGGATCGGTCTTCGCGCTGATCGCCATCGCCGGCTGCATCGCACGCGCCTGGTCGAACCGCGACGCCGCCGCGGCCGTCGTTCCTCTGGAACCGACCCCGGCCTCAACGCCCGCAGCCTCCCCAGCATCCGGGAGAGACGGCGCATGAACGCCGCCATCGCTCTCTCGCTGATCATCCTGATCTTCGTCGGCGTTCCCATCGCCATCGCCATCGGCCTGGCATCGGTCGTCGGCATCCAGCTGCACGACCGCCTGCCGATGCTGCTGGTCGCGCAGCGCATGTTCGCCGGCATCGACAGCTTTCCGCTGATGGCGATCCCGCTGTTCATTCTAGCCGGCAATCTGATGTCGGCCGGCGGCATCTCCCAGCGGCTGGTGGATCTGGCCAAAGCGATGGTCGGCGGCATTCAGGGCGGCCTGGCCTGCTCCTGCGTGCTGACCTGCCTGATGTTCGCCAGCGTCTCGGGCTCGTCGGTCGCCACCACCTTCGCCATCGGCGCCATCCTGATCCCGGCCATGGTGCGCCACGCCTATCCCAAGCCCTTCGCCGCCTCGATCCAGGCCAGCTCGGCCGAACTGGGCGTGCTGATCCCCCCTTCGATCCCCCTGATCCTCTACGGCGTCGCCACCGACACCTCGATCGGCCAGCTCTTCGTGGCGGGGATCGGCCCGGGAATCCTGGTGGCGAGCGCCCTGATGCTGACCGTGATCGTGATCTGCCGGATCCGCGGCCTGGGCCTGCAGGACCGGGAGGACCGGCCGAGCCTGCGCGCCGCGACCCTGTCTGCCCTGCCGGCCCTGATGGTGCCGATCATCATCATCGGCGGCATCTACCTGGGCGTCTTCACGCCGACGGAGGCGAGCGCCGCCGCGGTCGCAGCGGCCCTGCTGGTCGGCTTCGGCTTCTACCGCGAGCTTTCCTGGCGCGACCTGCCGATGATCCTGAAGCGCACCGTGATCTCGACCACCGCGATCATGCTGATCATCTCCGCCGCGGCGCTCTTCTCCTTCCTGATCGCGCGCTCGGGCCTGCCCAACGAGATCGCCGCCTGGTTCAACACCGTCTTCGAGTCCCGTTTCGCCTTCCTGCTCGCGGTCAATCTTCTGCTGCTGGTGGTCGGCATGTTCATCGAGACCTCGGCGGCCATCCTGGTTCTCGCCCCGATCCTGGCGCCCATCGCGATCAGCTACGGCGTCGATCCGGTGCACTTCGGGCTGATCGTGGTGGTGAACCTCGCGCTCGGTATGATCACGCCGCCGCTCGGCGTCAATCTCTTCGCGGCCTGTTCCGTGGCCGGTATTCCGGTCGAACGGATCATCCCGCAGCTTCTCTGGTTCGTTCTGGTGGTCTTCGGCTGCCTGATGATCATCACCTACGTGCCGGCCATCACGCTGGCGCCAGTCGATCTGCTCCTCGGGGGAGGCTAAGGAATGTCGAAGACGACGGCGGCACCCGCCACCATTGCCTTTGCCGGTCTCGGCGCCATGGGACTGGGCATGGCCGAGTCCTGCCTGCGCGCCGGGCACCGCGTTCTCGGCACCGACCTGAACCGATCCGCCGTGGACCGGCTGCTTGCGGCCGGCGGTGGCGAGCTGACTCCCGACAGCGCCCGCGAGGCCGGCATCTTCGTCAGCGTGGTCCTGAACGCCGCCCAGACCCGGGAGGTGCTGTACGGGGAAAACGGCTTCGCCAGACACCTGCCGCCCGGGGCCGTCATCGTCAGTTCCGCCACCATTGCGCCCGAGCAGGCCCGCGACAACGCGGCCACGGCGGCGGACATGAACCTGCTCTATCTGGACGCGCCGATCTCGGGCGGCGCGGCACGGGCGGCGATGGGCGAGCTGTCGATCATGGCCTCGGGCGCGCAAGAGGCCTTCGATGCCGCCGCGCCCGCCCTGGCGGCCATGGCGCGGTCGGTTCACGAGCTCGGTCGCGACGCCGGCGCCGGCTCGGCGATGAAGGCGGTCAACCAGTTGCTGGCCGGCGTGCATATCGCCGCCATGGCCGAGGCGCTCGCCCTCGGCATCAGCCAGGGCCTGGATCCCGAGCGGATTCTGCAGGTGATCTCCGCATCGGCCGGAACCAGCTGGATGTTCGAAAACCGCGCCCCGCGTGTGGTGGAGGGCGACTACGAAGCGCGATCCGCCATCGACATCTGGCCGAAGGACCTGGGTATCGTCACCGACATCGCGCAGGGCGCCGCCCTCTCGACACCCGTCGCGGAGGCCGCGTTGACCCGCTTTCGCGAGGCCTCCCGCCGGGGCCTCGGCGCGCTCGACGATGCCGCCATCACCCGCCTCTATGCCGCAGAAGCCGGCCTGTCTCTGCCGGGGAAGCGCTAAATGCGGCTCGGGTGCATCGGTGACGACTTCACAGGTTCCAGCGATCTGGCCAACACGCTGACCCGCGAGGGGATGCGCTGCGTGCAGTACGTCGGCGTGCCCGAAGGCCGGGCCGACCCCGACGTCGAGGCCGGGATCGTCGCTCTCAAGTCACGCTCGACGCCGGCGCACGAGGCCGTGGCGCTCTCCCTGCGCGCGCTCGACTGGCTCCGCGAACAGGGCTGCAGCCAGTTCCTCTTCAAGTACTGCTCCACCTTCGACAGCACCGACGACGGCAACATCGGGCCGGTCGCGGAGGCTCTAGCGGACGCCCTAGAGGCCTCGCCGGTGATCGTCTGTCCCGCCTTCCCCGCCACCGGCCGCTCCGTCTACCAGGGCCACCTCTTCGTCGGCGACAGGCTGCTGTCGGAGTCCGGGATGCAGAACCATCCGCTGACCCCCATGACCGACCCGGATCTGCGCCGCGTGCTCGACCGGCAAAGCAAGGGCAGCGTCGGCCATGTTCCCTTCACCTCCGTCGTCGAAGGGCCGGAAGCGGTTCGCGCCAGGCTCGAGAGCGAACAGGCGAAGGGCCACCGCCTGATCGTCGCGGATGCCGTCCGCGACGACGACCTTCGGATTCTGGGCCGGGCCGCGGCCGACCTGGCGCTGATCACGGGAGGGTCCGGGATCGCCCTCGGTCTGCCGGAGAATTTCCGCGCGCGCGGCCAGCTCGCGGCAAGCTCCGACAGCTGGCGCGGGCAGACCGGCCGGGCCGCGGCGCTGTCCGGCTCCTGCTCGCAGGCGACGAGAGCGCAGGTCGCGGAGCATGCGCACGCGCATCCGGTCCTCAAGCTCGATCCCGACGCGGTCATGGCCGGGCGTATAGACGCGGGAGAAGTGGCGGACTGGGTGCTGGTGCAGGAAGGCCTGCCGCTGGCTTATTCCTCCGCCGATCCCGACGAGGTGCGCAGCGCACAAGACCGCCACGGCGGCGCAGCGGTCGCCGCCGCGTTCGAGGCGCTCTTCGCCGAGGTGGCCAGACGGCTGGTGGCTGGCGGCGTCACCCGCCTGATCACCGCCGGCGGCGAGACCTCCGGAGCCGTGGTCGAGGGGCTCGCCTTGAGCCAACTCGAGATCGGGCCGGAAATCGCCCCGGGCGTGCCGGCGATCCGGGCCGGCGAGAACCTGACCCTGGCGCTGAAGTCCGGCAACTTCGGGGCTATCGACTTCTTCACCCGCGCCGCCGCCGTTCTGGAGGGCGCGTCGTGACGCGCGACAACCGTCTGCGCGAAGACATCTGCTTCTGGGCCAAATCCCTGTTCGACCGGGGCCTGACCGGCGGCGCCTCCGGCAATCTTTCGGCTCGAACCGAAGACGGCGGTCTGCTCGTGACACCGACCGGCTCCAGTTTCGGCCGGCTGGACCCCGCGCGCCTGTCACGCTTCGACGCAACGGGACGCCATATCGACGGCGACCCGCCCACGAAGGAAATGGCACTGCACGACGCCTTCTACGAAACGCGCAAGACCACCGGGGCCGTCGTGCATCTGCACTCGACCCATGCGACCGCCCTCACGCTTCTGACCGATACCGACGCCGACAATCTGCTGCCGCCGCTAACGGCCTACTCGATCATGCGACTGGGCAAGGTGAAGCTGCTGCCCTTCTTCCGGCCCGGCGACCCGGCCATGGGCGACGCCGTGCGCAGCCTGGCCGGCCGGCGCAGCGCGGTGGTCCTGGCCAACCACGGGCCCGTCGTCGCGGCCAAGGACCTGGAGGCCGCCGTCTTCGCCATGGAGGAACTGGAGGAGACGGCGAAGCTCGCCCTCCTGCTGCGCGGCACCCCGACGCATGGGTTGACGGAGCAGCAGATCCGCGAGGTGGTCGCCGCCTTCGACGTGGACTGGGACTAGAGGGCGAGTCACGTCTCAAGGGGACGCGTTTCGCTTCCAAC
>JANQPZ010000306.1 GCA_028285215.1 Rhodovibrionaceae bacterium | reverse complement strand
TCGCAGCGGTCAGGTGCGTCGGATCCTCGGCACGGCGAACGACGTCACGATCCAGCGGGACCAGCAGGCGCGGCTGCGCGATCGTGAAAATCGCTTGTCGGCCTTCATCGAGGGATCCCTGCAGGGGATTCTCATCCACAGGCACCACCGTCCCCTGTTCGCGAATTCGGCTTTCGCCGCGATTTACGGCTATGCCTCTCCCGCGCAGGTGCTGGCCGAAGCCGATCTTACCCATCTGATCGCGCCCGAGGAGCTGCAGGACGCAAAAGCGCTTTGTCGGCGGGCCGATGAGGATGAAAACCTGGATCACTTCGCTCGCATCCGGGGCTTCACCCGCAACGGCGACACGCTCTGGCTCGAACTGCGGGCCAAGCGCATCGACTGGGATGGAGACCCGGCCCTGCAGGTGACGGTCGTGGATGTCACCGAGCGCAAGCACTACGAAGACGAACTGATCGCCTCGAAAGAGCGACTGGAGCAGCAGACGGCTTCGCTCGCAAGCCTGGCCAGCGACCTGGAGACGGCGAACGCCGAGGCAGAGACCGCACGCAAGGCCGCCGAGCAGGCCAATCGGACGAAGAACCAGTTCCTGGCAACCATGAGCCACGAACTGCGGACGCCCTTGAACGCCATCCTGGGGTTTTCGGAGATCATCGCGCAGGAGACCTTCGGCCCCTCGAGCGTGCCGCAGTATCGCGACTACGCACTCGATATCAACACCAGCGGCAAGCACCTGCTCGAGCTGATCAACGACATTCTCGACATCGCAAAGATCGAAGCGGGGAAACTGGAGATCCAACCCGAAAATCTGGATCTGAAAGAGGTTCTCGACGCCTGCCGCAGGCTCTGTTCCGTCAAGGCACAGGAGCGCGACGTGACGCTGCAACTGGACATCGCGCCGGGGGCGCATCTGGTCTACGCCGATATGCGCGCGCTGAAGCAGATTCTCTTCAATCTCCTGTCCAACGCCGTCAAGTTTTCCAAGCGCGGCGGCAGGGTCCGTCTGGCGGCACGGCGGCTGGAGGGAGAGTCCGTCGAGCTGTCGGTGATCGACCAAGGCATCGGGATCGCAGACACCTACATCAACGACGTCTTCAAACCCTTTCACCAGGTCGACAACAGCTACAACCGCGAGACGGGCGGCACCGGCCTCGGCCTCGCGCTGGTCAAGGCCCTCACCGAGCTCCACGGCGGCGCAGTCACTCTGGACAGCAAGCTCGGCCGAGGGACCTGCGTGCGTGTCGTCTTTCCGCCGAGCGATCTGCCCGGGCAACCGGCCCTGGCAATCTAGAACCGGATCGCCCCGCATCCGGCCTGGGCAGATCCCGCAGCGCCTCCGCGGGATTGCCAGCGCGTTGAGCGCAACCTACTGTCCCTCGTCAGAAGCGGCTGCCGCAAGAGGCCGCCATCCCTCCGGAGGACAGTCCCCATGGCCGACTACCGTGCACCGATCGAAGACATGCGCTTTACGCTGCGCGAGGTCGCAGGACTGGAGGAACTCTCCCGGCTGCCCGGTTTCTCGGAAGCCGATCCGGACCTGATCGACCAGGTGCTGGAGGAGGCAGGACGCCTGGCAGGCGAGGTGCTGGCGCCGCTTAACCACGTCGGCGACCGGACCGGCGCAATCTTCGAGAACGGCGTGGTGCGAACGCCGCAGGGCTTCAGCGAGGCCTATCACGCCTACGTCGATGCCGGCTGGAACACGCTGCCCTTCGACCCCGACTACGGCGGCCAAGGTCTGCCGTGGGTGGTCGCCGGTGCGGTGCAGGAGATGTGGAACAGCGCCAATATGGCCTTTGCGCTCTGCCCCCTGCTGACGCAGGGAGCGGTCGAACTGCTGTCCGCCCATGGCAGTCCGACGCAGAAGGAAGTCTATCTGCCGAAGCTGATCAGCGGCGAGTGGACCGGCACCATGAACCTGACGGAGCCGCAGGCCGGCTCCGACGTCGGCGCCGTCAAGACCCGGGCGACCCCGAACGGCGATCACTATCTGATCCAGGGTCAGAAGATCTACATCACCTACGGCGAGCACGACTTCGCCGACAACATCGTGCACATGGTGCTGGCCCGCACGCCGGGCGCACCCGAAGGCACCCGGGGCATCAGCCTCTTCCTGGTGCCCAAGTACATGGTGAACGAGGACGGCAGCCCCGGACCGAAGAACGATCTGCGGTGCGTGTCCATCGAGCACAAGCTCGGCATCCATGCCTCGCCGACCTGCGTCATGGCCTTCGGCGATTCCGGCGGTGCGATCGGTTATCTGGTCGGCGAAGAAAACCAGGGCATGCGGCAAATGTTCACCATGATGAACAATGCCCGCCTGACGGTCGGCATCCAGGGCATCGGCGTCGCGGAGCGCGCGTACCAGCAGGCCCGCGCCTTCGCCTTCGACCGCGTGCAGAGCCGCGATCTGGGCGATCAGACCGGCAAGTCGGTCCCCATCGTCAAACATCCCGACGTGCGCCGCATGCTGCTGACCATGAAGGCGCTGACCGAGGCCGCCCGCGGTCTGGCCTACCATACGCTGGCCGGTCTCGACCGCGCCAACGCCGTTACCGACGAGCGCAGCCGGCAGCAGCAGATGATCGACGTGGTCGAGCTGCTGACGCCGGTGGTCAAAGGCTGGAGCACCGACATCGGCGTTGAGGTGGCGTCCCTCGGCGTGCAGATCCACGGCGGCATGGGCTTCGTCGAGGAAACCGGCGCGGCGCAGCACTATCGCGACGTCCGCATCGCGCCGATCTACGAGGGCACCAACGGCATCCAGGCCCTCGATCTGGTCAACCGCAAGGTCGTGCGCCACCGAGGCTTCCCGGCCCGCAGCTTCGCGGCAAGCGTGCGTCAGGAGGTCGAGACCCTTTCGAAGCTTCCCGGCGAGCGCTTCGCCGGACTGCGCCGGGAACTGACGGCCGGCGCCGAGGCGCTGGAACAGGCAACGGACTGGCTCTGCGGCGTCTGGGCCAACAATCCGCATCTCGCCGCGGCGGGGGCGACACCCTACCTGAAACTGCTCGGCACACTTGGGGGCGGCTGGGCACTGGCCCGGCAGACCGTCGCGGCCGCACGGCAGCTCGAAGGCGCCAACGGCCATACCGCGTACCTCGAAGGCAAGATCAGGACGGCGCGCTTCTACGCCGACAACATCCTGCCGCAGGCCAGCGCCGCCGCGGTGGCCGCCACCCGCGGCGCCGAGACCACCCTCGAGCTGGACGACGCACAGTTCTGAGAAACCTGATGCACCTCCGAGCGGCCGGCGCCCCAAGCCCCCTCGTCGGATCCGGCTGTGCGATATTCGGCTGTCGGATGCCGGTCTCTTGAGACCGACCGGGCGGTAGAGCGGCCGAGGCCATCGAAACGCCGCGTCATCTCCCGACCCATAAAGAAAACCCGGCTTCGCCAGGGAGAACGAAGCCAGGTCGTAAGGATGGGAGGGCTGCTATCGAAGGTTGGACGTTAGACCTCTACCTACACCACTTCATTGATCCACGTCAACTTTTCCCTCACCTCTGAGTTGATTTTGGATCCAAGTGCCAAGCGGCCGTCATGTGCCTCCGACCGGAATCTTCTTCGCCTCGGTTTTCGCTTCCGGCTTCTTGGGCATCACGATGTGCAGGACTCCCTTATCGAACTTCGCTTCGATCCTGTCTCCGTCGATGCTGTCCGGCACCCCGAAGGAGCGTTGGAAACTGCCGTAACTGCGTTCGCAGCGGTAGTAGTCTTTCTCCTTGTCCTCGCTCTGCTGCGTTTTCTCGCCCTTGATCGTAAGCACGTTGCCGGACAGCTCGATCTCGACATCCTCCTCCCCAACCCCGGGCATTTCGGCGGCGATCTCGATCGCCTCGGGCGTCTCGGAGATATCCAGCTTGACATCGATCAGCCCCCGCCCCGCCACAGCGAAGTGGCTCGGCAGGCGGCCCCAGTCTTCAGCCGCACGACCGAGAGGCCAGCGGCGACCGCTGAAGAAGTCGTCGAACATCCGATCGACATCTTCCCGCAAGCGGGTCAAAGGATAGAGCATGCCCGAGGTCTGCAGGCCGCCGCTCGCCTGCGGCGGCTCGGCTTGGGAGGTCTCAATCTTCTTTTCGTGCGCCATCTCTAGGGTCTCCTTGCAACTGCTGTTGCCGCTACCCCGCCGCCCGATGGTTGAAGAGTCTATCACCCGGCCGGCAGCCCCTTGATGATCTGGCTCAAAGGCGGGCGCAAGACCGAGCCAAACCGTTCGTTGGCCCAACACTTTCGTGAAGTGTCGTGATTCGTGTCCTTTTAGGCAATTCCCCACACTATGCGGTGCGAGCTACGCCGAGGCGGGCCGCACAGCGGGCGCCCCGCCCGACGTTCAAAGTTTCGCAAGACAGGAGAATGCGCTGATGTTCGAAAAGAAGCTGTCCGCCGCTACCGCTGCCCTGGCTCTGGCCGGCGCCGTTGCCGTTTCCGGCCTGGCCATGACCCCGGCCGCCGAAGCCGCCGGCACCAAGTGCTATGGCATCGCCAAGGCTGGCGAGAACGATTGCGCCAACGCCGCCGGCACCCACTCCTGTGCCGGTCAGTCGACCGTCGACTACCATGGCGGCGACTGGAAGGCGAAGGCCTCCGCCGAGGCCTGCCTGGAAGCGGGCGGCCAGGTCGAGCCGTTCGAAGGCGTCAACCCCGAGAAGGCCAGCTAAGCCATCCGGCGGTATCAGAGCTGTTAGGGAGAGATCGGACATCATGACCGCCTTCGCGCCACTCGGCCGGACAGGTCAGGCCGCCTCCCGACTTGCAGACCCGATCCCTGTCACGCCGATCCCAGCGGCGGCAGGGATCGGCCTGCGCCATCCTCATCTGCCCGACTTTCTCAACGGTGGCCCGCCGGTGGCCTGGTTGGAAGTCCATTCCGAGAACTTCCTCGCCGAGGGCGGGCCACGCCGCCGCGCCCTAGAGCGGATCCGCCGCGACTACCCACTGTCCTGCCACGGCGTCGGACTGTCTCTGGGCTCCGCCGAAGGCCTCAGTCGTGAGCACCTGACGCGTCTGGCCGCGCTCTTCGACGCCGTACGACCGGGCTTGGTATCGGAACATGTGGCCTGGTCCGTCGACGACGGCACCTACCTCAACGACCTTTTGCCGCTTCCCTACACCGAAGAGGCGCTGGCGGTGCTGTGCCGCAACATCGATCAGGCGCAGGAAGCCTTCGGGCGGCGCATCCTGGTCGAGAACCCGTCCAGCTACTTGCAGTTCGACGCATCGCGGATGGGCGAGGCCGAGTTTCTCGCCGAAACGGTGCGACGCAGCGGCTGCGGCTTGCTGCTGGATGTCAACAACATCGTTGTCAGCGCGGAGAACCACGACTTCGACCCCTTTGCCTATCTTGAAGCCTTGCCGACGGACGCGGTCGGCGAGATTCACGTGGCAGGCCACGCCGAAGTCGAACTCGAAGGTCACCGCCTGCTGATCGACGACCACGGCAGCCGCGTGCCGGCTGCGGTCTGGGACCTGCTGCGGGCCGCCTTGCCCCTGACCGGCCCAGTTCCGGTCTTGGTGGAATGGGACACGGCAATCCCCGACCTTGGGGTCCTGCTCGAAGAGGCCGGCAAAGCGCAGCATGAGCTGGATCGTCTGACGGCCGAAAGGGCGCGCCATGCTGGCTGAAATGCAAGGCGCCTTCCGCCGCGCGCTCCTGCAAGGCGAGGCAAGCGACGCCCTGGCGCGCATCGCCGCCAGCGACATGCCGTCCAACCTGCGGCTCGCCGTCTACCGCAACAACGCGCTGGGCTCTCTCGCCGCTGTGCTCGCGGCCGCCTATCCGGCGTTGGAACGCTTGCTGAGCGCCGACAACTTCCGTGTCTTGGCCCGAAGCTATGTCGCAGCGCACCCTCCGCGCCGCCCCCACCTCTCCAGCTACGGCGCCGAACTGCCGGCCTTCCTGCCGGTCTTCCATCACACGGCCAGCTATCACTTCCTGCCCGACCTGGCGCGGCTGGAATGGGCCCGCAACGAGTCACTCTTCGCGGCGGAGGCCCCCGTCCTGACCGGGCGCAGCCTGGAAGGCGTTCCGCCCGAGCGGCTGAGCGGCCTCAAGCTGCCTTGGCATCCGGCGACCCGCCTGATCGAGAGCCCCTATGCCATCGAGCGCCTGTGGCATGCCGAAGAGCTGGGCCGCGGCGTGGCCGCCGGCGCCCAGACGGTCCTGGTCACCCGCAGCGCCGAGGGCGCCATCCTGCAGCGCCTCGCGAGCCCCGGCGACGTGGCGCTGCTGCGAGCCTTCGCTGCCGGGAGCGACCTAACGGCGGCGGCCGACGCGGCGCTCGCCGCCGAACCCGAAATCGATCTGCAGACCGTGCTGGCCGACCATCTCGCCCGCGCGACCTTTACCCTGCCCCAAGACCTCGCCTGATCCTCGGGCGAGCCTGACCGGAGGTACCCGACATGTCCATCTCCTCCTCCACCGGGGATTCTCGCAGCCCCGCAGCCTTGATCGGCGGTCTCTATGCGCGTTTCGAGCCGCTGCGCGACGCACTGGAAAGCTACGGCCAACCGGTCGTTTCCCTGGTTGCTCGCCTCTGGATGGCCAAGATCTTCTTCGACGCCGGCTGGAGCCGGGTGAACAACTGGGGTAGCCAGGAGTTCCTCTTCGGCTTCATCCACCCGGTGCCCTTCCTGCCGCCGGCTCTGGCCGCACCGATCACCACGGTCGGAGAGCTGACGCTGGCCATCCTCCTGGCCGTGGGACTACTGGGGCGGCTCTCCGCCACCGGACTGCTGATCATGACGATGACCATTCAGTGGATCGTGGGCGCAACGCCGGAGGGGATCGAGAACGGCATCGCCCATCCCTCCCATTACCTCTGGATGCTGATTTTCGGACTGCTGATCGTCTACGGCCCGGGCAAGCTCAGCCTCGACACCCTGCTGAGCAAGCGCAGCGCGTAGACGGCACCCCGTAAAAGGCACAGCGACCAAGTTCCAAGGCAGGGCGGCGTTCCAGACCGGGCGCCGCTCTTCCTGCCTAGAGCGCGAGTGTCTCAGGCGGAAGCGCTTCGCTTCCGCCTAGGACGACAGCGCTTCAGCCGTGCTCGCGCACGAAGGCGCCGATGGCAGGCTTGATCTTCTCCCTCCAGCGCCGGCCGTTGAAGATGCCGTAGTGGCCGACCCCCGGCTGGAGGAAGTTCTCGTGCTTGGACTGGTCGAGACCACTGCACATGGCGTGAGCGGCAATGGTCTGGCCGGGCGCGGAGATATCGTCCAGTTCACCCTCGACGGTCATCAAGGCCGTCTTGGCGATGGCGCCCGGATCGACCGTCTCGCCGCGCCAGGTCATCTTACCGTCCGGCAGACTATGGCGCTTGAAGACGTGATCCACCGTCTCGAGGTAGTACCGGGCCGGCACATCCATGACCGCCAGATACTCATCGTAGAAGCGACGATGCGATTCCACAGAGTCGCCGTCGCCCTGAATGAGGTGGCGAAACATCTTCACATGCGACTCGAAGTGCCTTGAGGGATTCATGGACAGGAATCCGCCAAGCTGCAGGAAGCCCGGATAAACGGCACGGCCGCCACCCGGATAATAGGTCGGCACCTCCGCAATCAGGCTGCGTTCGAACCAGGACATCGGCCGCGACTCGGCGAAGCGCGTTACGGCGGTCGGCGCCGCACGGGTATCGACCGGTCCGCCCATCAGGATCATCGCCTTCGGCTGTGCCGGATCGTCTCCCTGGGCCAGCAGGGAAACGGCGGCCAGGACCAGAGGCGCCGGTTGGCATACCGCCATGACGTTGAGATCGGGCGCCAAGCGCTTCATGAAATCGATCAGGGTGTCGAGATAGTCCTCGATCCCGAAGGGCCCGGCCTCGGACGGCACGAAGCGCGCATCGACCCAGTCGGTGACGTAGACCTCGTGGTCCGGCACCAGCGCCTCGACCGTACCGCGCAGCAGGGTCGCATGGTGTCCGCTCATCGGCGCGACCAGAAGTATCTTCGGATCGCTGCGCTTGACCCCGACCCGCTTGAAATGGATCAGATCGCAGAAGGCATTGCCCCCGGCCCGCACCAGTTTCAGCGGCACTTCGCGGCCGTTGATCTTGGTGTGCGTCAGTTCCCACTCCGGCTTGCTGCGATACCGAGTGGCCGAGTCGAAGACCTCCAGCCCCGCCACGACGCTACGGCCCAGATGGGTATAGGTCATTGGTATCAATGGATGAGTCAGCAATTCACGGGCCGTTTCGGACATCATCCGAAACGGCGTCATGGCAATATGCTGAAACTCATACAACGAATAGAGCATGGAGGATCCTCGCGCATGTTCTCGCCAATACTGGCTTATCGTTACTTAATTTTTTCTTGGCCCGCGCCGAATGTTCGCGCGCGAAAGAATCGTGCGCTTAAGAGCGTTACATAAGTCATGATGCATTATGATCGGGTTTTAGCAACCCCGGTGTGGAAACTAGGCTATGCGCCTTCGGAATAGCTCGCCCAGCCCGGGCAATGCCGTTTCGACGCCCGCGAGGCGCAGGCTGTGCCAGGTTAGCGCATGGTTCGAGGACGTCACCGGCTTGCCCAGCGCCGCCTCGATCTCCGCAACCGACTCGACCAGACGGAGCGAGGTGCAGGAGACGAAGAGCCCGTCGACATCCGGCTCACGCGCCAGCCGCTCGGCAGCCGCTCGAATGGAGGCGGCATCGATCCGCGCCACCGTCGGGTCGTCCGCCTCGTTGAAGGACCCCAGCACCGGCACTGCAACGCCGCGCGACTGAAAGAAGGCGCGCAGTCCTCGGTTGACCGAACGAACATAAGGCGTCAGCACCGCGATCCGCCGCATCCCGAGCGCTTCGAAGGCCGCCAGGGCGGCGAGCGCCGGGTTGGTTGCCGTCTTCGGACGGCGCGCCTCCAGAAGAAGGTCGCGCACCCGCTCCGGGCCGATCACCATGGACGCCGACGTACAGCCGTAAGCCAGGCAGTCCAGGTCGGACCCGGGGAGGATCACCTTGGCACAGTCCGGGAGACGCGCCTCCATGGCCTGCAGCGTCTCGGGCGTAATCTCCGGATCGTTACAGATGCGGCTCTCGAACAGCGCCACACCCGGCACCTGCGCGAGAACGCGGCGAAACTCGTCTTCGACCGTTCCGTCGGTCGCCAGCACGATCAAGCCCAGCCGCGCAACGGCGCCGACACCCTGGTCGAGGGTAAAGGGCAGATGTTCCAAGTCCACGCGCGGCGCATCTTCCGCGGTTGGAGGTGACGGCGAAGCCTGGGCGGTCATGGGCGCGATCCTTATTGCAGCAACAGTCCGTCGAGCGGGATCGCGGGCGTGCGACCGGCGATCAGATCGGCCGTGATCCTGGCGGTCCCGCAGGCCATCGTCCAACCCATATGCCCGTGCCCGGTATTGAAATAGAGGTTGTCGCAACGCCCGCGGCCGAGAATGGGAGTTCCCTCGGGCGTCATCGGCCGGAGTCCGGCCCAATAGTCCGGCCGGTCGTAGTCGCCCCCCTCCGGAAAAAGGTCCCGCGCGACCCTCAGCATGTGATCGAAGTCGGCGGGGGTGTGGTCGGTCGCATAACCGGCGAACTCGGCCGTTGCGGTGATCCTCAGCCGATCGCCGAAACGCGCGTAGGCCACCAAGTTGTCTTCATCCACGCCGCCCAGGCTGGGGGCGCGGTTGCGCCCGGCGATGGGCAGCGTGACCGAGTAACCCTTGACCGGATAGATCGGCAGCCGGGCGCCGAGCTGCCTGGCGACCTGCGGACTGTAGACGCCGAGAGCCAGCACGAAGGCATCCCCTTCCACCTCACCGCGATCGGTGATCACCGCTTCGACCGACCCGCCGCTCAGCCGCAGCCCCGTGACCCTTTCGCCGAAGCGGAAGCGAACGCCGTCGTCCCTACAGGTTTCGGCGAGGCCGAGCGTGAAGAGCCGGGCATCGCCGGACTCGTCGCCCGGCGCCAGAATCGCGCCCGCCAGTCGATCCCGAAGCGGCGCCAGAGCGGGATCGGCCTCGGCGGCTTCTGCAGGGGTCAAGCTCCGCAGCTCGATCCCCTGCTCGGTCAGAATGCGCATCTTCTCCAATGCGCCGGAGAACGCCTCGGCTTTGCGGTAAAGATAGATCAGGCCGTCGCAACGCGCGTCATAGGCAACGCCGCTGGCCGCCACGACCTCGTGCAGCAGGCTTTGCGAGTAGAGGCAAAGCCGAGCCTTTCGGGCGGTATTGCGGGCTGCGCGCTCGGCCGTGCACTGGCGGAGGAACTTCCAGGTCCAACGCCAGAGCGCGGGGTCGAGGCTCGGCCGGAAGCGCAGCGCCTGATCTCCGCGCCAAAGCGAGCGCAGAAGCACGCCCGGCGCCTTGGGCGAGGACCAGGCATAGGCATGGCCGGGCGCCACGAGACCCGCATTGGCAAAAGAGGTGAAAGCCGCCGGTTCGTCGGCGCGATCGATCACCGTGACGCTATGGTCGTCGCGCTGCAGCATCCAGGCCGCCGTCACACCGGCCACGCCGCAGCCCAGCACCACAACCCGCATGGCGCTCTCCCGCAAGCCGGACTCTCCAAGAACCCCGGTCGGGAACTCTGGCCCAAGCGAAGAGGCCTGCCAAGCCGGGTCTGCAGACATCGGGACGATCCGGCGGAGAACCCGCAGATGTCAGAGTCTCGCCCAATTTCGGGCGAAAACTCGGCGAATCAGATGCTTAGATCGATCTTACGACAAGTTAACCCGCTGGACAGGCAATCGTAAGCCTGCAGCGACTATCTTGGACAATGCAATTCATCGACAGGAGATGCGCAGCCCTATGTCCGCACGTCACTTGTTCCGCACGTCATGCAAGGGCGTCCTGCCCGCCGCAGTCGTCGGCGCCTTTCTGGTTGCAAGCACGGCTGCTCTGGCGAGGCCGGCGCCCGAAAGCTTCGCGCCTTTGGTCAAGGAGGTCAGTCCGGCCGTGGTCTTCGTGCAGACCGAACGGCAGGCCGAGGCTGGAAACCGTCCCCGCCTGCCCTTCCCCGAAGGCTCTCCCTTCGAGGAGTTTCTGGAGCGCTTCGGCAACCCGAACATGCCGGAGGGTCAGCAGCAGCGCCCCCTGCGCGGCGTGGGCTCCGGCTTCATCGTCGACGATGAAGGCTTCATCGTGACCAACCATCATGTCGTCGAGAATGCCGACGATATCGAGATCACCCTCGACGACGGCCGCACCTTCAGCGCCGAGCTGATCGGGACCGACCCGCAAACCGATCTGGCCGTCCTGAAGATCGACCCGCAGGGCGATCTGCCGGTTCTCGAGTTCGGCGATTCGGATGCCATCGAAGTGGGCGACTGGGTCATGGCCGTCGGCAATCCTTTCGGACTTGGCGGTTCGGTGACTGCCGGCATCGTCTCGGCGCGCAGCCGCAACATCAACGCCGGCCCTTACGACGACTTCATTCAGACCGACGCGGCGATCAACCGGGGCAACTCCGGCGGGCCGATGTTCAACCTTGACGGAGAGGTGATCGGTATCAACACGGCGATCTTCTCCCCCTCAGGCGGATCAATCGGCATCGGTTTCGCCATTCCCTCGAATCTCGCGCAGCCGATCATCGCGCAGCTCAAGGACAGCGGCACGGTCGAACGCGGCTGGCTGGGCGTGATGGTGCAGCAAGTCACGCCGGAACTGGCCGAGGCGGTCGGCCTGGAGCAGCCGCGCGGCGCGCTGGTCGCCAACGTGGTGCCGCGCGGCCCCGCGGACGAAGCCGGCCTGGAGCAAGGCGACGTCATAACCAGCTTCGCAGGCGCAGAGATTCAGGAGATGCGCGATCTGCCCCGGATCGTGGCCGGCACGGAGATCGGGCGTGGCGTCGAGGTCGAGGTTTGGCGCAACGGCTCCGAAGAGCGGTTCCAGGTCGAGATCGGCAGATTGGAGCCGCAACAGGCCAGCCTGCAAACGGAACCTCAAGGCCAGCCTGACACGGCGGCCGACGAGAGCCTGGGTGCCAGTCTGGCCGCCGTCGGTGCCGCCACCCGTCAGCGCTTCGACCTCTCGAGCGATCTGCAGGGTGTGGTCATCGTCGACGTTCAGGACGGCGGCCCTGCAGCCGAGGCGGGTTTGCGGCCCGGCGACGTGATCCGCCGCGTCGACGGCGAAGAGATCGAGGCTCCGCAACAGGTCGCGGAAGCCCTGTCCGAGGCCGCATCCGGTCAGCGTTCGGCGCTGATGCTCGTCGAGCGCGACGGCAATCCCCTGTTCGTGGGGGTGAGGCCGCGCGCCTGACGAGCCTGCCCGAAGGCTCCGGGTTATCCTGGAGCGTTTCCTCCAGGAAGTTCGAAGGGATCTTTCGGGTCTTTCACGACACTCGACTTGCCGGCAGGCGCCCCCTGACAGGGACAAGGCCCTGCCGGCTTTCTCTTTCCCGAAAACGGCCGGCCAGGACCAGGAGCATCGTCATGTCCGGGCGCCGACGGGCAGACGATTGGGGGTGGATTCCATGAAGGACGACAGACAAGCTCTGGCAAGTCGCGACGCTTCGGCCTATAGCAGAGCCGGAGGCAAGCCGACGATGCGCGTCCTGATCATCGAAGACGACGACCAGACCGCCGACTACATGCGCAAGGGGCTGAGCGAGTCCGGCCATGTGGTCGACCGCTCGGACAACGGGCGCGACGGCCTCTACATGGCCTCCAGCGGCGAGTACGACGCCGTGATCCTGGATCGCATGCTGCCGGGTCTCGAAGGTCTCAAGGTGCTGGAGGCGCTGCGGGCCGCGAACATTCAGACGCCGGTCCTGATCTTGAGCGCCCTCGGCCAGGTCGACGATCGGGTCGGCGGCCTGCGCGCCGGCGCCGACGACTATCTCACAAAACCCTTCGCCTTCTCCGAACTGCTGGCACGTCTGGAGTCCATGACTCGTCGGCGGGCGGGCAGCGCACCGGAAACGACCCTGACGGTGGGCGATCTGACTCTGGACCGGCTCAGCCGCAAAGTGGTTCGCGCCGGCCAGGGGATCGACCTGCAGCCTCGCGAGTTCCAGCTGCTGGAGTTCCTGATGCGTCACGCCGGTCAGGTGGTGACCCGAACCATGCTGCTGGAAGGCGTCTGGGACTACCACTTCGATCCGCAGACCAACGTGATCGATGTCCATATGAGCCGGCTCCGCCAGAAGGTCGACAAGGGCTTCGACCCGGCCTTGATCCGCACGGTCCGCGGCGCCGGCTATCTGCTTTCGGCCGAAGACTGAGGCGACGGCGTGGGTGCGCAGCGTCTTCTCCCGGCCGGCGCCACCACGCGCTTCGCGCTGGTCTACTTCGCCTTCTTCGCGCTCTCGGTCCTGCTGCTGCTCGGTTGGGTCTATCTCCGCACCGTGCCGATGCTCGACCGGCAGGTGGGGGAGACGGTCGCCGCCGAACTGCGCGGCTTGGCCGATCAGGCCCGGGACGGTGGCCTGTCCGGTCTGATCGACGCCATCGAGCGACGCACCGGAGACGGCGGCGATCCCAACGGCGTCTACCTTCTGGTCGGACCGCAGGACGAAAAGCTGGCGGGCAACCTGCGCGACTGGCCGAACGTGGCCTTGGGCGACGGCGAATGGGTGCTGCTC
>JANQPZ010000272.1 GCA_028285215.1 Rhodovibrionaceae bacterium | reverse complement strand
GCGACAGAAGCGCATCGGCGAGCTGACCCTGCGGGTGCAGGAGGCACGCGGCGTCTTCGCCGGCCCTTCCTTCGCGCGTCTGGACGAGTGGAAGCAGCGTTCCACCGAGGCCTACGGCGAGGCGATCCGTCTCTTCACCGGCGACATCTCCATGGATGTGCCGCCGGAGTGGAACAGCCAGGGTATCGTCTGCATCCGTCAGAACGATCCCCTGCCGCTGACCCTGCTGTCCATCGCGCCGGAAGTCGATGTCGGTGGATAACTACGCGGTCGAGCCGGCGCGGATGGAAGACGCGGCAGAGCTGGCGCCGCGGCTCAGGACGGCGGACAGGCGCGAGGTCATGGCCTCACATGGGCATCGGGGCTTGCAAGCCCTCGAAAGCAGCCTGGACCGCTCCGAGCTGGCCTGGGCGGTGCGTCACGACGGCGAACTGCTGAGCCTCCACGGCGTGGTGCGCGTGTCTATCCTGGGCGGCACGGGAAGCCCATGGCTGCTGGGGTCGCGCAGTCTGGTGAATCACAAGCGGGCGCTGATGGAAATCAGCCGGGCGCATGTGCAGGGCTGGCGTGAGCGGTATGACTTTCTCGAGAACTGGGTCGATGCCGGCAATGCCTTGTCGGTTCGCTGGCTGCGGTGGCTGGGCTTTACCCTGGACCCCGCCGCGCCTTACGGCCGTTTCGGCCGCCCCTTTCACCGCTTCTGGATGAGCTGCGATGTGTGAACCCCTGCTGATCGCGGCGTCGGCTTCCACCGCCATCGGCGGCATGATGCAGATGCGGGCGCAGAACCAGCAGGCGGAGGCGCAGCGCGCGTCTCTCGACTATCAGCGGCAGGTGGCCGAGAACAACGCGATCACGTCGGAACGGCTGGCCGAAGACGCGCGCGAGCGGGGCCGGGAAGAAGAGCGACGCCAGCGCATGGCGACGCGCGATCTGCTGGGCCGCCAGACGGCCGTGCTGGCCGCCACAGGCTTTCAGGCGGACACGGGCTCCGCACTGCAGACCCTGGGCGATACGGCTGAGCTGGGCGAGCTGGACGCGCTTACGATCCGGGACAATGCCGCCCGCGAGGCTTGGCGCTTCGAAGTGCAGGCCGCCAACGACCAGGCACAGGCCGGCCTCCTCGACGTGCAGCGGAGCAATGTCCAGGGGCCGACCATCTCACCACTGATCGGCGCGGGCGGGCAGGTCGCGCAGCAGTGGTACCAGTACAGCTTGGTGGATTGATGGTCACGGTCCCGCGCTACTCCCGTCAGCAGGTCGCGGTGCAGCCCCTGGGCAACGTTCGGCAGCAGATTGCCGTGTCACCGGAAACCTTCGGCGCGGGGCAGGCGAGGGCGCTTGAACGGGGCGGGCAGCAGTTACAGCGGGCCGGGGCTCAGCTTGGGCAGGCGGCGGTCAACCAGCAGATCCGGCACAACGAGGCGACCGCGAAGACAGCTTATGCCAACTGGCAGGCGGAGATTACGCCGGTCCTGACCGAGTATGAGGCTCTGCAAGGCCAGAACGCCGTAGGCGCGCTTGAGGCGACCCGCGCACGGATCGAGGAGATCAACACGCGCATTCTGGGCGGCGTCCAGGGCGACAGCGCGCGGGAAATGGTGGAGCAGCAGATTCAGGGCCGCATGCCTGCCATCGGCGCCGGACTGGACCGCCACTACAACCGTCAGCTTGAGGTCTACGAGACCGAGGCTTCGCAAGCGCGTATCGGCGCCAACATTCAGCAGGGCATCGCCAGCCCCTCGACCATCCCCGATATGGAATTGGAGATCCTGGCGGAGGTGACGCAGCGCGGCCGGGACGCCGGGCAGGCCGATGAAGTGATTCGGGCCAACGCTCTGGAATACATCTCGTCCATGCACATCAGCGTGATCGACCGGCTGCTTGCTGAGAACGGTGCCAGCGTGGCTGCCGGCCATCTGGCGACCCACGGCGAGAAGATCGTTCCATCCGAGCGGGTGAAGGTCGAAGCCCGGATCGAGCGCGCCCGCAAGCAAGAGATCGTGGTCGCGCGGGCTCAGCTATCCGAGGGCCTGAAGGACGAGGTTGCCAGCCTGCGCCGCACGGGACGGCGCGCGGGTGTGGTGAGCGACGCGCAGATCCTTGCGAGCTACGGCATGGAGGAAGGCGGGGAGATTGTCGCCAGCCTGAACCGGGAAGCCGCGTTCTACGAGGCGCGGGCCACGGTCGCGACGAACTCCCCCGAGGAAGACGCGGCCCTGCTGGAGAGCCTGCGGCCGGAAGGCGAGGGCTTCGCGGAAGAGGCGGAGCGGTTCGACCTGATCCTGAAGTCGCAGCAGGACAAGTATGCGGCATTGCAGGATGACCCATCGGCCTATGTCCTGGGCAGCAACCCGGTCGTGGCGCGTGCCTACGAGGCGGCGCGGCAAGATCCGCGACAGTTGCCGGCGGCCATTGGCGTATCGCTGGCGGAGCAAGAGCGGCTGGGCGTTCCGAGCTGGGAAACGCGCGCCTTGCCGGAGGGCAGCGCCAGCGCCGTTGCGGCTGAGTTCATGGCCATCCAAGACCCGACGCAGCAGGCGAACCGTGTTGCCGATCTGGCGGCGATCTACGGCCCGCACTGGCCGCGCGTGCAGGGTGAGCTTGTCGAGGCTGGGCTGCCGGGCACGACAGGCGTTCTGGCGGGCATGTCGGCGCCGACACAGGCGCATGCTCGGATGTTTCTGGCCGAGGCGCAGCACGAGGGCCGCCCAGTCCTGGAACGTGCTGTCGGCACCGAAGTCAAGACGGAAGTCGATGATCAGGTTCGGGTCGAGTTGGCCGATTTGCAGGAAACGCTGCGCGGTCCTGGCGGAGTCGGTATCTACGAGACGCACCGCGAGGCTGTCTCGCTGCTAGCTCTCAAGTATACCTCGGCTGGATTGGCGCCGGCTGAGGCCGTAAGAAAGGCGGCCAACGATATCGTCAACGATCAGTATCAGTTCGTTGGGACATACCGTGTGCCTCGTGGGGTCGACCTGTCCCGCGTGCAAGCAACGGTCGCTCGCACGGAGAGCCTGGTAAGGCAAGGCGGCGCTCTGCCTCTGGGCGTGAACGAGCTGACCTCGCTCGATCCGCGTTTGGAGCCGGACGAGGCCCAACGCCAATACGCGGCAAGTCTTCTCTCGTCCGGCTACATCGTCACCAACGAGGACGAGACCGGGCTGGTCTGGGTCGATGAGCAAGGCGTTCCCGCTGCTTGGCCGGATGGCCAGAGGCTCGAAATCCGCTTCGACAACCTGGATCTGGTGTCGCAAGGCATTGGGCAGGACTTCGACTACATGGGCGTCCAGTGATCCGCACGACCATCACCCGGACGGCCCCGCGCGGCACGATCCTTGAGGATTACACCGCGTCGCTGTCTGACGTGCTGGGCGCGGCAGCGGGCGAAGCCTTCACCCGCAACCCGATTCCGTCGCTCCGGCGGGGCATCGAGCAAGCTGACGAGTATGGGCCGATCATCCAGGCGCCCAGCGAGTTCGGCCCGACGATCCGTGGCGCTCCGCCGACTCCGATGCTCTCGCCCGAAGAGGCGACCGAGCGCGGCGCGCCCTACGGCCTGAGCTACGACGAGGAGACGCCTCAAGGTCTGGTCGACCGGCAGATCGAGTTGAAGCGTGCCGAGGTGGCGCGGCAAGCGGTCCTGCGGCGGGGCAGGGGCGGCATTGGCGAGGGCGCGGCGCGCTTCGCGACCGAGCTGCTGGTGACGGCCACAGACCCTCTGGCAGTGGCGTCGGCCTTCGTCCCGGTTGTCCGGGAAGCGCGCTTCGCGAGCTGGGCGGCTCGTCACGGTTCCACGCGAGCGCGTCTTGCCCGCGGTGCTGTAGAGGGCGGCGTCGGCGCCGCACTGATCGAGCCGATTATCTTGCAGCAGGCGCTTGCCGAGCAAGCCGAGTACGGCCTGTTGGATTCGCTGTTGAACGTCACAGTGGGCACGGCGCTGGGCGGCGGTCTGCACACCATTGGCGGGGCCTTCGGCGACGCGATAGCGCGTTCTCGCGGCGAGCCGACGTTGATGGAGCGGGTATCGGGCGCGCGGGCGGAGACAAGAGAGGCCGCGCTGCGGTCTTCGGTTGCCCAGCTTGCCGAGGGCCGACAGGTCGATATCGACGCGATCCTGCGGAGCGACCCGGCCTATCGGGCGCCCTTGCTGCGGCAGACCGACGAGGCGCCTTTGCGGCAGCGCTTGGCCGAAGGAGCGCGAGCCGAGCCTGTGCCGGCGGGCTTCGAGGTGCGCGCCCGCGTCGAGCGGGAGCTGGCACCGCGCTTCGATGAGCCGCCAGCCGTCCTTGCCCGCCGGATGGTTCTGGCGGAGAGCGCTGAGCAAGCCGACGAGTTGGGCCGGGTAGACGAGGCCATCGCGGGCACTCTGCGCCGCTTGCAGCAGTCGCGCCGCCGGCTTGGGGCGCCGGACGAAGAGGCGCCGGACTTGGCCGGTCTGTCGGAGCGCAGCACGGAAGCTCTGGGCAATCGCGAGGGGTTCCGACGCAGCGAACAGACTCGAAGCCGGGCAATGCGTCCCTTTCTGAGGCGCGACCCCCTTGAGGGCACCAAGCGCCAGGACGGGCGCGAGGCGGCCAAGGCGCAGGAGATGTCCGACCGTCTGCGAGAGCTTGAGACGCAGCGCGCGGCCCTGATATCGGACCTGAACCGCCAGACGCGGGCGGGCGTTGACCGCCTGTTGCGGCCGTCTCCGCGCATCGCTGCCGAGTTCGAGCCTAGCTTTGCCGAAGACCTCACAGCTCTTGCCGGAATCGACACGACGGATCCGGCTAGACTGTTTGCAGCAGACCCGGACGCGGCGCGCCGGGCAGCGGAGATCAGCGTAACGCCCGTGGCTCGCGGCGCAGTCGCGGATAGCGCGAGGGCGGAAACCGATGATATCGTGCAAGAGTTGCGCGAGATCGAAGAGGCTCTAGGCATGAGCAACGAGCGCACGAATGCGCTGCTGTCTGAGGCTGATGAAGAGATCGCGCAAGCCGAATCTCTTGGCCGCGCGCTTCGCAGTGCGGCGCTTTGCACGGTGCGAACATGACCGATGACACACGCATCACAGTCGCCGCGATTGGCGCAACAGCGATCATACTGGCCCTGACCATCGCCTCGATGTTCTGGATCGAGTTCGCCATGCCTGACTGGCTGCTGCTGCAAGCCATCGCGGCGGCCGTGCTGATCTTCGGTGTCGGGGCCGGCTGGTATCTGGTGTTCAAATGGCTGGACGCGGCCCTAGGCGGCGAGCGTAGCAGCAAGCGGGGATTCCTGGATTGAGCTTCGCCGATTGCGTCGAGACGATCCGCGCCGCCGCTGGGCGCGACCTGTCCGACGACGAGCTTGATCAGTTGGCCGAAGAGATCGACCGCATCGTCAAGCGCCGGCAGGCCGATACCGAACTCGACCGGTTCCAAGATCAGGTGGCGCAGGATGCGGCCGATCTGGCGGACCAGTGGACGGCGGCGGCGCAGCAGGAGAAGCGCCAGCGCGCAATCAACCGGCTTCGCGAGCAAGAGCTGCTGACTCAGATCGATCGGGTTGGAGATCCCGCGTTTGGTCTTGAGGCCGTCATGGTCGGAATCAACCGGCCTATCGAGGGTGGGCGCCTGTCGGTCGACGCTCGCTCTAAGGCTTTGGAGCTTGAGTATCTGGGCGGGATGGTTGCGGACCTGGAACGCGGCGGCCTGATGCCCTACTGGACCAGCAAGGTCTACGGGCGCCAGATCGCCCAAGAGCTGTGGGAGATCGGGCGAGAGGGCGGCAACCCCGGCGTCTCCGGAAACAAACAGGCGCGCGAGATTGCCGAGATCGTTCACAAGTACCAGTCGGCCGCCGTCGACAGGCAGAACCGGGCGGGCGCGTGGATCGTGCCGCGCGCCGGCTACATCGTGCGTCAGACGCATGACGTGGCGGCGTTGCGCCGCGAAGGCTTCGACGCTTGGCGCGACGCGATCCTGCCGCGCCTCGATCTGGACGAGACATTCCAGGGTGCCGAACAGGAGGCCTTTCTGCGCGGCGCCTATGACGGATTGGTCGCTGGACGTCACGGCCGCGCCGAAGGCGCCGTCGAGAGCGACGACAGCGGGTTTCGTATGCCGCCGAATCTGGCGAACCGGGTCAGCGCCCCACGCGTCCTGCACTTCAAATCCGCCGACGACTGGTTCGACTATAACCAGCGCTTCGGCACTGGCGATCTGAGCGAAAGCGTGCATTGGGGCCTGAGGCGGGCTGCGCAGAACGCGGCCCTGATGGAGAGCTTTGGACCTAATCCGGGCGCCATGTTTCAGCGGGTTCGCAACCAGCTTCTCAATCAGCACCGTGGGGACGCGAAGACGTTCGACCGCATCGGCCGCAAGGCGCTCGATAACCAGTTTGCGGAGATCACGGGAGAATCGACCATTCCCGAGAACGTGACGGCCGCGCGGATCGGAGCGGGCGTGCGGGCGTGGCAGTCCATGTCGAAGCTGGGCGCCGCGGTTGTCTCGTCGGTGACGGATATATCGAGCGCCGCTGCCGAGTTGCGGTATCAAGGCGTTGGCCTGCTGTCCGCTTATGGCAACCAGTTAGAGGCGTTGGTCAAGGGGAGGCGCCGCAGCAACGCCGAAGAGCAGCAGATTCTCGACCTGATCAACACGGGCATTGAAGGCATGTTGGGCGAGGCGGTCGCGCGCTTTTCAGCCCAAGATCACATACCCGGCCGAATGGCGAAGCTGCAGACGGCCTTCTTCCGCCTCAACGGCTTGTCGTGGTGGACGGACAGCCACAAGGCCGCCGCGGGCATGATGATGGCCCGCTGGTTGGGGCAGAACGCCGACAGAGCGCTTGCCGAGGTGCCGGAGCGTCTGGGCACGCTTTTGCGCCAGTACGGCATTGACGATGCCACCTGGGATGCCCTGCGCAGCGTCGATCTGCGACAGGCCAATGGCCTAAACTATCTGACGCCGGACATGGCGCGCGAGATCCCGGAGGATCGCATTGCGGCCCTGCTCGACGGGAGGCCGTCTGCCCGCCGGATTGCGGAGAAGCGGCAGCAGATCGAGACCAGCTTGCGCGCCTATCTGGTCGACCGTGCTGACTTCGCCGTGCCGACTCCCGGCGCACGCGAGCGCGCGATTCTGCGGCAAGGCCTGCAGCCGGGCACGGTCGAAGGCGAGGCCATCCGCTTCTTCATGCAGTTTAAGGCCTTTCCAGTCACGGTAATCACAAAGCCGCTCGGGCGAGAGATCTACGGCAGCGGCGCCCGGACTCTGCGACAGGCCCTGTCCGAAGGCGTCCGGCAAGCTCTGTTCCAGGGCAAGGGCGATATGCTGGGTCTTGCTCACTACATGGTCGCGACGACGGTCATGGGCTATGTGGCGATGGCCGCGAAAGACATGCTTAAGGGCAGGGCGCCGCGCGACCCCGAGGCCGGAGCGACGTGGGCTGCTGCCTTTGTCCAGGGCGGTGGCGCCGGGATCTTCGGCGACTTCCTGTTCGGCAATTACAATCGCTTTGGCGGCTCTTTGCCGGAGACGCTGGCGGGTCCAACGGTGAGTGGCGTCGGTGACTTCGCCCGCGCCTTTGCCCAGTTCCGCGCGGGCGACGACGGATCCGCGACGTTGATGCGCGCCGTGGTGAGCAACACGCCCTTTGCGAATCTCTTCTACACCCGCGTGGCGCTGGATTATCTGTTCCTCTATCAGGTCTCCGAGATGCTCAATCCCGGATATCTGCGCCGCATGGAACGTCGGGTGCAGGAAGACAACGCCCAGACCTTTATGCTGCGCCCGTCGCAGGCGATCCCACGAGGCGGCGGTGATCGCGTGTTCGAAGGGGTCAGGTGATGTACGCAATGGTTATTACAGCCGTTCTGGTCATCGTCCGGCCCGGCTTCGAATACCCGGTGTCGACCATCACGCATCGCATGCCCTTCGCGAGCCTTCAGGACTGCGAGGAGAATCTGGAAACGTTCGGAAGGGAAATCGAGCGAACGTTGGCAGACTCGCTCGACCGATTGTGGGTCGAACACCACAAGGTCGCCGAAAAAGACGATCTGTTTGTCGACTACTACTCAGGCTGCGAGGAAGTAGAGCGACACGAGCACTTCTGGAATCTGCCGCAGTAGCGCCAGAGCCTGACAGCAGACACACCAGCCCCGCTTCCGGCGGGGTTTTTTCATGGGAAAATCGAATGACAGTCCCGAGTGAAATCGCGCGCTCCGGTCCGTATCTGGGCAACGGGGTCACGAGCAGCTTTGCCTACGGATTCCGCATCCTTGCCGATACGCACCTGCGGGTGACGACTGTGGACGGTGCGGGCATTGAGTCCGTTCTGACCTTGGGGGCGGACTACAGCGTCACGGGCGTGGGCAATGCGTTGGGCGGTTCGGTGATCCTGACCGCGCCGCTCGCGGTCGGGCTGCAACTCGTCATTACGCGCGACGTTCCGGCAACTCAGGAAGTCGACCTGGAAAACCAGGGCGCCTTTCTCGCTGAGGTGATCGAGGCCGCGCTCGACAAGGCGATCATGCTGATTCAGCAGGAGGGCGAGCGGTCGGACCGCACGGTCACGCTGCCGGTCACCAGCGATGGTGTGTCGACATCGCTGCCGGGAGCAGTCGCGAATGCTGTACTGGGCTGGAATGCGGACGGCTCAGCACTGGAAAACAAAACCCCGAACGACGGGACTGTGCTGCCAGCGCTCTTGGGCAGCCTGACGACGGCGGAAATCACGCAGATCCTCAACATCAACGCTACGACGATCAGCGCCGCGCAGTGGGGCTTTCTGGGCGCTCTTACCGGCCCGCCGCCAGATGAGACGGCCGTGGCGATTACAGGCGGCACGATTGATGGAGTGACGATTACCGGAGGAACGATCGACGGGACTGTGATCGGGGGCTCCACGCCGGCAGCCGGCAGCTTTACCAACGTGACCTTCGATGGCTTGCTCACCAGAACCGCAGACATCGACGCGTTGGCGCTGACGGCTCGGCTCAGGAATCAGTCAGCCGGTGCCAGCGCGTCTACGAGACTGTCGCTCGGCAACGACTCCGAGGCAGACGACTTTCGCATCGACCTGAACGGCAGTGGCAACACGAGCGGACCGGGCGCGCGGGGCGTGACGATGCGTGCCAATGGAGGCGCTATGGCGCTAGAGGCGGCGGGCGGGCTGGTTCTGCCGACTGCTGTCACGTCTGATTCCGATCAGAACGCCACCGTCACTCATTTACGGCTCAGCAATCAGAATGCAGGTGGCTCAGCGATTACGCGGTTCTCGCTGGGCAATAGCGCCGACGTTGCCGACTTTCGCATCGATCTGAACGGCGCCGGCAATGTGAATGGACCGGGCGCGAGAGGTGTGGACATCCGCGCGAATGGAGGCGCGTTGCGCTTGCAGGGCGGCAGCATAGAAGTCGTCATCGGCGGTAGCATCTTTCGCGTTTCGGCGGTTCATACGCAAACGACACCCACACCGCCCAACGTCGCCGTAGACTCGCTGGGAGAGCTGCGCCGCAACTCTTCCGCGCGCAAGTACAAGCGCGAGATCGCCGATTACACGCGGGGGCTTGCCGATCTGCAGGCGCTACGTCCGGTGACCTTCACGAGCATCGATCCGGGCGACGACAACACCTACGCCGGGTTCATCGCGGAGGAGGTTCACGACGCGGGCCTCACGGAGTTCGTCTATTACCTCGATGGCCAGCCAGACGCGCTGCACTATTCGTACATGATCTCCCTCGCGGTGGCGGCGATCAAGGATCTCGCAGGACAGGTTGCGACTCTGGAGACAGAGCGAGGGGAGCAGGCGACGCGGCTCTCGGATCTGGAGGCGCGCGTGACTGCCCTGGAGACGCCTTAGCTCTCTAAGGCTTAGCGGCCCAACCGGCAAGAAAGGGCGCGTAGAATGAATGTTGCAATCGAATGTGCTGCACCACGGCGCGGCGTTCGTAGTCGCGGTCCATAGTGTTGCCGTGGAATGCAGCGTCGTTGGCGGTCCAGGCAATCAGGCTGTTCGGTCGGTAGGGGAGCGTCTTCACCAAGCGCGTTTCATGGCCGGGGTACTCTGAAATGTACGTCGGCCGGTTTTCTCGCACCCGCCTATTGAGCGGCGGCTGCACCTCGAAAAGCTGAGTGCCGAGATCTCGTGCAGACCAATCCCACTTTGGAACGAGATAAATGAGGGACTGTACGAGTGTATTCGGGTGTTCGATGTGAGGGGGCAGTCCATAGACACCCGACCGCATGGTCAGTATGTCGGGAACGCTAAAATCCACATAGTCGAGATCCTGCATCCCGGATCTGGCGTGTTCGGTGACATCGGCATCGCTGGCGAATTGCTCGATGTATTCGCGTGCATGTAGATAGAGCTTGAAGAACAGGAACTTTCTGATCTCCGCCGACGCACAGACGAACTGTTGAATTATGCGCTTCCTTTCATCTGCGATCTTCAAGTCGTCAACGTAGTGCGCGTCCAGTATCAGGGAATAGACGCCATCTCCTATGGCATGCGGGAGGCCGCTGGCGCTCGTTTCACCGTCGATCACGCCTGCTGTGGCCTCCGCCGTAGTGGGCAGAGCGTCCATAAGCGCGCTGTAGAAGTTAGCGGGAAAGAGGCTTTTAACGCTCAGGTGAGGAAACGGGTGGTCTTGGATCTTGGCGCCGATGATCGCGTCGTTAACATGGTGCCGAAGCTCGTCTGTCAACATCTTTGGTATGCCGCTATTGGTCGGATGCAGAGACCGGGAGTGTAGGAATCCAGCGCGAAAGTAGCGCGAGCTTACCGTCTCCGCCACACTGAAAGCGGGTAATTTTGTAACAATACGAACCAAGTGGAGAGCGTGATGCGCTGTCTTGCGATGGCCGCCCTTGTGGTTGCCGCTCTGGAGACGCCCTAGCGCCAGAAGACCTTTCGCGGCTCCATCCGAGACAGATCCCGCTCGAAGCGCCTGACGGCCGCGTCGTAGAGCTGCTGATCGATTTCAAGGTGATGCTTCAGAATTTCGCGAAGCTCTGGCGGGAGGCCAGAGCGGCCAGCGCCGGCATTGCGGTAGTGCCGAGGAAGCCACGGCCGTGGGATTCCCAGGCGGCTTGCGAAGAGCCGAAAGGTTTCAGGCATGCGCCCGGTGATACCGATGATGTCGATCCGTGCCAGCGCCCGAAGCGCTTCCTCAGCTTTGGCGCGGCGCTGGTCGGAATTGTGCATGTCGATGTTGCCAGGCGCGAAGAAGAGCGATTGCATGCCGCCGCCCGTAGGGGCGAGTTGCTCGGCCGTTTCTATCAGCTTCGGCATGGCATTCTGGTCAAATGCCGTGTGTCGGGTGCTGTCGGAGCTGTTCGAGTTCACGTAGAGGTGCCAAAGCGCGCTCATGAGATGCTCTTCCGGGCGCCGCAGAACGGTCAGGCTGCGATGCGTCTTGCGGAAGCGCAAAGCATCGTCAGCGTACATATGCCCAAAAATCAAATTATGAACGCGGATTTCTTCGGGTGTTTCTTCTACCAAACGATGAAATTCGTCTGGATCAGCTGGAATGAATGCACTGTCGTAGTGCTTCTTCAGCCAAGAGTACACGCTAGTCCCACCAGCCTTAAACACATGCAGGAAAACGGCTTTTTTCACACGACCTGTCCACCGCGAATCTGGGCGTGAGAGCGCCAACACCGGAACACCCACATACTTAGTAGGTGCACACGTGACGATGCAACCTCTGCGATATGCAGCCGCCCTCGTGGCGGCTTTTTGTTGCCTGCATAGACGACTCACCACCAGCGCCGCCGGCCGGGCTCGGTAAAGCCCGAGCCGACGACTTCCCAACCCCTCCTCACGAAAAGGGGCCAAGCATGCAAATACTGCCTGTAATCGTTCTCGTTGTGGCGATGCATTGCTCAGATGGCAGCAGCCACGCCTTCAGCCGGATCGTGGAGAGCTGCTCGAGCAAGGCCGAAGTGCTCGCGATGCTCGACCCCGCAGCGACCCACAGGAACGCGTGGTGTCGCGGCGTGGCGCTCGTTCCAATGCCGGGTGAGGGGGCGTAAATGTCCTTGCCCGAAATCCTTCAGCTGTTGAGCGTGCTCTTCGCTGCAGCCGCGCTGACGGGCGCCGTCGCCAAGTGGATTCTGACCCGCATTGCTGCCGAGGCGCGGACATCAGAACAGCGCGACAAGGAACTGCACGCCCGGATCGACCGCTTCAACGACACGCACATGCGGCGCGACGACATCATGCCTCACATCACGCGCATTGAAGACGGCATGGGCGATCTAAACCGCCGCTTCGATCAGTTCATTCTACGCGAGAAGAAAGGGGGGCTGTAGCCATGCCCATGCCCCCAATGACCGAAGAGCGCGCCCGTCAGATCGTGGCGGCCGTCGAGGACGCTCTACGAGACGGCTTCCGCGCCTCCGGGCATCCATCGGCCCGCGAAGAGGCGGCCAAACGGATCGGCATACCGAATCTTGCTCGCCCGCTCGGGCGCGCCAAGAGCCTGTACGGCCTGGAACCGGACTGGTCGTTGGAGCGCGCCGCCGATCCAGACACGGTGCTTCCGGCAGACCGCATTGCCGAGCTGCAGCAGGAGGTGAAGAACCTTCGGGCCGCGCTCCGGGATTCCCAGACGGAAGAGCTGACCCGCAAGGCGGTGCGCAAGCACATCTTCGGCCTGCGAGACACGCCGGCCGCACCGCCGAAATGGCTGGTGAAGACGCCCCGCAAGGCCGCGCACGTTCTGGGCGTGCCGACGCTGTTCCTCTCCGACTGGCATTGGGGCGAGTGCGTCGCACCTTCCGAAGTCGATTTTGCCAACGAGTTCAATCTACCGATCGCTCAGGACCGCGCGCGGCGGGTGACGGAATCCGCGGTGCGGCTGCTGACACAGCATCTCACGGGTGCGGAGTATCCCGGCATCGTGGTGGCCCTCGGCGGCGACATGGTGACGGGCGACATCCACGAGGAACTCACCGCGACCAACGATGCCCCGATCATGCCGACAGTGGTCGACCTCTTCGAGAACCTGACCGCTGCCCTGTCGCTGCTGGCCGATACCTTCGGCTCGGTCTTCGTGGTCGCCGTCACGGGCAATCACGGCCGCAACACACGGAAAATCCAGGCGAAGCAACGTTACGCCACCAATTTCGATTGGCTGGTCTACCAGCTTCTAGAGGTGCGATTCCGCGATGACCCGCGACTGACGTTCCACACGCCCGATGCCTCCGACGCGCACTACCGGATCTATGGGCACCGCTATCTGCTGACGCATGGCGATCAGTTCCGAGGCGGTGACGGGCTGATCGGGCCGCTTGGCCCAGTCACGCGCGGCCGGCACAAGAAGCAGTCGCGTGATGCCAGCCTGCAGAAGTCCTGGGACACTATGCTTTGCGGGCACTTTCACACCCTGATGCAGCTTCCGCACCTGATCGTAAACGGCTCGCTCAAGGGTTTGGACGAGTACGCTTTCGCCAACAACTTCTCGTTCGAGCGCCCGGCGCAGGCCTGCTGGATCACGCATCCCGAACACGGCATCACCTTTCAGATGCCGGTCTACGCCGACGAGCCGAAAGCGGCGGCCGGTGCCGAGTGGGTCGCCGTGCCGAGGGCGGCAGCATGAACCGCGCCGAGATCCTGGCCGACGCTGATCGCTGCGTCTCTCGCGACCGGGAAGCGGAGTACGGCAGCCCCAAAGAGTGCCTGGGCCTGACTGCCGAACTCTGGGGCTCCTACCTCGCCCAGCCGCTCCGGGCCGAAGACGTGGCGCAGATGATGGCCCTTCTGAAGATCGCCCGCGCCAGGACCGGCACTCCGAAACCCGACACGTATGTGGACCAAGCCGGCTACTCCGCGTTGGCCGGCGAACTCGCCATGGAGAAAGAGGAATGATCGACTTCAACATCGACCGGATCAAGTGGGGCGCGGCTGCCGTTGGGGCCGCGCTTTTTCTTTGCGGCCTCGTGATCGGGCTGGTGCTGTGATCACCGATCAGAACTGGGATTCGGAGCGCTGGCCGAACTTCTCCCCGGATGAACTGCGCTGCAAGCATACGGGCACACTGCAGATGGAACCGGAGTTCCTGGACCGTCTGCAGCGCCTTCGGGAGGCCATCGGTAAGCCGCTGCGGGTGACATCGGGCTATCGGCACCCCACGCACCCCGTGGAGGCTCGGAAGAAGGCGCCTGGCACGCACTCCAAGGGCTGCGCCGTGGACATCGGCTGCGACGGGCGATTGGCGCATGAAGTCCTCTCAACGGCCTTCGCACAGGGCTTCTCGGGCATCGGCGTGAAGCAGAAGGGGCGGGGGCGGTTCGTCCATCTCGACACCTGGGAAGAGGGGACGCGTCCGAATGTCTGGTCCTATTGAGCCCGCGCCGGCCCACGTCTGGACGCAGCGCCGCCGCGTCATCTGGGCCTCTCTTCTCTGGGCCATGGCGCTGCCGCTGGTCGCGCTGCTGACCAACGCTGCAGAGGGCGTTGCGATCACGGCCATCACCACGGCGGGCGGCGTCGTCACGCTGATCGTCGGCCTCTATGCCGGCGTGGCTGCCTGGGACGATAAGAACCGGAGCCGTACGGGCGTGCCCGTCGTGGGGTCGGTGCGATGATCGGCCTCGCTCTCACGGCCGTCCGCTCTATCGGCGGCAAGAAATGGCTCTACATCGCCGCCGGCCTCGCTGCCGTGGCGGCCGTCTGGTGGATCTACGACAACGGCCGGGACGCAGAGCGCGCCCGCTGGGAAGCCGCACAGGCGCAGCAGGCGCTTGCTGTGGCCCAAGAGGAGGCCCGACGCCTCAGCGCCCTCTCTGCGGCTGCTGACGAGGCGGTGAGGGCGGCGCAGCGCGAGGACCGGCAGACCACGATCATCCGGGAGCGGATACGCACTGTGGTCGATCCGACCGGCTGCCTGGATCAGCAAGTGCCGTTGGAGATTCTGGATGCGCTTCGGGATTAGCCTCGCCTTGGCCGTGTTCCTGGCCGGCTGCGGCCCGCAGCTCGCGCCCGAGCTCGTCACCGTTGAGATTGAGGAGCGCCTGAAGTCCTGTGCTCCCGAACCGTCGTTGCCGACAGAGGGCGTCACACACCGGGGGCTGATGGACGCGTACTGGCTGCCGCTGCGCGAGGCCGGACGGGACTGTCGAACGACGCTTGACGAGCTCGTCAGGGCGCTAGAATAGGCGCCTAACCTTTTCCATCTGGACTCTGGCGCGCGGATCGCGTTAGCGTCCCGGCGATGGAACAATTCGAGAACATACGCATTGGGCCGAAGTACGCGATACGCTTGAGCGATCTGGCGGACTGGCACCGGCTTCAGGCGACGTGTTTCCGCTGCAGGCACACAACGGTGATCGACCCAGCGATCTTCAAGAAGCAATACACGGGCGACACGAGGTTGCTTGAGATCGAGGAAAAGCTGCGGTGTCAGCAGTGCGGCAACCGCTACGGCAACAATCTGAGCGTTGGCCGGCTGCCGAGGGGCTAGGGCCTGCAGTACCTCGGCAACCGCAGCTCCCGCCCCTCAGCGGTCTCCAGGTGGCGATACCTTCCACCTGAGAAGCGCGGACAGTCCCGGCCCAGTCCAGCGGCAACCAGAAGCCCGGCAATGTCGTCGCCGTCGAGCGCGCACGTGCCGATTTCGCGGTCATAGCTGCGACGCCCCTCAAGCTGGCAGAGCACGACCTTCCCGCTCACCAGCTCGACCATGAAGGCCCGCGCCTCTCTGCCGCCGGCCTCGTCCATCTCCGGGGCGTGGAGGCCGCTCAGCCTGACAGCGGTCTCTCCGATCTCGATGGTGTCGCCGTCGCGGACGTGCGTGACGGTGCCTTCAAGGACGGAATCAGCAAGGGCAGGGGCGGCCAAAAGGCAAAGCGCGAGGATCAAACGGCCCATGGGTCGGAGTCTATCGCAGGCTCGGGGCCTGTCCATCGTTGGGCTCGTGTTCGACGGGCTTCCTCTTCGAGCCTAAGCGCATCACGCAACCGAGCGTTCTCCTCTTCAAGCTGTTCGATGCGATCTGCAGCATCGTGACAGGCGATCCAAGTGCCATCCCACTTTGTGGCCTTATCGCCGAGGGCGCGCAACCGTCTCACCAGATCGCTCATCTACCTGCCCCCCTCTGTTGGGGGAGTGGGGAATAGGCGCCAGTAGCGCTCTTCCAAAAAGCAGTACGCATCGAACTTCCAATCCCGCTTATCCCAGTAGACTCCCGATGTGATGCCTGCGGAGTTCACCAATACAATCTCAGTTCCGTCCTTCGGCGCCGCCTCCATATCGCTCGACCACGCTGCCACTTCGGCAGCCTCTAGGGCGGCGCGGGCTACGAGGAGGAATCTTCTCTGCTTCAGGCCTCTTTCGGGCAACTCATCCCAAGCGGCGTTGTGTGGCTCTCGCAACGCATTGTACGTGGCCTCTGCCGCCGCTTCGATCTGTGTGTCTGTGGTCATTGCCTCAGCCTCCAATCCCGTTGATCATCTGGGCGAGGACCTGTGAAGCTGTTACGCTGTGCGACAGGGTGCGACACCGAGTCACCTAGGCCCAGATCTTGTGTTAGAACCGCTGTAGAACGATCCTCACAGAAAACCTGAGGAACAGCTTTGTTGCGCAGATAGGGGTTGGAATTTTGATATTTCTGGAATTATCGTTATCGCATAATATATATTATGGCGAAAACATCATTGGTTCGGTGTTGCTACGGCTTCGATGGCCGACGGCAGCTCCAATCAGCCGCAATCGGATCGATCAGACTTGGCAGTCAAGCCGGCCATCGGATCCCGGCGTCGACACACCGCCTGCGGTAGTGCTTGCCTGTGCCTTCGCCCGGCGCCAAGTTCGCCGCCGGAGGTGGCTGAATGCTCAAACTGCGTCGCATCGCGATCGATACATACCCCGAGAACATCGCCCTGTTGTCCCGCCGCTGCACAACCTATCGCGCGGAGGAGTTCCAGGCGCTCAAGAAGATCGAGGTCGTCGGCGACGGTCGGACGCTCCTGGCGACGCTGATGATTGCCGACGCCGAAGCCATCGTCGGCCCCGACGAGCTGGGACTGGGCGAACAGGCCTTCAGGCGCCTGGGCCTGCCCGAAGGCAGCGGCGTGGAGATCTCCCAGGCCACGCCGCCGGCCAGCCTGGAAGCCATCCGGGCCAAGATCACCGGCCAGACGCTGTCGGGCGACGAAATCGAGGCGGTGATCACGGACATCGCCTCGCACCGCTATTCCCCGATCGAGATCACCGCCTTCCTGATCTCCTGTGCGAGCTTCATGACGACCGCCGAGATGCTGAGCCTGACGGAAGCCATGGCCAAGATCGGCAACCGGCTGAAGTGGGACGCCCCGATCGTCGTCGACAAGCATTGCATCGGCGGTATTCCCGGAAACCGCACCTCCATGATCGTCGTGCCCATCGTCGCCGCGCACGGCCTGCCGATCCCCAAGACTTCCTCGCGGGCGATCACCTCGCCGGCGGGAACGGCCGACACGATGGAGGTCTTGGCCAAGGTCGACCTCTCGACCCGGGAGATGCAGGCCCTCGTGGAACGGGAGAAGGGCTGTCTCATATGGGGCGGACATGTGAATCTCTCGCCAGCCGACGACATTCTCATCTCCGTCGAGCGGCCGCTGCGCATCGACACACCGGAGCAGATGGTGGCCTCCATCCTCTCGAAGAAGCTGGCCGCGGGCTCCACGCATCTCGTTATCGACATTCCCGTCGGCCCCACGGCGAAGGTGCGCAGCCGCACCAGCGCCACCCGCCTCCGCAAGATGTTCGAATACGTCGGCGACAAGATCGGCCTGACGCTCGACGTCGTCCTGACGGACGGATCGCAGCCGATCGGCACAGGCGTCGGTCCGGTGCTGGAGGCGCGCGACGTGATGGCCGTCCTGCGCAACGAGCCGGATGCGCCCGCGGACCTGCGCGAGAGAGCGCTCCTGCTGGCGGGCCGCATGCTCGACTACGATCCGGCGTTGCGGGGCGGGTCCGGCCACGAACGGGCGCGCGAGCTGCTGAACTCGGGCCAGGCCCTGGCGGCGATGGAACGGATCATCGACGCCCAGGGGCGCAACGAGACGAGCTACCCGCTGGGATCGCTGGTGGAGGAGATCCCTGCGCCCGATGCGGGGACCGTGGCGGCCATCGACTGCCACCGTATCGCACGCATCGCCCGGCTCGCCGGGGCGCCCTTGGACAAGGGCGCCGGTATCGAGCTGCTGAAAAAAGTCGGCGATCCGGTGCGCCGGGGCGAACCGCTCTACCGCATCTACGCCTGCGTCCAGGCCGACTTCCGCTTTGCGACCGACCTGGCGGCGGAGGGAAGCGGATACGCCCTGGAGCTGTCCGGGACGACGGCTGCGACATGACCCCCCTGCCCGCTGCTGTCCCCGCTGTTGTCCCCGCTGTTGTCTATGGCTTCGAGGAGACGGCCGAGGCCGCGCGCCGCCTCGCGGCGGCCCTCGGAGTTTCCTTTCGGGAGGTTCACCTGCACCGCTTTCCGGACGGCGAAAGCCTGGTGCGGGTCGATGCCGTTAGCGGCCCCGGACTCGTCTATCGCTCCCTGGACCGCCCCAACGACAAGCTGATCGAGCTGATGCTCGCGGCCTCGGTCCTACGCGACGCGGGCGCCGAACACCTCACCCTGCTCGCCCCCTACCTCTGCTACATGCGCCAGGACACGGCCTTCCGTCCGGGCGAAGCCGTCAGCCAAGGCGTCGTCGGACGTTTCCTGAGCGGGCTTTTCGAGCGCGTCGTCACCGTGGAGCCGCATCTGCACCGCACGCAGCGGCTGGCCGAGGTCTTTCCGGGCGCCAAGGCCGTCAAGGTCTCCGCCGCCGCGCTGCTCGCCGAACGGCTGCGCCAGGATGGCGCGCCGCCGGACACCCTGCTGGTGGGGCCGGATGCGGAAGCGCGGCAGTGGGTCG
>JANQPZ010000269.1 GCA_028285215.1 Rhodovibrionaceae bacterium | reverse complement strand
GCGCAGTCGAGCTGCGGAATGCTGACGTCGTTTAACACGGCGCCGAGCGCGCAGGGCGCGAAGACCTCGGCAGCGACCGTGTGGATCTCGGCGGGCGCTCACCTCTTCGTCGCCGACTTGAACGAGCAGGCCGTGCGGCAGGCCGTTGAGGCCTGGAACGCCGTGGCCGTTGCGCCCGACGAGATCCACACGGTCGCTGCCGAGGTCTTCGCGCCCTGCGCGCTCGGCGCCGTGTTAAACGACGTCAGCATTCCGCAGCTCGACTGCGCCGTGGTCGCCGGCAGCGCCAACAACCAGCTCGCGACGCTGCAGAACGGTGCGGCCTTGAAGGCGCGCGGCATTCTCTACGCGCCGGACTACGTGATCAACGCCGGGGGCATCGTCAACATCAGCCACGAGAGCCAGCTCTCGGGGGCGGCGTACGACAAGGCGGCCGCCTTCGCCCACGTGGCACGCATCGGCGACACGCTCGCGGAAATCTACCGTCTGGCCGAGCGCGCCGACCTCCCGACCTCCGAAGCCGCCAACCGTCTTGCGGAACAGCGCTTCAAGCCGGCGGTTTCGCAAGCGGCGTAGAGCGTGATCCTGCTCCAGTTAGTGGTTTAGAGAGCGAAGCCGGGCAGGGCCGCACCGCTGATCAGGGTCCCCGCACAGGGGTCGTCCAGGCGGAGTCCTGGTGCTTGGCCCAGTAGAGATCGCTCAATCCTTGGGTGATCGGCCCCGGCGAGGCCGGCAGCGCCACGCCGTCGACGGAGGCGATGGCGACGATGCCGCCGGCGGTCGAGGTCACGAAAGCCTCCTCGGCGCCGGTCAGCGTCTCCATGGACAGCGGGGCCACGTCGGTTGGGATGTTCAGTTCGGCGCAGAGTTCAAGCGCGGTGCCGCGGGTGATGCCCTCCAGCACGCCGCGGTCGGGCGTATGCACGCGCCCGTCCTTGACCGCGAAGAGGTTGAACCCCGGTCCTTCCGTCAGGAACCCGTCGAGGTCCTTCAGCAGAACGTTCTCGCCGCCGCGGTCGTAGGCTTCGTAGAGCCCCTTCACCAGATCCAGCCAATGGTAGTTCTTGATCGTCGGGTCGACGCTGGCGGCCGGGATGCGCGGCACCGATGCGACGATCATATTCAGGCCGCGGGCGCGCTGGTCCGGGTCCGCGATCCAGCCGAAGGGAATGGCGAAGGCGATGAAGCGGTTGACGGCGTCGCGCGGGTCGCGGCTGAAGGTCGGCGAATGACCGCGGGTGCAGATCATCTCGACGTAGGCGTCTTCCAGGCCGCTCTCGATCACCGTTTCGTGCAGCAGCGACTCCAGACCGGCGCGGTCGAACGGCAGGGTCATGCGCAGCTTGGCGACCGATGCGAGAAAGCGATCCAGGTGCTTGTCCAGGCGAAAGAAGCGATGCTTCCAGACGTGCACCACGTCGTAGGTGGCGTCGGACCGCAGGAAGCCCCAGTCCAGCACCGGGATCCTCGCCTCGCTCATCGGCACGAAGCGCCCGTCGATCCAGGCGACGCCCGGCGGGAATTTGGTTTCGACGGCGTCCTGCGGTGGGTGCGACTGGCTGTCTGGCATCGGCTCGGCTCCCGGGCGGGCGGTGGATAAAATAGACTGTAGCCCCCAACGAGACCGCTTTGGCAGTGCTTTTCAATCGCGAGTCTGTCGTGCGCGGCTTGTCCTCTCGGCACAAAAGCTATTGTCTGTTGCAGATTGATGATGATCTGCCGGGAGGTCCCGCGCGGCGGGGACGGGCCATGAGCCTCAATCTGAGCCAGTTCGACAAACCCGCCATGAAGGCGAAGACGGCGGCCTGGGCCGTGCACGTCTTCACCGCCTCGGGCGCAGTGCTCGGCTTTCTCGCCCTGCTGGCCATCCTCCAGGGCGACAAGCAGCTGGTCTTCTTCTGGCTGGGGCTTGCCCTCTTCGTCGACGGCATCGACGGCACGCTGGCGCGGCGCGCCAGAGTGCGGGAGGTCACGCCGAACGTCGACGGCACGACGCTCGACAATGTCATCGACTACTTCACCTACGTCGCGGTGCCGGCGATGTTGGTCTACTGGTTCGGCCTGGTGCCGAACGGTTGGGAGACGGTCGCCGCCGCCACGATCATGGCCGTTTCCTGCTACACCTTCGCCAATGCGGAGATGAAGACCCACGACTACTACTTCAGCGGCTTCCCGGCGCTCTGGAACGTCGTGGTGCTGGCCTTCTTCATTCTGCAGACGGATCCCTGGACCAACCTGGCCGTGATCGCCGCCTGCTGCGTCCTGACCTTTGTCCCGCTCAAGTATGTTCATCCCTTCCGGGTGCCGCACTTGCGCGGCCTGAACATTCCGATGACGGTGGTTTGGGCGCTCGCCTCGGTCTGGCTGGTCGCGGCCGATCCCGACACCGTCGATCTTCCGGCGCAGGCGCCGGTGATGTACTGGCTCTGGGTCGGCAGCTCTCTCTACTTCGTCGGCCTGTCCCTCTGGCGCTCCTTCCGTCGGGAACGGCGGCAGGGCTAGAGCGGTGCGCTAGCCGCGGGCCTTCAGCTCCTTGCGGATGATCTTGCCGGTCGCGGTCATCGGCAGAGCTTCCAGGAATTCGACCTCGCGCGGGTACTCGTGGGCGGCCAGGCGCGTCTTCACGTAGTCCTGGATCTCGCGTTCCAGGCCGGGCGAGGGTGCATGGCCTTCGGCCAGGACGACGAAGGCCTTGACCTTCTCGGTGCGCAGGTCGTCGGGCACGCCGACGGCGGCGGCCAGCGCGACGGCCGGGTGCTTGATCAGACAGTCCTCGATCTCGCCCGGCCCGATACGGTAGCCGCCGGAGGTGATCACGTCGTCGTCGCGGCCGACGAAGTGGAAGTAGCCCTCCGCGTCCAGGCTGCCCTGATCGCCGGTCAGCAGCCAGTCGCCGAGGAACTTCTTGGCCGTCGCCTCCGGATTGTTCCAGTAGCCGAGGAACATCACCGGGTCGGGCCGCCGTATCGCCACCGTGCCCTGCTCGCCGGTCGGCACGGGTCTGCCGGCCGCGTCCACGACGGCGACCTCGTGGCCGGGCACCGCGCGGCCCATGGCGCCCGGCTTCACCGGCATCAGGCCGGCGCAGTTGGAAACCACCAGGTTGCATTCGGTCTGGCCGTAGAACTCGTTGA
>JANQPZ010000260.1 GCA_028285215.1 Rhodovibrionaceae bacterium | reverse complement strand
GCCAGGTAGCTGAACGAGCAGGGCCCCGCTCGCCGCTGCAGCAGGTGCACACGGCCGCTCTCGGCCAAGCCCCAGGCCGTGGCCGCGAGCCGATCCAAGGCCCGGCGCTGCCGTTCGGCCTTGATCGGGCCCAGGGGGCTGCGCGCCGGGCCGAGCATGCCGCGATAGTACTCGAACGCGTCGCCCGGCTGGGCCTGACGCAGCCACGCCTCCAAGACACGCGGCGCGAGCACCGGTGGGGCCGGTGATCCAATCATTGGGGCAGAAAGACAACTCAAGGCGCAAGCTCCTCGCTCAACCAATGCGATGGGCAAAGCCTGCACCGAAAACCAAGCAGCGCGCTACGGTCAAAGGGTGTCACCCTTCACGCCGGAGCTGGGTGGCACCCTTTGCCTCTTGACGGCCTTTTTGGCCCAGCTGGCGATCGCAGAATGACCCGTGAGGATCGTGCTTTGACGATCAAAACAGGTGCCAAAACCGCATGTTTGCTGGCTGAAGCCTGTCAATGGCCAAAGGTTGTCACCCAGCGCGATCGTCATGGGTGAAAGGGTTCGACGCTTGACAACGCCGAAAACCGCGCGATGCGTCCCAACACACATGAAAAATCGACATGCTTTCGCACGCAGAAGGTGTGATCAGCGCCCTCGCTACCGCCGATCAACCCACCCGCGAAAATGATCCGCTTGTCAACGGTCGAACCGTTTCACCCTTCGAGGCCGGGCTGGGTGACACCCTTTGACGGTTGCCGGAACGGTGGCTCTGCAGCTAACGCGAATGTCGTGGAAAACAGGTAGCCCTAGGGTTGACCTCAACATGGCCAATTGGCATCCGGACCGTTCCTCCGACGCATTCTCGGAGGAGACGTCGACAAGAGTCATAAGGAAGAACAAGTGATCATTCCCTGCGTGGACCTCACCCCATTGCCGATGAAGGCGGCTCTGCGGCAGCTGATCGGCTGTGCGACCAGCAAACGGCTCGGCCTGAAAGACATTCGCATGGTTTGGCCCAATGCGCCGAGCAACTGGCCTCTGGGCCGACGTGCCCTGTTGATGACGGCCCGGGAAATGCTCCTAGGCTCGTTGCAGAATGGTCTTCTCAACGCCACCGGTCGCCTGTCGCGGCGTCCCGCCAATCCCCACGAGCGCCGAGATTGGGGCCGCGCCTGGATCATGCATTCCTCGCGCCAGAGCCTAATCCCTGCGAAAGCCTGGCGAGATGGTTGCTATGATTGGCGTCGCGACGCCCTAGAGCTGCCCGACTGCCACTATATCGAGATCCAGCTGTTGAAGGTCCTGGTCGAGGCTTTGTGGCCAGACTTCGACTCCATCGACTCGGCTCGGACCGAAGCGGACGCACGGAGGGCGAGCGAGATGGTCCACGCCACGCCCTATCTAAAGCTGATGCAGCAAGCGATCGACGCGTTCCGCCTCGGTGAAGGCGAAGAACCGAAGAAGGAGGTGCTCGTCGATTGGTTCCGTGCCCGTCACATCGCGGGACAGCAGGTCTCATCGAACATGGCCCGATACCTCGCCACCTTCGTGCGCCAGCCCGAGACCCAGAGGGGCGGCAACCGGAAATGGTCCAGCACTTCATCGCCATGACTGCCTAGCCGCGCGGTCATTCGGCCGCGCAGCTACCCTCCAGACAATCCGACCTGCTCGACGCACGCCGCTCTCACGGCGTCCGACACCTGTCCTATGCCCTATCGTCAACACGAGACTCTCTGATGAACGCTCTGCATCCGGACCTCATGACCTCCGCCGAGCGCCTCGCCGAGCTGGCGGAATTGCTGGCCCAGGGCCTCGTCCGTCTCCGCGCCCGCCAGTCAACGGAAGTATCCGCCCATGGCGGAGAAAGTCGACTGGACTTCTCGGCCGCCCGAAGCGGTCATGACCGTCCGAGAAAACAGCCCAAGGCGACACGATGACGGATACTGTTCTGGCCCGGCTAGCGGCGTTGCAGGGCGCCTCTGTCCGAGGCCGAGGTCCGCGATGCCTTGCACCGCCTCGACCCGCTCTGGGACGAGCTGTTCCCCGCCGAGCAGGCGAGGATCGTCCAGCTCCTCGTCGCCCGGGT
>JANQPZ010000253.1 GCA_028285215.1 Rhodovibrionaceae bacterium | reverse complement strand
CTTCTGTACCCGCAAGGAGATTGCAGCCGAGATCGCCGGCGCCGCGGCGGCGCCGCAGGGGCCCGACGGGCCGCTCTATCCCGGCACCTGCCGACATCGCAGCGCCGCAGAACGCCGTCGCCGGCTTGCCGAGGGTCAGCCCCACGCATGGCGTCTCGACGTGGCGAGGGCCTCGACGGAAGCGCCTTCGCTGACCTGGCACGACCGAGACGCCGGCAGGCAGGAAGCGCAGCCGGAACGTCTCGGCGACGTGGTGCTGGCGCGCAAGGAGGTGCCGACAAGCTACCATTTGGCCGTCGTCCTGGACGATGCGGCCCAGGGCGTGAGCCTCGTAACCCGCGGCACCGACCTCTTCCAGGCGACCCATCTGCATCGCCTGCTGCAGGCGCTGCTCGATCTTCCGGTGCCGGAGTGGCACCACCACCGCTTGATGACCGATGCCGAGGGGCGGCGCTTGGCGAAGCGCGACGCCGCCCTGTCGCTTGCCGCTCTGCGGGAGGCAGGGCATAGCCCTGCAGAGGTGCGCGCACTCGCCGGATTTCCGGATGTCCCGTCCGCTTCGACCGGTTCATGACGCGGTGATCGCAAACGTTTCGGATCGCCCCGGAAGACGGTTAACCGTATGTAAAACGCTCCGTTGGAATATGGGGAATCGACGATCTGCAGCGCTGCCAAGCCGGCTCCTGGCCGCTTGGCGCGGCGGATCCTTGGGAGGATGCCGAAAACGATGCCCGAAAAGATCCTGTCGGACATCCATCGCTATTGGCTGGATTGTCGGGGGCAGCGACTTATGCCCTCGCGGGCGGACATCGACCCCGCGGACATCCCGCAGCTCTTGCCCTATCTGCTGTTGACGGATCTGCTGGACGACGGTCGCTACCGCTTTCGCCTTGTCGGCACCGAGGTCGAACGCAGCTTCGGCGCCCCCATGACGGGACGCACGCTCGAGGAGCTGATGTCCGGCGACTATCTGGCGTTCATGCGCAGCCTCTACCGAAAGGTCATAGCCGAGAAACGCGCGATCTATTCCACATCGCGCTACAGTGGAGCCGACGGCGACAGCCCGCTCTTCACCAAGCGCGTGATGATGCCGCTCTCGAGCGATGGCCTGGTGGTCGACATGGTGATCTCGGCCCAGGTCTTTCTGCGGGTCAGCGCCCTGGACGACCGCACGGCCCAGGCTTTGCTGCGCAGCGTCGGCTACGAGAGCGAAGACGAAGAGAACCTTCAGGCCGTAACTTAGATCAGGGCCGCCTCAGGTGGAATCGCCAGAGCGATCCAACCCGAGGCGATCCCGTTCTCGCGAGTCTCTATTGTTGGAAGGCCTCGATCTCCAGAATGATCGACACTTCGTCGCCGACGGCCGGGACGAAGGCGTTCATACCGAAGTCGGAGCGGTTGATCGTTGCAATACTTGAGAAGCCGGCCGTCATCACGCCCTCGTAGCTGGGAACCGGATGCGGCATCAGCGCGTTCAAGGTGGTCTCCAGCACCACCGTCTGCGTGACGCCCAGCATGGTCAGGTCGCCTGTCACTCGGGCGGTTTCCTCGCCGGTGCGCTCGATCGATGTGGAGACGAAGGTGATGGTCGGGTGGGCCTCCACGTCGAAGAAGTCGGCGCCGCGCAGGTGCGTGTCGCGCTCTTCGTGATTGGTATCGAGGCTCGCGGTCTGGATGGTTACCTCGACTCGCGAGTTCTCGGGATTCGTCTCGTCCAGCACAATGATGCCGTCGGCGTCGTTGAAGCGACCGATGGTATCGGAGAAGCCCAGGTGGTCGATGCGGAAGACGATGTCCGTGTGCCCTTTGTCGAAGGCGTAGGTATCGGCTGCAGCGGCCGGAGCGGCAGAAACGGCGAAGATGGCCGCGGCGGCTGTTCCCAGAACGGCAGTTCGAATCATCGGTGGTGCTCCCTGTCTCGGTTGAGGCTCTCGAAGGGTGAAGGGCAGATGGCTACTGCCGTGCGGCGAGGATCTCGAACACAATGCGGACCTCCGCCGAAATCATCGACGTGTCGGCCCAGAGGCCCTGGCCGACGCCGTAGTCCAGGCGGTCCAGGGTCAGTTCGCCGACGGCGTTCGCCGTCTCTCCCGATATCGCCAGCGCGAAGGGCAGAACGACCGGGCGCGTCGTATCGCGCAGTGTGAGCTCGCCGTGAGCCTCGAAGTTCCCGTCGCCGAGCGACTCGAAACGCTCGGCCAGAAAACGGGCTTCGGGAAAGGCCTCGACATGCAGGAGGCCCTCGCCTTTCACGGAGTCGTCGCGGTCGCGCGCGCCGCTGGCGACGCTGGCGGTTCGGACGGTTACCGCAATGCGGCCAGTGGCGCTCTCGGGATCGAAGGCGATCTCGGCGCTCCAGTCTTCGAAGCGCGCATCCACGTCGCTGCCCGACTGGATTGCGACGAAGCCCAGGCGGCTTTCGTCGTAGTCGACGGCCCAGACGGGCGCCTGCTGCGCCAGAGCGGGCGCGGCAAGCAGGAACACGAGCAAAGTGGTCAGAGGCAAGCGCATGAAGGCAGTCTCAATCGTCGTTCGAGGTTAGCGAGGCCGGCGCGGCAGCATGCGGCGCAGCACGTCGTCTTTCTTGACGAAGTGGTGGCGGAGGGCGGCGCCGGCATGCAGCGCGATCAGAGTCAGCATGGCCCAGGCCGACCAGAAGTGAACCGCCGAGAGCGCGTCGTAGAGGGCCTGGTTGGCCGCGATCGGGCTCGGCAGAGTGAAGCTGTCGAACAGGATGGTGGGGAAGCCCGAAGCCCAGGACATCACCAGGCCGACCAGCGGCTGACTGAAGAGGAAAAGGTAGAGCGCGACGTGGGTCGCCTGTGCGGCCCAGCGCTCCCACGCGACCATGCCGGCTGGCAGAGGCGGCGCCGGATGGCGCAGGCGCCAGGCGAGGCGCAGAACGGCCAGCCCGAGGATCGTCAGCCCGATCGTCTTATGCCAATTGTAGAGATCGATCTTGAGCGGCCCGATCGGCAGCTCGACCATGATGAAGGCCAGGATGAAGCTGCCGGCCATCAGCAGCGCCGTCAGCCAATGGAAGACCTTGGCGCCGCTGCCGTAATCCTGTCGCGCTTCGGCCGCCGCGTTCGGCTGAGCCGGCGCGAAAGACCGCTTGGCAGTGGGCGAGTTGCTGGCCATGGGCGCACGTCCTCCTTCCCGAGGACATATGGCGCGATGCGGCGCGCTCGCTAGCCGGGTCTTCGGAAACGCTCTGTTCGCCAGCGGCGGCCGCCCGGGGGTGGCTCGCGATCCGATTCCGGCTGGGGGGCTGAGTGCCGCCTCAGGCCGCCTCGCGGGAACTTCCGTCGACGATTTCCAGGATGTCGGCCATGATGGCGGTCAGGTCGTAGTCCTTCGGCGTGTAGACGGCGGCCACGCCGGCCTCGGCGAGCAATTCGGCGTCTTCTGGCGGGATGATCCCGCCGACCACCACCGGCAGGTCGCCCAGGCCTTGGGCCCGCAGTTCGGCCAGGGTGTCCTGGACCAGGGCGACGTGACTGCCGGAGAGGATCGACAGGCCGATGACGTGCACGCCTTCTTCCAGGGCGGCGTTCACGATCTGCTGCGGTGTCAGGCGGATGCCTTCGTAGACGACCTCGAAGCCGCTGTCGCGGGCTCGAACAGCGATCTGCTCGGCGCCGTTGGAGTGACCGTCGAGGCCGGGTTTTCCGACCAGCATCTTGATCCGCCGGCCGAGCCGCTCGGAAACCTCGGCAACGCGCGCCCGCAGGCTTTCCAGACTCTCGCCGGCCTCCGGCCGGGCCGCTGCCTTGGCGACGCCGGTTGGCGCGCGGTACTCGCCGAACACCTGGCGCAGGGCGTCGCCCCACTCGCCGGTGGTCACGCCGGCATGGGCGCAGGCGATCGAGGGCTCCATGATGTTGCGGCCTTCCGCGGCGGCGGATTTCAGCTCGGCGACCGCGGCCTGCGCCGCCCCTCCATCGCGTTGCGCACGCCAGGCCAGCAGCGCTTCCACCGTGGCCTGCTCGCTGGCCGGATCGACCGTCATGATGCCGCCGTCGGCGCCGGCGAGCAGCGGTGACGGCTCGCTCTCGACGAATCTGTTGACGCCGACCACCGTTTGCGCGCCGCTTTCGATGGCCTGGAAGCGGGCCGTCGCCGAAGCCACGAGCTGTTCCTTCATGTAACTCGCTTCGACGGCTGCGATGGCACCGCCCAGATTCTCGATCCGTGCCATTTCCTCGCGGGCAGCGGTGCAGAGCTGTTCGACGCGACCCTCGATCTCGGGATTTCCGGCGAAGATGTCGCCGAACTCCAGCAGGTCGGTCTCATAGGCGACGATCTGCTGCAGACGCAGAGACCACTGCTGGTCCCAGGGACGCGGCAGGCCCAGCGCCTCGTTCCAGGCCGGCAGCTGCACGGCGCGCGCGCGGGCGTCCTTGGACAGGGTCACGGCCAGCATCTCCAGCAGGATGCGGTAGACGTTGTTCTCGGGCTGCTGCTCGGTCAGGCCCAGGGAGTTGACCTGTACGCCATAGCGGAAGCGGCGGTAGCGTTCCTCCTCGACGCCGTAGCGCTCGCGGCAGATCTCGTCCCAAAGGCGCGTGAACGCCCGCATCTTGCAGATCTCGCCGATAAAGCGGATGCCGGCGTTGACGAAGAAGGAGATGCGTCCGACGGCCTGCGGGAAATCCGCCGGATCGATCCGCTCGCGGAGCGAATCCAGGATCGCCACGGCGGTCGAGAGCGCGAAGGCGAGTTCCTGAACATCCGTCGCGCCCGCTTCCTGCAGATGGTAGCTGCAGACGTTCATGGGGTTCCATTTCGGAACCTCGCGGTAGGTGAAGGCGACCACGTCGGCGGTCAGCTTGAGCGAGGGCTTGGGCGGGAAGATGTAGGTGCCGCGCGAGAGGTATTCCTTGACGATGTCGTTCTGGACCGTGCCCTGGAGGTCGGCGCGCGCCACCCCCTTGCGCTCCGCCGTGGCGATGTAGAGCGCCAGCAGCCAGGGGGCTGTGGCATTGATCGTCATGGAGGTGTTCATGCGGTCCAGCGGGATGCCGTCGAACAGCGCCAGCATGTCGCCCAGGTGACCGACCGGTACCCCGACCTTACCCACCTCGCCTTTGGCCAAAGCATGATCGGAATCGTAGCCCGTCTGCGTCGGCAGGTCGAAGGCGACCGACAAACCGGTTTGGCCCTTGGCCAGGTTGCGACGATACAGCGCGTTGGAGGCCTGGGCCGTCGAATGGCCCGCGTAGGTGCGCATCAGCCAGGGTTTGTCCCGCTTCGATCCCTCTTCGCTGTTGCGGGAGGTTTTCTGCTGCGCAGCACCGGTGCCAAGCCGTTGATCGGTCACGAAACCCTCCGAAATGTCACCAAATTACCTGCAGACGCACATTTCAGACCTAAAGTTGCTACAGATCATCTGTACTCGCAAGAAACGTATTTTTGTGCGTTGCAAAATCCACAGGCGGCTTGTAAGAGTCAAGCCCAGGGCGCTTTGGTGGTACGCTAGCCAGACCAGAGTTCTTGCACAAGCGGCCGAAAAAGCGGTCGGTCAGGCGAAGCGCCGAGCCAACCGGAGAGACCTGTAGACGGGGCGGAGGGCCAGGGCGCGCCGGAGATAAGAGCGGCCCTGCAACAACCGAGCGGACGAAAACCGATTCGGGCCAACCAACGAGGCAGAGGACCTTTCGAAACCATGAGCCAGACATCATCGGAGGCGGCCGAGGTGGTGCAGCTGCACCCCGGACAGGTTGCCAAGGATCTCTATGACGTCGGTGAGATCCCGCCGCTCGGTCACGTGCCGAAGCAGATGCACGCCTGGGCGATCCGCAAGGAGCGCCATGGCGAACCGGACAAGGCGCTGCAGGTGGAAGTTGTGCCGACGCCGGAGCTGGACAGCCACGACGTCCTGATTCTCGTGATGGCCGCCGGCGTCAACTACAACGGCGTCTTCGCCTGTTTGGGGACGCCCGTCTCGGTCTTGGATTATCACAACTGGGGCTACCACGTGATCGGGTCCGACGCGGCGGGCATCGTCTGGGCGGTCGGCAGCAAGGTGAAGCGCTGGAAGGTCGGCGACGAAGTCGTGGTTCACTGCAACCAGGACGACGGCGACGACGAAGAGTGCAATGGCGGGGACCCGATGTTCTCGCCCAGCCAGCGCATCTGGGGGTTCGAGACGCCCGACGGTTCCTTCGCGCAGTTCTGCCGCGTCCAGGACCGCCAGCTGATGCCGCGGCCCAAGCATCTGACCTGGGAAGAGTCGGCCTGCTACACGCTGACGCTCGCCACCTCCTACCGCATGCTGTTCGGCCATCGGCCGCACATCCTACGGCCCGGTCACAACGTGCTGGTCTGGGGCGCCTCGGGCGGTCTCGGTTCCATGGCCATTCAGCTGATCGCGACGGCCGGTGCGAACGCCATCGGCGTGATCTCCGACGAGTCCAAGCGCGACTTTGTGCTGTCGCTCGGCGCCAAGGGCGTTTTGAATCGCAAGGACTTCGACTGCTGGGGCCAGATGCCGCAGGTCAACAGCGACGACTACAAGACCTGGTTCGCCGAGACGCGCAAGTTCGGCAAGGCGATCTGGGAGATTACCGGCAAGGGCAACAACGTCGACTTCGTATTCGAGCATCCGGGCGAGGCGACCTTCCCGGTCTCGGCCTTCGTGGTCAAGCGGGGCGGCATGGTGGTCTTCTGTGCCGGTACCACCGGGTACAACCTGACCTTCGACGCGCGCTACGTCTGGCAGCACCAGAAGCGCGTGCAGGGCAGCCACTTCGCGAACCTCATGCAGGCCAGCCAAGCGAACCGCCTGGTCCTCGAGCGCCGTGTCGACCCCTGCATGAGCGAAGTCTTCGGATGGGACGAAATTCCGGAGGCGCTGATGAAGATGCGCCGAAACGAGCACAAGCCCGGCAATATGGCGGTGCTGGTCCAGGCCAAGAGGCCGGGCCTGCGCACGCTCGAGGATGCCGCCGAGGGCTAGAGGAGGACGGTTCGAGGCGATACGAGGGGACCGCATGCCGGGACCCCTCGTATCGCTGTCGCCGCTGCGCCGCCGCAGACCTGCAGTGTGGCAGACCTCCGGTGTGATCGGCGGCAGCCCGATCCCGCTTTGGCTCGGCGAACCGATGACCTAGATTTCCCTCCCAGACGAACCGAACGACCAACGGAAGACGCACGGAAGACGCCATGACCGACGCCGCCCTTGTCAGCACCGACCAAGAAGCCCTAACGCTTCCCGACCTCTTGACATTGACGGCGGCCGCCTTGCCGGCAGCCCAGGCGTTCGAGGCGGCGGCCCGCGCGGCTTTGGCGCGTCGCGTTGCGCCCGGGGGCAAGGTCGATGCCGACGCGCTGGAGCGCGAGCAGTTTGCCGCCCACGGTCTGGCCTGGCTTTCCACCTACGTCGCCAGCCTGCGTGAGATGGACCATTGGGCACGCCGGCTGCAGGACGAAGGTGCTTTCGGCGAACTTGAGCAGCTGATGCTTCAGGCGGCCTTCGGCGAGTACCTGCAGCAGATGACGGGCGGCCTGGCGATCAGCCAGGTGGAGGTGGTCCGGCCCAACGATCTGGGCGTTTCCGCCGAGCAGGCGGCCGCCCTGCGCGTTCCGCCGGTGGAGCGGCTGATCGAGCGCGGAAACACCGCGGCCGTGCGCCTGCGTCTGGCCGAGTTGATCGCGGACGGCAGCTTCGGCGCGCGGGGCTACGACGAGACCGAGGCGATGATCGCCGAACAGTTTCGCAAGGTGGCCGATTCCTATGCCGAGGACGCGCACCACTGGCATCTGGCCGATGACCTTATCCCGCTGGAGGTGATCGAGCAGCTTTCCGAACTGGGCGTCTTCGGCCTGACGGTGCCGGAGGAGTGGGGCGGTCTCGGCATGGGCAAGACCGCGATGTGCGTGGTCACGGAGGAGCTGAGCCGCGCCTACATCGGTCTCGGGTCGCTGGGCACCCGCTCGGAGATTGCGGCGGAACTGATCCGCCTCGGCGGTACCGAGGCCCAGAAGCAGAGTTACCTGCCGAGGATCGCCAGCGGCGAGGTCCTGCCCACTGCAGTCTTCACCGAGCCCAATACCGGCTCGGACCTGGGATCCCTTCGCACCCGCGCGGTGCGCGAGGGGGAGATCTATCGGGTGACCGGCAACAAGACCTGGATCACCCACGCGGCCCGCACCGACCTGATGACGCTGCTGGCCCGCACCGATCCGGACGAGGCGGGTTACAAAGGCCTGTCGATGTTCCTGGCAGAGAAGCCGCGCGGCACCGACGAGGTTCCCTTCCCGGCCGAAGGCATGACCGGTGGGGAGATTGAGGTTCTGGGGTATCGCGGCATGAAGGAGTACGAGATCGGCTTCGACGGCTTCGAAGTGCCGGCCGCCAACCTGCTCGGCGAAGCGGAGGGGCAGGGCTTCAAGCAGCTGATGGCGACCTTCGAACCGGCCCGCATTCAGACTGCCGCCCGAGCCGTCGGGGTCGCGCAGAATGCCCTCGAACTGGGGCTGTCCTACGCGCAGGAGCGCAAGCAGTTCGGCAAAGCGCTGCTGGCCTTCCCGCGGGTCGCCGGCAAGCTTGCCTGGATGGCCGTCGAAACGATGGTCGCCCGGCAGCTTACGCTTTTCGCCGCGCGCGAGAAGGACAGCGACCGGCGCTGCGACATCGAGGCCGGCATGGCCAAGCTTCTCGCTGCCCGCGTTGCCTGGGCGAATGCCGACAACGCCCTGCAGGTCCACGGCGGTAACGGCTACGCTCTCGAGTACAAGATTTCCCGCGTGCTCTGCGATGCGCGGATCCTCAACATCTTCGAGGGCGCCGCCGAGATTCAGGCCCATGTCATCGCGCGCGGGCTGCTCAGCCCAGGCCGCAACTGAGGCTGTCGCAGCCGAGGCTCTCTGCTCGGCGGCTCGTGGGGCTTCGCTGCAACGCTGGATCTGGGAAGCGAGACGATCCGAAGCGCTTCGCGACCGGGCCAAGGCCGTCTGCCTCGCGTCTCTCAAGGCGTCTGGAATTTGCCGGTCCCGCCCCTGGGACTAGGGGGGAGGGGTCCTTAGGGGGCGGGGCCGGCCAACGACCCTTGCGCTTGATCCGAAAAAACGGATTGAGGCTCAGGCCATTGCATCTCGCACTGGGGAACGGCTAGGCATTCCGAACCGACAGCGCATTTTATAAACTAAACTGTTTAGTCAGTATCCAAGAGGTAGTGATCGTTTTGGTTGGGTCAAGCTCAACTGTTCCGATTTGAGAGGGGACGTCCGGATGGCACTTGCGGATTCGCCTGATCTCGATCGTCCGAAGGCCCGACAGATCCTGGCCGGCGGACGCGAGGCCTTTCTGGAACTCGGATACGAAGGCGCGAGCGTCGACGAGATTGCACGCCGGGCGCAGGTCTCAAAGGCGACGCTGTACAATCACTTCGGCGATAAGCGCGCGCTCTTTGCAGCGGTCGTCGATGCGGAATGCCGGGAACTGGCCCAGCGGCTCCTGACCATCGACGCCATCGAAGGCAATGTCGAAGCGACTCTCCTGACGATCGCGCGGTCGCTGGTGCGTTTCACCGTCTCGCCCTTCGCGCAGGGCATGTACCGCATTGCCGTCGCCGAATCGCAGCGTTTTCCCGAAGTCGGACGGACTTTCTATGCGGCCGGGCCGCAGCTCAGCGCCACGCGTCTTGCGACGTTCTTTGCTGCGGCCAGGGACCGGGGCGAGCTTGTCGTGGAGGATACCGAACTCGCGGCCTGGCAATTCGCCGAACTCTGCAGGGCCGACCTCTTCCACAAAGTGCTGTTCGGCGTGATGGAGCAGCCCAGTCCGGAGGAGGTCGACCGGATCGCCGAAGCCGGGGTCAGGCTGTTCCTCGCGACCTATCGCCCGGCCAAGATCTGATCCTGCTCTAGCTGCGCAGGCTCCCGCCGGTCTGCTTTTCGACGGCGGTCACGATCTTCTTTGCTGCCGCCTCGAGATCATCGTCGGTGAGCGTACGCTCGGTTGGCTGTAGCGTGACGGCGAGGGCAATCGACTTCTGGCCGTCCGGAACGCCCTGTCCGCGGTAGACGTCGAAAATCTGTGCACCGGAAATCAACTGCCTGTCCGCCCCCTTGGCGGCGCGCAGCAGCTTCTCCGCCGGCACGTCTTCCGCCACCAGGAAGGCGAAGTCGCGCTCGACCGGATGGAACGGCGAGAGAGTCAGCGCCGGGCGGGCTTTGCCACCGTCCTTGCGTTTCGGCTCCGGGATTCGCTCCAGGAAGAGTTCGAAGGCGACGGCCGGCCCCTTGAGATCGAAGGCCTTGAGCACGCGCGGGTGCAGTTCGCCGAAGGCCGCCAGAACGTTCGGTCCAAGCCGCAGTTGGCCGGAGCGGCCCGGATGGTACCAGCCGGGGGCGTTGGGTGTTGTCTGAAGATTCTCGACCGGCGCACCGGCTGCCTCCAACACGGCCAGGGCGTCGGCCTTGGCGTCGAAGGCGTCAAGATCACGCTGCTCCGTCGCCCAATGGCGCGCAAGAGCCTGTCCGCTGCGCAGACCGGCGGCGACCAGCGTCTGACCTTCCGGAGTGTCGTCGTCGTACTGCGGACCGACCTCGAAGAGCCCGACATCGGGGAAGCCGCGATCGCTGTTGCGCACGGCAGCCTCCACCAGGGCCGGCAGCACGCTGGGCCGCATCACGTCCAGTTCGCTGGAGATGGGATTGAGCAACCTCAACTGAGCATCGTTCCATCCGAACAGAACGGCTTGCTTCGCCGAGATGAAGGAGAAAGTCACGGCTTCCTCCAAGCCACGCCAGGCGAGCGCGGTCCGCGCGGCGGCGACGCGCCGCTGGCGCTGGCTCAGGGCCGGCAAGGGCAGAGTGGTGTCCAGCTCCAGCGGGGTAATCGGCAGCCGGTCGTAGCCGACGATCCGCAAGACCTCCTCGACCAAGCAGGCCTCGCCCTCCAGGTCTGGGCGCCAGGTCGGCGTGGTGACCTGCAGCGTTTCGCCGGCATCTGCGACGTCGCAGCCGAGTGCTTCCAGGATCTCCTTTTGCTGTTCACTCGGGACGGCGAGGCCGCCCAGAGTTTCGCAGCGGGTCTGGCGCAGCGCGATATGTCGGCGCGGATCGGGGCGTTTGCCGGCACTGACCGGATGGCTGGCTTCGCCGCCGCAGAGCTCGGCGATCAGGCGGCTGGCCACCTCGACGCCCCAGACGGCGCTGTCGGGGTCGAGCTTGCGTTCGAACCGGTAGCGGGCGTCGGAGTGAATGCCCAGCTTACGGCCGGTCATCGCGACCGAGATCGGGTCGAAGAGGGCGACTTCCAGGAAGACCTCCGTCGTGCCTTCGGTGCAGCCCGAGGCCTCGCCACCCATGATGCCGCCAATGCCTTCCGGCGCCTGGCCGCCATCGATGACCAGCATGCTGTCGTCGAGCGCGTAGGTCTTGCCGTCGAGCGCCACGATCTCTTCGCCCCGGCGGGCAAAGCGCATGGTCGGGTTGCCGGCGACCTTGGCCGCATCGAAGACGTGCAACGGGCGGCCGAGATCGTGGGTCACGTAGTTGGTGATATCGACCAGAGCGGAGATCGGGCGCAGCCCGATCGCGGTCAGACGACGCTGCATCCAGGCGGGCGAGGGGCCGTTGGTCAGGCCGCGGAAATGCCGGCCGGCGACGAAAGGACAGGCGCCTGCGGCCTCCGAATCGATCTGCCACTTCAGGGGCGAGTCGTAGCTGCCCGAAACCTTCGGCGCGTTCAGCGGCTTGAGCCGACCTATACCGGCGGCCGCCAGATCGCGCGCGACACCATGCACGCCCAGGCAGTCGCCGCGGTTCGGGGTGATCGCGATCTCGATCACCGGGTCGTTCAGGCCGAGCACCTCGGCCAGCGGCGTTCCCAGGGCGGGCGCCGTTTCGCCCTCGGCCGGGCTCAAATCGATGATGCCGCTGTGCTCGTCGCTCAGGCCCATTTCGCGCTCCGAGACCAGCATGCCGTTGGACTCGGCACCGCGGATCTTGCCGGGCTTGAGCTCCATCTCGGTTCCGGGGATCCAGCTTCCCGAGGGGGCGAAGACGCCAATCATGCCGCTGCGCGCGTTCGGCGCGCCGCAGACCACCTGCACCGTCCCATGCGCCGCCGTCTCAACCTGGCAAACCCGCAGGCGGTCGGCGTTGGGGTGCTGCTCCGCGGAGATCACCCGCGCGACGGTGAAGGCCGCCAACTCCGCGGCCGGATCCTCGACGCCCTCGACCTCCAGGCCGATCAGCGAGAGTTTCTCGACGATGGCCTCGAGGTTGGCGTCGGTTTCCAGGTGGTCCTTGAGCCAGGAGAGAGTGAACTTCATCGGCCGTCTCTCTAAAGACCGCGGACCACCGAGGGCGCCTCGAGCGGCACGAAGCCGTAGTGGCGCAGCCAGCGCAGGTCGCTGTCGAAGAAGGTGCGCAGGTCGGGAATGCCGTACTTCAGCATGGCAATGCGCTCGATGCCCATGCCGAAGGCGTAGCCCTGGTAGACCTCGGGATCGATGCCGCAGTTCTGCAGGACCTTCGGGTGGACCATGCCCGATCCCAGGATCTCCAGCCAGTCGCCGCCGGCGCCGATCTTCAGGCGGCCCCCTTCGCGCGCGCAGCCGATGTCCACCTCCGCCGAAGGTTCGGTGAAGGGGAAGTAGCTGGGCCGGAAGCGCACCGGCAGGTCGTCGATGCCGAAGAAGGTGCGGCAGAACTCGATCAGGGTGCCCTTCAGGTGGCCCATATGGGTCTTCTTGTCGATTACCAGCCCTTCGACCTGATGGAACATCGGCGAATGGGTGGCGTCGGAGTCGGCCCGGAAGGTCCGGCCCGGGCAGATGATGCGGAGCGGCGGCTCGACCTGCTGCATCGTCCGGATCTGCACCGGGCTGGTGTGGGTGCGCAGCACCAGCGGCGCCTCGCCCTCGGCCCGCGGCGGCAAGAAGAAGGTGTCGTGCTCCTGGCGCGCCGGATGCTCGGGCGGGATGTTCAGGGCATCGAAGTTGTGGAAGTCGTCCTCGATGTGCGGGCCTTCAGCGACCGAGAAGCCCATCTCGCCGAAGATCGCCACCAGCTCTTCGATGGTCTGGCTGATCGGGTGGATGCGTCCGACCGAGAAGGGGCGGGCCGGCAGCGTGACGTCGACGGTCTCGCGCGCCAGTCGTGCCTCCAGCTCGGCCTCGGCCAGTTCGGCCTTGCGGGCCTCGATGGCTGCCGCGACCGCCTCCTTGACCAGGTTGAGGCGTTGCCCGGCTTCGCGCCGCTCGTCAGGCGAGAGGCCGCCCAGGCCCTTCATGAGCGCCGTGACCCGGCCCTTTTTTCCCAGAGCGGAGACACGCGCCTCGTCCAGCGCGCGGCTGTCCGTCGCCGCAGAGACTTCAGCGAGCAGCTCGCTCTTCAGCGTGTCGAGGCTGGTCTGGTCGAGCATGCCGACCGCTCCCCCCGCGCCGTCAGGCAGACGCGCGGGCGGCCTTGGCCTGCGCCACGAGAGAGGCGAAAGCGTCCGGTTCGTGCACGGCGATGTCGGCCAGGACCTTGCGGTCGACCTCGATGCCTGCCTTCGCGATGCCGTCGATGAAGGTGGCGTAGGTCATCGCCTCGTCGTGCGACCGGACGGCGGCGTTGATGCGCTGGATCCAGAGGCTGCGGAACTGGCGTTTGCGGACCTTGCGGTCGCGATACTGATACTGCAGCGCCTTCTCGACGCGCTCGATCGCGACGCGATACACGTTCTTGCCGCGGCCACGATATCCCTTGGCCAGTTTGCGGACCTTCTGGTGCCGCGCGTGGGCGGTCACACCGCGTTTGATGCGTGCCATCTGATTCTACTCCTCGGGCGGACCTGATCTGTCAGTCGTTCGGCAGGAAGTTCTTGCGGACGATCTTGGCGTCCGGCGCGGCCAGAATGATGGTGCCGCGCGAGTTGCGCAGCATCTTCTGGGAACGCTTGCGCATGTTGTGGCGCCGGAAGGCGGCACTGGCGCGAACCTTGCCCGAGGCGGTGAGGCGGAAGCGCTTCTTGGCCCCGCTCTTGGTCTTCATCTTCGGCATTTCGTCCTCTTGTGTCGTCGTTTCGATGGGACCGTCGATCGTCGGGTCATCGGTAGGATGACCCGCAGGATCGGGCCGGCGAGCGACTGGGCATGCCGTAGCCGCGCCGCTCGCAAAAGCCCGCGGCCGCACCGCACACTGCGGCACGGCCGTCGGGAGCGCGGGTTATAGCTCCGCACCTTTGCTGTTGCAAGGGGAGAGGCGCTGGCGGGTTCCGTCGCCAACGCGGCCTTGCTGCAGCACCCTGGAGCGCCGGAAGGGTGCCGTTCGCTGTTCTGCGCTCGTCATGTATCTAGAGGGCGATGCACGTCTCAAGCGGAAGTGAAACGCCTCCGCATGAGACGATCGCGCTCTAGCGCGGCGCCAGGATCATGATCATCTGGCGCCCCTCCATGCGAGGGAACTGCTCGACCTTGGCGATCTCCTCCACCTCGTTCCTGACCTTGTTCAGCAAGTCGAACGCCAGGTTCTGGTGGGCGATCTCACGTCCGCGGAATCGCAGGGTGACCTTTACCTTGTCGCCCTCGCCGATGAACTTGTTGATCGCCCGCAGTTTCACATCGTAGTCGTGCTGATCGATGTTCGGGCGCATCTTGATCTCTTTGACCTCGATGACCTTCTGCTTCTTGCGCGCCTCGTTGGCTCGCTTCTGCGCCTCGTACTTGTATTTGCCGTAGTCGAGAATCTTGCAAACGGGCGGGTCGGCCTGCGGCGCTACCTCGACCAGATCCAAGCCGGCATTGTCGGCTCGGTTGCGCGCGTCCTCGATCGTAACAACGCCGACGTTTTCTCCGTTCTCGTCGACCAGGCGTACCTGCGGCACCCGGATGTGCTCGTTGGCGCGCGGTCCGTCGCGGGTGGGCCCGCTATCCATTGGTGGTCTGCGTATGGAGACTTCTCCTACTTCCGTGTCATTCGTTCAGGGCATACGTGCCGGGTGCAGATCGCCGATCCCTGCGGCGACCTCAAGCATCGGGTCCGACCGACGCCTTATCCAGATTCGTTGTGTGCAGTCGCGGCAAAGCGCGCTCACCCCGCGGCAGCCGCGGTCAGGGCCGGAGCCATCGGATCCTCCGGTTCGGCCAAGTCTGGCGCGGTCGCCTCGAGGCAGAGTCTATGAATCGCTTCGGGGAGCGCAAGCACCTCTTGCGACTGGCCGCCCAGACGGCGGATCGCGACGGCTCCGGCGGCTGCCTCTCGGGCCCCCACCACGGCAATCACCGGCACCTTCTTGAGGCTGTGTTCGCGGACCTTGTAGTTGATCTTCTCGTTGCGCAGATCGACCTCGGCCCGCAGTCCAGCCTTGCGAAGTGCCGCCAGCACTTCCATGGCGTAGCCGTCCGCCTCGCCGGTGATGGTCGCGACCATGACCTGCAGCGGCGAAAGCCACAGCGGCATGCGACCGGCGAAATGCTCGATCAGGATCCCCGTGAAGCGCTCCAGAGAGCCCAGTTTGGCGATGTGCAGCATGGCGGCGCGATGCCGCTCGCCGTCCTGGCCGATGTAGGTCGCATCCAGCCGCTCGGGCAGGTTCATGTCGACCTGCACGGTGCCGCACTGCCAGTCGCGCCCGATAGCGTCGCGCAGGACGAATTCCAGCTTCGGTCCGTAGAAGGCGCCTTCGCCCGGGTTCAACTCGTAGGGCTGGTCCATCTCTTCTAGCGCGCCGCGCAGGTCGGCTTCCAGCCGGTCCCAAACGGCATCCGTTCCGATCCGCTTCTCGGGGCGGTCCGAGAACTTGATTCGCACGTTGCCGAAACCGAAGTCGCGGTAGATGTCGAGAATCAGCCGGGTAGCGCCCTGCACCTCCTGCTTCACGTGCTCCGGCGTGCAGAAGATATGCGCGTCGTCCTGGGTGAAGGCGCGCACCCGCATCAGCCCATGCAGCGCGCCGGAGGGTTCGTAGCGGTGAACCTTGCCGAACTCCGCAAAGCGCAGAGGCAGCTCGCGGTAGCTGCGAAGCCCCTGATTGAAGATCTGCACATGCCCCGGGCAGTTCATCGGCTTGATGGCGAAGGTGCGCCCATCCTCCGTCTGAGAGGTGTACATGTGCTCGTGGTAGGCCTCCCAGTGGCCCGAAGCCTCCCAGAGCGCCCGGTCCATGATTTCTGGCGCGTTGATCTCCTGATAGCCGCCTTCGCCGTTACGTCGCTTCATGTAGTCGATCAGCTGGCTGAACAGCGTCCAGCCGCGCGGATGCCAGAACACCGCGCCCGGGGCCTCTTCCTGGAAATGGAACAGGTTCATTTCCCGGCCGAGCTTGCGGTGGTCGCGTTTCTCCGCCTCCTCCAGCATGTGGAGGTGGGCCTTCAGCTCTTTCTCGTCGCGCCAAGCCGTACCGTAGATGCGCTGCAGCTGCTCGTTGCGCGCATCGCCGCGCCAGTAGGCGCCCGAGACCTTCATCAGTTTGAAGGCGTGGCCAAGGTGCTTGGTCGTCGGCAGGTGCGGACCGAGGCAGAGGTCGAGCCACTCGCCCTGGCGATAGACGGTGATGATCTCGTCGCGCGGCAGGGTTTCGATATGCTCGGCCTTGTACTTCTCACCCTGCTCCATGAAGAAGCGGATGGCCGCATCGCGCTCCCAGACTTCGCGCTGGAGGACGAGTTCGCGGTCGACGATCTCGTGCATCCTTTGCTCGATCTGTTCGAGGTCGTCCGGCGTGAAGGGCTCCTTACGCGCGAAATCGTAATAGAAGCCGGTTTCGGTGGCGGGGCCGAAGGTGACCTGAGTATCGGGAAAGAGCTCTTGCGCCGCCTGCGCCATGATATGCGCCGCGTCATGGCGCAGCAGCTCCAGCGCCTCGTCCGACTTGCGCGTGACGATTTCCAGGGCCGCGTCCGTCTCGATCTCGCGCAGGAGATCGCGCAGTTCGCCGTCGACCTTCACGGCGAGGGCCGCCTTGGCCAAGCCTGGGCCGATCGACTCCGCCACCTGCAAGCCGGTGACTGCGCCGTCGAACTGCTTGACCGATCCGTCGGGCAAGGTGATGGCAACCATTTGCCTAGCTCTCGTCTAACGTCTGCTCAAAACCTCGATACCTGCCTAGGGTAAGACAGGGAGGCGCACATTAGAAGGTCTCGAAAGACAGTCAAGGAAGCCGATGGACCACGGGCGAGCTTCCGAGGCGGTGCATCTCGGCCTCGTTCAGAACCTCGCGATAGACGGCAAGGGTTCCGCTGCACATGGCTTGCTTGGAAAAATGCGACCGCACACGTTCGATTGCGCGCTCCGCCAAGGCCCTGCGGGCGGTTTCGTCGAGTGCCAGCGCCTCCCGCAGCGCCGCGGCCAGGGCCTCCGTATCGCCGGGCGGATAGAGCAAGCCGGTTTCGTTGGGCAGGAGCTGTTCCGGCGCACCGCCATGATCGCTCGCCACCACCGGCCGGCCCATGGCCTGGGCCTCCCCGACCACCCGGCCGAAGCCCTCCGGATCGGTCGAGGCGGACACGACGACATCGCTGAGCATGTAGGCGGCGGCCATGTCGTTGCAGGGGCCGACCAGTACGGCCTTGCCGCCGAGGCCCAGGTGCCGGATCAACGTCTCCAGCTCCTCGCTGTAGGCCGTCCGGCCCTGGTCGTCGCCGACCAGGACGAGAAGGAACTGCTGATCCGGCAACCGCGCGGCGGCGCGCAGCAGATCGATCTGCCCTTTCCAGCGGGTCAGACGGCCGGGCAACAGGATGATCGGAACGCCGTCGGGCAGCCGCCAGCGTTGGGCGAGCTGGATAACCCGTTCCGGCGAAACCCGGGCCGGGTCGAAGACCTCGAGATCGACGCCTCGATGCACCAGGCGGAGGCGGTCCGCAGGGACGTTGTAGGTTTGCTGTACGTGTTGCCGGATGAAGTGGGAGATGCAGATAACGCGCGCGCCGCCCGCCATAACCGAGTTGTAGAGCTTCTTGAACGGCAGGTTCAGCGAATAGGGCGCATGGAAGGTGGTGACGAAAGGCCGGCCGGTGCGCCGCGCCGCCCAGAGCGCCGACCAAGCCGGTGCCCGGCTGCGGGCGTGCACCAGATCGACTCCGAAGCTCTCGATCACGGAGGCCAGGCGGGCGACGTTGCGTCGGATGGTGACAGGGTTCTTGCTGGCCAGCGGCAGTTCGATATGGCGCGCGCCCATGCGCTGAAGCGCATGCAGCATGCTGCCGCCCGTCGAGGCGACCAGAGCGGTGCCGCCGGCTTCGACGATGGCACCGGCGATGTCGACCGTGCCGCGCTCGACCCCTCCGGTCTCCAACGCGGGCAGGACCTGTAGGATCACCGGCCGGCCGCTTTCGTCCGACCTGGCCGCGATGTTACCGTCTGGATTGTTCACCTGCACTCGAACCGTTCTTACCAGCCAGACCTAGGGAAAAAGCGTCGTCATGAATGAAACGCCATGAATGAAACGCCAGGGGGCGGAGCGCCCGCAAGGGACGTGAGCGGCCCCGCGTTCCTGCCGCGCGAAGACGGCCAGCGCCTTGCCTACCACAAGACGGCCGGCGAAACGCCAGGTGTCGTGTTCCTCAGCGGCTACATGTCGGATATGACCGGCACCAAGGCGGTCTGGCTGGAAGCGCAGTGCCGGGCGCGCGGCCAAGCTTTTCTGCGCTTCGACTATCTCGGCCACGGCGAGTCCTCGGGGGCCTTCGAGGAGGGCACGATCGGAAGCTGGGCGGCGGATGCGGTCGCTGCGCTCGACGCCCTGACCGATGGGCCGCAGATCCTGGTCGGTTCGTCGATGGGAGGGTGGCTGATGCTGCTGACGGCGCTCGCCCGCCCCGAGCGCATCGCCGGTCTCATCGGCATCGCGGCCGCGCCCGACTTCACAGAGGAGCTGATGTGGCAGCGCTTCTCGCCGGAGATCCGGGCCACTCTCGAGCGCGACGGCCTCTATCGCGAGCCCAGCCCCTACGGAGACCAGCCCTACACCATCACCCGACGGCTGATCGAGGAGGGGCGCGATCACCTGCTGCTCGGCCGTGAGATCCCGCTGACCTGCCCGGTTCGTCTGCTGCACGGCATGGCGGACCCCGACGTGCCCTACCAGGTCTCTCTCCGTCTCGCCGAGGCCCTGGCGAGCGACGACGTGGACGTGCAGCTCGTCAAGGCCGGCGAACACCGAATGAGCGAGCCGGCAGACTTGGCGCGCCTGAGCGACACCTTGCGGTCGTTGTCCGAAGGGCTGCGCGGCTAGAGCCGGATCGCCTCAGGTGGGATCGCTCCGGCGATCCCACCTGAGGCGTGAATCCTACTCTCATCATGAGTTTAGGGCGCGATCGGCTTCGCGGCCGTTTCCGCCTCCAGAACGGCCGTCAGGCCCTCCCGATAGGTCGGATAGAGCAGCTCGATGCCGAAGTCGCGTTTGATCCGTTCGTTCGAAACCCGTTTGCTGTCCCGATAGAAGCTCTGCGCCATCGGGCTGAGCTCGGCGGCCTCGAAGGGAACCGCCGGCGGCGGTTCGATCCCCAGCAGCTCGGCGGCATAGGCGATGACCTCCGACGGATTCGCGGCTTCGTCGTCGCAGAGATTGTAGGCCCGGGCGGAGCTTGGCTGCGCCATGGAGGCAGCCAGGACCTGGGCGAT
>JANQPZ010000241.1 GCA_028285215.1 Rhodovibrionaceae bacterium | reverse complement strand
GGGACTTGCCGAATACTTATCGAAACGGGTAGAAATTCTGTGGGAAAATCGCATGCCAACGGTTGGGGGGAATCTGGCATGTTTCCGGTGTTCGGGCCGATGGTCCGTGACCTTTGGGGGCGGCTTGTCTCGCCTGTCTCGCTCGGCAGCCTTCTCGTGCTGGCCTCGCTGATCTGCCTGCTTTTGTCTCCGCGCTCCGCGCTTGCCCAGAGTTTAGAACTCATCCATCCGAGCGGGGAGCCCTACCGCAATGAGGAGCCCTTGCGGCTCCGCATTCCTCCCAACCTGCCAGGGATCGACTACAGCACGCTGCAGATCGAGATCGACCAGATCGACGTGACGGCGTTGGTCAGAGTCCAGGGCGACCTCTACCTCGTGACGCCGCACGAACCCCTGACGTCGGGGATACATCTGCTGAGCGTGCTGGCCTACACCGACGAGGGGCAGTTCGTCGAACTCGGGAGCTGGACCTTTACGGTCGAGGCTTTGTCAACCGCCGAGGCGGCGTTGGGCGAGGATCTCGACGCCGAGTTCGAATCCAACAACGCTCTGGAGATCATCGGCCGCCTGCTGGAGGAGGGGGGCGGCCGGTCCAGAGATCGCTTTGCGGTCTCAGGCGGTGGCGGCAGCCAGGTCGAGGTCTATGGGGAGGGCAGGTGGCGCTTTTCCGGCGCCGCCAACTACTTCCTGGAGAGCGACAGCAGTGCGCGCCTGACCGACGAGGTTTTCGATATCGGAGAGCATAGCAGCCAACTCCTCTACGAAGGCGAAGAGCTCACGGCCGCCTTCACCGCTGGCAACCACGACCTGGGTTTCGAAAATTTCCTGGCCTCGGGCTTCTATCGCCGCGGGCTCTCGGCCCATGGCGGTCTTGGGACAGGACGGCTCAGCGGCCAGATCTTTACCCTCGGCGCGGAAAGCCAGGTAGGCGCGCGCGATCCTTTCGGATTGGGTGACCGCAGCGGTCATGTCCACGGCGGTGCCATCACGGCAAGACCCCTCGAGCTGATCGAAGACGACTTTGCGATCACCGGCTTTTACTATACCGGAGAAGAGGGTACGGCAGACTCCTTCGGTATCGAAGACGAAGACTTCGATCCGGGCGAGGGGCATGGCTGGGCAGTATCTTTCGACTCGCTTTGGATGCAAAGGCGTCTCAGCCTGAACGGAGAGTTTGCGCGCAGCCATTTCGACGTCGACGGCGACTCCGGGAGTTTGGGGCAGGAGAGCGGCAACGCCATGGCTTTGCGTGCTGGCTATCAGCTTCTGCAGGGAGAAGACTTGGCCGGTGAAACGATGGATCTTCGACTGGGGGCCGGTTGGGAACGCCTAGATACGTTCTTCGGCTCTGTGGCGAATCAAGGGGTGGCTGAGGATCGTGAGAGTCTCTTTGCCTCGGCCGAGTTGGCCTGGGGCGGTTTCTTCGGAACCTTGGCCGGGCGCGATGAAACCAACAACGTCGACGACTTGTCGGGCTTGCCGACCGACCGCTTGCGCCGCTTCGACTTCAACGGGCAGTACAGTTTCCTGCTGGATCCCAATGACGCTGAGCTTCGGGAGCTGCTCGGCTCGCCTTTCGCGACCTTCGGGGCGGCGCACTCCAGGCTGCGGCGTAAGGATACGCCGGACGCCTACGCCGGTCCCGATAGCGACAGCGATCTCCTCTCCTGGTACATCGGTGTCGGATCCAGCTATGACGACTGGAGCTGGCAGTTGCAGCACCAGCGCAGCTCGCTGGAAGACCGCGGCGCAACCGACGGTGACAGCGATAGCGCGACGACCGATCTCTCGGTTTTCTGGAGCGTCACCGACCGGCTCGGAGTTTCGTTGGGCGCCCAGTATAGCGGGGTCGACGATTCCGGCGGCGACGGCAACACGGTCAACGGGTTGATCGGGTTCGATGCCGAGGTCGTTCCGGAGCGGCTAAGCCTCTCGCTTGACTATAATATGAACCTCTCCAGCGGAGACGCAGACTTACCCGACAGACACCTGGTGAATGGGGAACTGGCGTGGAGGCTGCGTGCTGCGGAGGCGAACGAGGCGGGACTCGAATTCGCGTTGCGCGGCTCCTTCGAAACGGGGGACAGCAGCAGCGATGAGGATCAATCCTATGAAGCTTTCGCGGTTATCCGGCTCTTGGCGCCGATCTCCTACTAAGGACGGGAGGGCCCTGCCGCGTCTGCAGGCCACCCTTCGCGCCGGAGCGCTGCTGCTTGCCCTGACCGCAGGGCTTCATGCCTGGCCGACGGGCGCGCGCGCGGAGGTGAATAGTGTCGGCGTCTCTCCGTCACAGGTCACGGTTGGACCCAACGGCGGCGCCGTGTCCCTGACGTGGCGGGTCAATCGCAGTCAACCGCGCGATCCCTTCGGGTCGACGGTTCCGGTCTCCGACACGACCCGCTCGACGGAGGTGCGGATCACGCTTGGCGGTCAGACCCTTTTGAGCCAGCCGCGCTTGCTCGCCCGGACCACCAGCATTCCACCGGACAGCAGCGAGACGCTCGTGTTCCGCGAGACCCTATCGCTTCCGCCTTCGGTGGCAAGGGCCCTGGCTCAAGGCAGCGGCCAGCCCGCCTTGATCATTCGAACGTTCCAGGACAGCGGAGCCGCCGCGACGCAGACGGCGCGTTTAAGCCCCGGCGGCGGACAGGCTTTGCTGGCCGTGCAGCGTATCGATCTTCAGTTCGAGACTGGATCGCGCACCCAGGTGGTGGCGCGCGACGGCGGCTTGCGGGCCGTGGCCGATGTTCGCTTTTCCGGCAGCGGGCTGCTGCAGGCGGAATGGCAGGTGAGTGTTGCCGACGGCTTGCGCGGTAGCGGCCGGTTCCGCACTTTGGCTTTGGTTCGCCGGCCGTTGCTCAGCTCCGGAACCGGGCGCTTGCGTCTCTTCAGCCCTCCTTTGCCGACTGAGGCGGCCGGTCTCTACGAAGTCGCCTTGGTGATAACGGAGCCCGACAGTCTCACCGAGCGTTCGGCAATCCGCTACTTCGTGACTCCCTCCGCTCTGCCGCCAGTGGCCGACATCGACCTCCTATCGCCCGCCGACGGTTCCGCCTTGACCGAGGCGACCCTCTTCTCCTGGCGCGGTTTGCCGAATGCGGCCGCCTATCAGATAGAGGTCTTCGCCGACGACGGCGCCTCGTCCGGCGACACGCCGCAGGTGCCCCTGCTGCGGGACGGTGCCCCGTCCGCCACCGCCCCGCTGTCCGGTCGCGTGGTATCCGGGACAGAAACGCAGACGCGCCTCAGCCAACTCAGTCTGCGGCATCTGCCGCTGGGACAGGACTATCGCTGGCGCTTGCGCGCTCTCGGTTCCTCCGGTGAAGTGATCGGCGTATCGCCGTTCCGCCGGCTCTCGCGGCAATGACCCGACAGGCGGTTTCTCCGGATGAAGAGAGTCACCGTGCCCTGCTGCGTCGCGTGGCGCAGCAGGATCACGAGGCCTTTGCCGAGATCTACCGGGCCTACGAAGGGCGGGTCTTTCGCTTCATCCAAAAGAAGTTGAACGATCCCTTCGAAGCTGCCGACGTACTCCATAACGTCTTCCTGGATGTCTGGAGGACGGCCGCAAACTTCGGGGAGAAGTCGCGCGTGTCGACCTGGCTCTTGGGGATCGCCTTCAACAAGACGATGGACCGGCTGCGCAAGAAGAGTCCGGTGACGGATCTCGACGACGGCGAAGGCAGGGAAGTTGCCAGCGATGATCCCAGCGCTCTGGACCTGATCGAGGTGGCGGAGGAGGCCGCGGAAGTGCGCCATTGTCTGGACAAGCTGTCTGCCGAGCAGCGCACGGTGGTGGAGCTCGCCTTCTACCAGGAGCTTTCCTACGCCGACATCGCCCAGGTCATCGGACGTCCCGAAGGTACGGTGAAGACCCGCGTGTTTCATGCCAAGCAGTCCCTGAAGCGCTGCCTGGCCCGCCGCCTGAGGAGGAGCGCATGACCCGCCGGACTCCGCCTTTCGATCGGGAAATCGAGGAGCTTCTGCCTCTCTACGTCAACGGAACGCTCGGAGACGCCGATCGTCGGCGGATCGATGCGCTGCGGGCGGAGAACGCCGAGTTGGACGCGGAGATCGCTTTTCTCTCCGCTCTGGCCCGCGGCGTGAAAGCTGCTGAAGACAACGATCGGGAGGTTCGCAGTCCCGGGGAGCTCGGGTTGCGCCGACTACAACGAGAGCTCCGCGTGCAAGACGAGACCGCTGGCCAGACGCGCGCGCCGCGCGCCGCCTCTCCAACGGTATCGGTCAAGGGCGGTCCGGTCGGACGTCTGGCCCTGGTCGCCAGCCTTGCTCTCGTGATCGGGCTCGGCGCCGGCATGTTGACCATGAACCTCGTTCAGTCCGACCGCTTCATTGCCGCCGGTGGCGACCGGAGCGCGGAGCTTGAGCGGCGCGGTGCCAGGCTCCATCTGGTTTTCCGCTCGGACGCGACGGCGGCCGACATCGAAACGTTGCTGCGCAGCGAAGGGCTGGAGATCGTCTCTGGGCCGTCGGCCCTGGGGCTCTACACTGTCGCTGCCGACGCCCGAGATGGGGGAGTACAGGCTCTTTTGCAGAGCCTCCGCGCACGGGGCGACGTGGTCGAGCAGGTGACGCTCGAATGAGACCCTGGCTGAGTCTCCTGACCGCCGCTTGCATCGCGGTCTTCGCGATCCCTGTGTCCGACGCCCTATCGCAGCCTGCGCGGCAGGACTCCGACGGAAGCCGCCTCTTGCCCGAGCCGCCAGGGGGACCGCCCCTGCCGCAGCCGTCGAGACCTGGCGGACAACCGGCCGCGCCGCCACGGCTCCAGCCGCAAGCTGTCCCGGCCGATCCAACTCGCCCCTTCGCCATTCAGCAGATCGTCGCAGGATGTCTGAGGCCCGGTAGCCTGATCGTGGCGCGCGGCCGGAACTTGGCGGAGGGAATTTCCAGAGACTTCTCCGATCGCGAGCCGTCCTTGGTCCTTCGTTCAGGCGAGCAGTCGATCGCGTTGGAGACGCTGCGCCGCGATGCGTCGGAATGGAGCGCTCGCATACCGCTTCAGGCAGACTTGCTGCTCGATCGCAGTTATCGTCTGGTGGTGGTCCGCGACGTTCGCCTGCGCGACGCGATCGACCTCGGTGGTCCGCTCCGCGCCTGTCCCGATCCATCGGTGCCCGCCGTGGCCGAGGGTGACTCGGCGTTCGAGATCCTGGCCACGGCGCGTTTGCAGGGCACGGCGGCGCTCTCGCCTCTTTTCCTCGGTTCGGTCGACGCGCTGGTGGGCGATCTCGTTCAGCGCGATCTGATCCTGATCGAGCGCTTGGATCTCGACGGGCTCGGCATGGTGCTCTTGCGGTTGGTACCGCGCGACGCCACGGCCCTGCCAGGCGGAATCGGGGCTTTGCTGGACGAGTTGCGCACCGCCTTTCCGCAGGTCGTGTTCGATCTCAACACGGCCTTCCGGGCGGCCGCCGCTCGGACCTACGCGGCGGCAATGATCGGCCTCGCACGGCCGCCGTCCGGCTGTCGCTTGCCGGCGGAATCTATAGAGCTCGGGCTCCTGGACGGCGCGGTCGACTGGGGTCACCCGGCGTTTTCCGGTTTGGCGACCCCCTCAGCGGCAAGCTTCTTGCCGGGAGATGAGGCGGTTGGGGCGAGCGACCACGGGACCGCGCTTGCGGCCCTGCTGGTCGGCCGAGATCCTCACTCCGGGACGGCTGGTTTGCTGGAAGGGCAGCGCCTCCATGCGGCGGCCGCCTTGGCGGACTCGCCGCAAGGGCTCAGTGCGACTGCAGACCGTTTGATCGCCGCGCTCGACTGGCTCGGGCGGCAGAATGCCGATTTGGTGCTTATGGCCCTGGAGGGCGAGGAGAATGCGGCGCTCGAAACGGCGCTTCTCGCTGCTGCCGACCGCGGCATGCTGTTCGTCGCAGCGACCGGTAACGGCGGCGCCGGCAGCCCGGTGGCTTTCCCCGCCTCAAGCCGATGGGTTTACGCGATCACCGCAGTCGATGTGGAGGGGGCTGTCTATTCTCGAGCCTCCAGGGGACCGGAGGTGGCCTTCGCCGCGCCGGGCGTCGACATCTGGGCGGCCGCTGTAGACGGTGCCGGCAAGTATTACTCCGGCACCTCCTTTGCATTGCCGTTCGCCACGGCCGTCTTGGCAAAGGATCTGGCGAGGACGCAGCGGGAGGAGCGGGGCGGGTTGGCCGCCGTAACGTTACGCGGACAGTTGCAGCGTTCGCTGGCCGAGCGGGCCGTCGACCTCGGGCCGCCTGGACGCGATGAGATCTTCGGCTGGGGGCTGATACAGGCCGGGTCGTGCTGATAAGCAACCCGCCGGTTCAACGCTGATAGACCCGAGTCCTCTTGCTCGGTTAGGGCGCCTTGGCGGAGAGAGCGTCTATCTGGCGCAGGAGATCGCTGTAGTCCGGGGAGGCTTCCGCCGCGTAGTTGAAGTTCTTGAAGAGCCCTGTCAGGCGGGTGAAGTGATCGCGCGCCTCGGCCTTGTCCTTGAAGCGATAGCTGCGCGTGACGGCACTGTAGACCTTGTCGAAGGCCAGTTTCTGGCGCTCCAGGGGCACCGACGCATCGACGGCGTCGAAGGCGTCCTGCTGCAGATACACCATGTCCAGGAACAGCGCCTTCTGATGCACGACGAAGTCGTCCAGAGTCACGCCCTCTTCGCCGGTGACCTGCATCATCTGAAGCACCGCGTCGCCCCGGCCCAGCAACGCCTGCATCTCGTCGACCCGCGCCGCCCAGCCCGCGCCCATCTTTGCATCGAACCACGATCCCAGCTGACCCAGGTAGCGAGACCAGGAGAGAAGCGGATCGACCGCCGGGTAGAAGCGCTTATAGGCCCGGTCGGCGGACAGGCCGAGAAAGCACTTGACCGTTGAAAGGGTGGACTGCGTAACCGGCTCGTCGAAGTTGCCGCCGGCCGGGGAGACGGTTCCGATCATTGTCAGGCTGCCGACCGAGCCGTCGTTCGTCTCGGTCACGCCGGCGCGCTCGTAGACGCCCTTGATGGAGGACTCCAAGTAGGCCGGAAAGCCTTCCTCGCCGGGAATCTCTTCCAGGCGTCCGGAAGTCTCGCGCATCGCCTGGGCCCAACGCGAGGTCGAGTCCGCGATCAGCAGCACGTCGTAGCCCATCTGGCGATAGTATTCGCCAAGCGTAATCCCGGTGTAGATCGAGGCTTCCCGGGCAGCGACCGGCATGGAAGAGGTGTTGCAGACGATCACCGTCCGGTCCATCAGCGTGCCCCCCATCTTGGGGTCGGTCATCTTGGGAAACTCGTTGATGGTTTCCACCACCTCGCCCGCGCGCTCCCCGCAGGCCACCACGATGACGATGTCGACCGAGGAGTGGCGCGAGATGAGACCCTGCAGCACCGTCTTGCCGGCGCCGAAGGGACCGGGGATGCAGGCGGTGCCGCCGCGGGCGATGGGAAAGAAGGTATCGATCAGGCGCTGCGTGGTGATCACCGGCTCGTCGGGATAGAGGCGCCGAGACAGACTGCGCTTCAAGAGGCTGCCGTTCAGCGGTCGGCGCACTGGCCATCTCTGCGAGAGCGAGACGCTGCGTTCGCGACCGCCCTTGTCTTCCAGGCGAGCGACGGACTGATGGACCTGGAAGTTGCCTTCCTGAATCCAGGAGACGCGATAGGTGCCGGGCCAGCCGAACGGCACCATGATCTTGTGCGTGAAGCGCCCTTCCTGCACCGTGCCAAGGGTATCGCCGGCCACCACCTCGGCGCCGCTTTGGACTTTCGCTGCGAAAGACCACTTCTGCTGCCTGTCCAGAGCCGGAACCGCGGCGCCGCGCGGCAGAAAGATTCCATAGTGTGATGCGACCTTCGGCAGCGGAGCCTGCAGCCCGTCGTAAACCTGACCCAGCAGACCGGGTCCGAGTTCCACCGACAGCATATCCCCGCTCTGTTCCACAGCGTCGCCGACCGCCACGCCCTGGGTGCTTTCGTAGACCTGTGCATCGGCGGTTACGCCACGCACACGCAAGACTTCTGCCTTCAAACGCTCCTGTTCCCCGCGTTCGTTCGGAACGCTGGGACAGATGTAGATCACCTCGTTCTTGACCAGGTGACCCGGCTGGCCATCGCCGCTCTCGGTCGCCTCGATCTCGACGAGGTCGTCCTGCACCGCCACGATCCGGGCGCTGGGGCGCCGTTCGCTCTCCGGCTGCTGTTTGGCGGTGCTGCCTGTGGCGCGGGCGCTTTTCGGTTTCTCCGCCATCAGGCGCCTCCTTCAAAGGACAGGGTGGCATAGTCCGCGAGACCAGCTTCCGTCAGATCGTCGAATCGTCGGACTGCGACTTCGGCGTTGTAGCGGGCCCAACGGTCGACAATGCTCCACTTGAGGACGTAGATCACGACCGCCTCGAAACTGAAGCTGTGCTCGCCGGCCAGACGCTGCAGCCGCAGATAGGACTGCTCCAGCAACAGGCGCTCCAGAGCGACGCTGTCGTTTTCGGCCATCAGGCGATTGGCTTCGCGCAGCCAGGGGAAGACGCCGTCCAGTCCGAAGCTCGGATCCGTCCAGTTGCGGGCGATCTGGCCGACCCAGCGCCCGAAGCCCCAGGGTCGGTCGAGCGGCGGAGAGCCTTCGCCGCGGGCACGGCGTCGCAGGGCCGCGACGCAGGTCCGTATCTCCAGCCGCTCGCGCACGATTGTCTGGAGGGTCTCATTCTCGATTCGCGACAAGACGGCACGGCCGCGGTCGATCACTTCGCGGTCCGACAGCCCCATGGGCAGACGGCGCCAGTCCAAGACGTTTTCGACCAGCTTTAGGGTGGTCGCGTCTTCCGGTGCCAGCACGCGCAGACGGGCATCAAGTTTCAATCGAGACAAGGGCGGTTGCTTTGCGAGAAACAGCGCCTCGGGTTTCGGCAGGCTGGAGATCAGCATCACATAGGCGTCGTCGCTGCTCATCGCTCTCAGCCGACCTACTTCACGATGCCTTCCAGCACGGCGCGGAACCGTGGCTGCAGGTGTTGAAGCAAAAGAGCCGCTACGGCCTCGTCGGTCAGATCGAGGGTAACGCTCTTGTCCTCCACCTTGACCCGGATGCCTGCGGCCGCGTCTTCCGACGCTGAGAAGGTGACGCCCTTGCGCAGCATCTCGCCCGTGAGGCCGAGAACGAGCTTGGTCAGGCGTCCCTGGCCCAACTCCTCCGGGTTGTTGCGCAGGTCCTCCAGACCTATGACAGCTTCCGGCAGAACCACCTCCAGCGCGTCGTCGTCCTCGATATCGGCGCGGTCGCGGGCGCGGCCGGCGATCTCGAGCACCATCTTCTGCAGGATCTCCGGATCGCCGATCTGTTGCGAGACCAGGCGCTTCACATCGGTGCTGAAGCGCTCCATCAGGTCCGCCTTCATGGTGAGCACGGTGTCGCGTACGGCGGTCTTCAGCGCCTCCTCGCCCGCGGCGCGATAGGCGTCCGCTTCCCGGCGAGCCGTTTCCAGGCGGCTGCGCGCTTCGCCACTGGCCTTGTCGAGAATCTGCGCCGCTTCGGCGCGGGCGTCGGCAACGATCCGCTCTGCCTCGGCGCGGCCGGCGGCAACGCCCTCCTCGCGCAGCTTGGCGATGAGCTCGTCGACACCGCTGGACGAGGGCCGATCTTCTGCTGCCCCTCGTGCCATCAGACCGCTCCCGGAATGCCGGCGCTGATCACCAGCGCAAAGACGAAGGCGAAGACGCCGAAGCCCTCGATGATCGCGGCTGGCGCCAGCGACAGGCCGAAAATCTCCGGCTTCTCCTTGGCCGCATTGATCGCGGAAGCGCAGGCCCGACCTTGCCAGATACCGCAGTAGAGCAGCGCGATCCCGGCGAACAGACCGACCCCGAACAGCCCGCCGGCATTCTCCGGCGTCACCTCGCGGTCCAGGGTGAACATCACGACGATGCCGTAGATCACGAAGGTCGAGGGGAAGGCGGAGATGCCGATGTAGCGGCCATAGCCCCCTTCCGTTTCCAGGATCGCGCCGATACCAGCTTGCCCGGCGATGCCACAGCCGATCGCGCTGGCAACGGCGCCGATTGCCATCGGCGCGAAGATACCGACCCAGCCGAGGGCGATGACCAGTTCGTTCACGGTTGCACCTCCTTTCGGGCAAAGCGTCGGAAGGGCTTTCCTTCCTCCGGCAGCCCCCATTTGTAGAACTCGATGAAGTTCAGCCGCAGGCCATGGACCACTCCGCTCATAAGTGCCAAGGCCAGGTTGAGTGCATGGCCCACGGCGAGTAGGAGGATGGCGAAGAGCAGACCGATTCCAGGCAGCGCTTCGTAGACCCCGCGTGCGAGGTCGTTGAAGGTAATGGCCAGGGATGCGCTTGCGAGGCCCAAGGCGAAGAGGCGCATATAGCTCAGGACGTCGCCGAACGCTCCCATCGCGCCCGTCAGGCCCTTGAGGCCGTCGAAGAGGCGCAGGACATGATCTTTGGCCGTTCTGGCGGGGCGTTCGCTGGAGAACAGGAATACGGCTGCCAGGCCGACGGCCAGCAGGGCGTGGCTGAGTGACGCCAAGCCGCTTTCGGGCGGAGCCAGCCAAAGCAGCAGGCCGCCGCAGAGGACCGCAATCCAGCCGAGCTTCGCCAGCGCGACCAGGCGCATCCTGTTGAGATAGGCGGCGATGGCGTTGGCGAGGACGATGTGAAAGACGCCGATGCAGATGGACAGCTTCATCATGGTGTCGAAGTCGTCCAGGTTCATGACGTGTAGTTTGCCCAGCACGGATTCCGGGGGCGGTGTCACGCCGAAGTAGCTGCCGACGACGGCACCGTAGGCAATGGTGCAGCTGCAGAGAGACAGGGCAAGCAACCGGTAGGCGCGCCCCTTCTCGCTCCGGCCAAGTCTTCGCCAGAACGCAATGAGACCGCTCAGCAGTAGAAGTCCGTAGCCGGCGTCGGCCAGGATCATGGCGAAGAAGACGGAGAAGGACCCGAACAGCAGCAGCGTAGGATCCCAGGAGCGGTAGCTGGGCACCTGGTAGAAGAGGGCGAGATCCACGCCGGCGCCCATGTCTTCGGACTGTTCGATCAGGGTCGGGGGCGTGTCGCCGGGACCGGGTTCTTCCACGAGGCACGCGAGCTTGGCGTCTTTGGCATAGGCCTCGACCGCTTCGACGGCCTCCACCGGGACCCAACCCTGAACCGCTACGATGGCGTCGTCGTCGCGGGTCTGCTGTTCGGCATGGGTCAGTGAGGCCCTGTTCTCCGCCTCGGCCAGGTTGGCGCTCAAGAGATAGATGTAGCGGGTGAGAGCCTGGCGCTGGGCGGCCAGATCTTCGATCTCGACCTCCACGTCCTCCAACTGGGCGCGCAGCTCCGCCACCGGCAGGGCGCCGGTGTGGGTGCGCGAAACCGGCAGCAAGTCGCGCGCCGGCTCGTCGGGGGAGATCACGACCAGATAAGCGACACGATGATCTCGATGCACGATCTGCCAGGGCAGGTCGATGGCGCTCAGGGCGCCGAGATCCGCGAGCGGCAGGACATAGAACCACAGCCGGTGGCCGGCCAAGGCTTCGTGCGGCGGGAAGTTCAAGTCGCCCCAGGGCGATACGGCCGCGATCCGGTGCATCAGGAAGTCGCGGCGATCGGTCGCCAGGCGGAGCGTCTGCTTGAGTTCGAGGGCCTCTTCCGCGAGTTGGTCGACATCGAAATCCTGGTCGCGAACCACCTGCCGACGCTTCTGCGGCACATCGGTCAGGAAGCGCAGAGCCTTGTAGGCGGCCTCTGCGCGCGGCGAAGCCACTTTCTCGACTTCCGGCGGCGGCGGGCGTAACGGCACAAGATGCATGCAGCCGAGGCTCTGCAGAGCCTCCAGGACCTGTGCCTTGTCTTTCAGCAGACCGCAGAGGCTCACTTTCTTCAGAGGGGCAATGCTCACACCGACCTCGCCGTCGCATGCTTGTTCTTGGCGATCTTCGAGCGAACGACCGCCGCCATGTCCTCGTCGGAGAGATAGATCTTGATCTTCTTGATGTTCGCGCGGGTCTTCGGGATCAGCACCTTGTCGAAGAGATTGACTCGCTGGGTGATGGTCTTGACCGCCGCTTCGAGCAGGAGGAGCCGCTGGGCCTCGACTTGCCGCCGAATGCGCAGCTCCAGCATGCTCTGCAACAGAGCTGCGGTATCGTCGACCCAGTGGGGTTTGGTCATCGGCGCATAAGCTCCGATGGCGACCTCGACTCGCTCCAGCACGGGCAGCTGCGTGCCTACCAAGTTCTCGCTTCCCACGACCACAGCCGTTACGCGGGTCAGATCGCTAAGGTCGACGTTCAGGTTTGCCAGCATGGGGAGCCGGTTGCCGACCTGCCGTCTAAGGCTTTCGATCTCCCGGTCGGTGCCGGCCAGCGTTCGGGCCGCCTTCGCCCGCTCCGCCATTAACTGCTGGCGCTTAAGGTCGAGAGACGGCAGGAAGCGCTCGTAGGTCCGCAGGTTTCGCCCTTCACGGGCCAGCGAGGACTTATTGAGCTGCAGTCTCGCCATGGTGCTCCACGTCACTTTGCGGTGGGGGGGCCTGCTGGCTTGCGGGCGGCGCATCCTTCGGGAAGTACTTGTCGACCAGTTCCTGTTTCATCAGCAGTTCCTCCGGCCGAAAGCAGACCGCCAGGGTCGCCCAGCAGAGGTCCAAGGCCTCCTCCAAAGGCAAGGAAACCTCGATGTCCATAAAGCGCTCTCGGAAGAGCGCGCCGAACTTCAGCAGTTTGCGGTCAAAGTCCGACAGGTCGAAGGCCATGGCCTGCTTCTGCTCGGCGTCGCGCGCGCCCGAGTAGAAGCGGATCATGGTATTCATGATCTGACTGTGGTCTTCGCGCGTCACCTTGCCGATCACGTTCTGCTTTAGCCGCGAGAGCGAGCCGAAGGGGTCGAGCACCCCGTCGTGCAGATAGAACTGCCCTTCGGTGATGTAGCCGGTGTTGTCCGGTACCGGATGGGTGACGTCGTCGCCCGGCATCGTGGTCACCGTCAGGATCGTCACCGACCCGCCTTTGGCATAGTCGCAGGCCTTTTCGTAGCGCCGCGCGAGTTGAGAGTAGAGGTCACCCATGTAGCCGCGGTTCGAAGGCACCCGCTCCATGGAGATACCCACCTCCTTCAAGGCGTCGGCATAGGCCGTCATGTCGGTGAGCAGCACCAGGACCCGCTTGCCTTCTTCCACCGCGAAGCGTTCTGCCACCGCCAGAGCCATGTCGGGCACCAGCAGCCGCTCGACGATGGGGTCCGACGCCTGATTCACGAACATCACCGTGCGCGAGAAGACGCCGGCATCCTCGAAGGTCTTTCGGAAGGTGTAGTAGTCGTCGAAGATCAGCCCAAGCCCACCGAACACCACGATGTCCGCATCTGCCTGAATCCCGATGCGTGCCAGGAAGGGATTGAAGGGTTCTCCCGACACGGAGAAGATCGGGATCTTCTGGCTTTCCACCAGGCAGTTGAAGACGTCGATCATCGGTACGTCGGTTCGGATCATACGCTGCGGAACGATGCGCTCGCAGGGATTTACCGAAGGTCCGGCGATCTCGACCTTGGCGTCCATGGCGAGATCCGGCCCGCCGTCGATCGGGTTTCCTGTGCCGTCGAACACGCGGCCCAGAATGTTGGAGGAATAGGTGACCTGCATCGGATGACCCAGAAAGGTCACCGTTGAGTTGGTGGAAACTCCTTTCGTCCCGGTGAAGACCTGCAGCGAGACCACATCGCGATCGATGGCAATGACCTGGGCGAGCGACTTCGCTCCCTCGGTCTGCTCCAGGACCGCGAGATCGCCGAAACGCACCGCGGCACCCTTGCCGCTTCCGGCATCGGCTTCGGGGACACGTACCTTTAGAATATCACCGACGATCTCCAGGATGCGGGAGTACCGCACCAGATCGAGAACCATCGTCTACCCTCCGGTCGAACAACCCAAGCTCTACTCCATCCGACAGGAGGGTGCCACTGGTCAAACTGTTACAGTTCTTGCTATCCGGCCCGGCTTGCCGATGGAACGGCTTCAGTCGCTCGGGTCCGGATCGGGACGCCCTTCCTGCACGGCGCGATCGTCGTGCGACTCCTCCTTTTCGACTCTCAGGATAACGAATTCACCGTCGCGGCCGGTCAGAACCCCCGGGCCCGGGCGAATTTCCCGATAGTTCCGAACCTGATCGCCTGGCTTCATCTCGACGCCGCCGCAGCCGGCGAGCGCGAGCCCGATCAGCAAAGCCGTTGCGGCGCGTGCCGGGCGGCCCATCAGAACTTCGCCCGGCTGCCAAGGGTGAAGACATGCAGGTCGTCGGTCCCCGGCGCGCCCGCCTCCGTATCGAGCGTGAACCAGCGGTACTGGGAGTAGAACTCCAACCCCCAGTCCTCGACGAGTTGAACGGCGGCAATGCCGGCGGAATAGCCCTCGTCGCACTGGGCGCAGACGTTGTTCCCACGGGTGAGATCCACACCGAAGCCGGTGGGCCCGAAGTCGAAGAACTGCGTGTCCCAGGCCACCTTGCCGTAGAGGTTGTAGGGGTTCTCGTCGTCGTCCCTCTGGTCCATGCCGGCCGAAAGCGTCAGGCTCAAGCCGGTGGGCACATGCAGGATCGACCCGGAGCTGCTGAGCCGGAAGTCGACATCGTCCGCGTTGGTATCGGAAATGGCGAGAGCGCCCAGGGTCAGAAAATCGCCGATCTGCACGCCGGTCCAATCCCCGTAGTCGCCGCCCCAGGTAACGGCCAGATCGTAGCGGTCTCCGGCCGCGGCCGCGCCCGAGACCTGCAGCCCCGGGCCGAACACCGGCGAATCGTAGAGCACGCGGTCGCGGCGGCCGTTGCCGTCGAAGTTGAAGAAGGCGTCGCCCAAGGTGATCCCCGTGAGGTCGCTGCCGTCGGTGAACTGCAAACCGCCCACGATGTCGGACACGCCCGAATACATGATCGGTCCGGCGACCAGCGAGAGATCGTACTCGGCCGTGTCTTCGGAGGCCATGTTGCCCTTGCCGAAGGACAGCCGGCCGAAGCTGTCGTTGCGCGCGAAGACCTCCACCTTGCGCTGGTCGAAGAAGTCGCCCGATTCCTCGTTGTCCTGACTGACGTCGAAGGAGTTGTTCGGGGATACGGCCAGCTCGATGCGTGTGCCCAGGGTCGTGCCGTCCCCCAGGTCGCCTGTGCCTTCGAAGCGGACGCGGGAGTTCGAGGTGTCGTTGTCGACGAAGAAGGCATCGGTGCCTTCACCGTCGTTGGCCAGATTGACGGCCCGGTTGATTTGCCCTGAGATGCTGAGCTTGACGCGCGGCTCGCCGGAGGTCACCAGAGGATCGCCTTCGGCGCGTCCCTGGGCGACTGCGCCTTGCAGCTGCCGGACTCCCTCGGCCTCTTCCTGAGCCTCCTGAGCCGTGTCTTGCGCTCTCCGCGCTTCGGCGCGCGTCTCCTCCAGTTCGCGCTGAATGGCCTGGAGTTGCTGCAGAACCTGGTTGAGCTGCTGCTCCAGGGCGTTGACGCGTTCGTCGGTGGCGGTCTGGGCGTCGGCCGGGGCTGCGGACACCGCCAAGGCCAGGGCCACCGCTGCGGAAAGCGGAGCCGAGCGGCCAGATGGGATCGTGATCATCGTTCCTGTTTCTCCCAGGATGTCTGGGACGGTCGCGCCCGATCGAAGCCCCTCGCCCGGTCGCTCTGCCCGTCCGTCAGCCCTGCCGCCAGATGGTCTCCTTCGTATCCTTTGTGACTGTCGTCCCTGCGGTGCCCTCGACGATGTTCCGCAGGTCGCTCAACGCGCCGATCGCCGCCGCCTTGCCCGTCCGCTCGGCAAACTGGCAGGCCGCTTCCACCTTCGGCCCCATGGAGCCGGCAGGAAAGTCATAGCTGCGAGCGACCTCCGGCGAGATCCGTTTGATCGCTCTTGCTTCCGGCGTCCCCCAGCCGACGTAAACGGCATCTGTGTCGGTCGCCATGATGAAGAGATCGGCGTTCAGGTCGCGCGCGAGGAGTTCGCTGGCGAAATCCTTGTCGATCACCGCTTCCACGCCACGGAGTTTGCGCTCGGTGTCGTAGACCGTCGGGATACCGCCGCCGCCGGCACAGATGACAATGCTGTTGCGTTCCAGAAGCCAGGTGATCGGTCGGATCTCGAAGATTCTCTTGGGGAGCGGCGAGGGCACCACCCGGCGCCACTTGTCGCCGTCCGGCCTGATCGACCAGTTCTTCTCCCTGGCCAGCCGATGCGCCTCGGCCTCTTCGTAGACAGGGCCGATGAACTTCGTCGGAGTCTCGAAGGCCGGGTCTGCCGGGTCGACCTCGATCATCGTCAGGATGGTGGCGAAGGGCGTTTCGACGGGCAGCAGGTTGCCCATCTCCTGCTCGATCATGTAGCCGATCATTCCCTCGGTCTCGGCGCCCAGAACGTCGAGAGGGTAGATTTCTTCGGGCTTGTAGGCGGCGCCCTGCAAGGCGAGCAGGCCGACCTGCGGCCCGTTGCCATGGGAAATCACGAGTTGATGCTCTTCCGCGATCGGAGCCAGCGCTTCGGCCGCAACCCGCACGTTCTCGCGCTGATTCTCCGCCGTCAGCGCTTGCCCGCGGCGAAGCAAGGCATTGCCGCCAAGGGCGACGACGACACGCATGGGCTAGCTCCCGATCGTCGCCACGAGGACGGCCTTGATGGTGTGCATGCGGTTCTCGGCCTGTTCGAACTGGACGCCTGCCGGCGACTCGAAAACCTCTTCCGTCACTTCCATCTCCGTGACGCCGAACTTCTGGAACATCTCTTCACCGACCTTGGTCTCGCGGTTGTGAAAGGCCGGCAGGCAGTGCATGAACTTTGTCGAAGCCAGGCCGGTCGCGGCCATCAGCGCGCTGTCCACCCGGTAGGGCGTCAGCAGCTTGATCCGCTCCGCCCAGACTTCGGGCGGCTCGCCCATGGAAACCCAGACGTCGGTATGGATGAAGTCACAGCCCTCAACCGCCTCTTGGGGGTCTTCGGTCAAGGTCAGGCGCGCGCCGTAGGTCTCCGCCAGGTCTCTTGCCGGCTTGAGATAGTCGTCGCCCGGCCAGTTTGCCTTCGGGGCTGCGATGCGAACGTCCATGCCCATCAGACAGCCCGCGATCATCAGCGAATGCCCCATGTTGCTGCGGGCGTCGCCGACGAAAGCGTAGGAGACATCGTGCAGCGGCTTGTCGCTGTGCTCCCGCATGGTCAGGAGGTCGGCGAGCATCTGGGTCGGGTGAAACTCATCCGTCAGGCCGTTGAACACCGGCACTCCGGCGTAGTCGGCAAGCTCTTCCACCACCTCCTGACCGAAACCGCGGTACTCGATCGCGTCGTACATGCGGCCCAGCACACGGGCGGTGTCCTTCATGGACTCCTTGTGACCGATCTGCGAGCCGGAAGGGCCGAGGTAGGTGACGCCGGCGCCCTGGTCCATGGCTGCCACCTCGAAGGCGCACATGGTTCGGGTCGAGCTCTTCTCGAAGATTAGACAGATGTTCTTGCCTTTGAGGTGCTGCTGCTCGGTGCCGGTGTACTTGGCGCGCTTCAAGTCGCGCGACAGATCCAGCAGAAACCGCATTTCCCGCTGGTTGAAATCCAAAACCTTGAGAAAGCTACGTCCCTTCAGGTTGAAAGCCATGAGGTCGTCTCCTCTATCGGCATGGCGTCTGCGTTCGGCCGCAGGTCAGTGGTCGACCGGATCTCGCAGGATCGGGCAGGTCATGCAGTGCCCGCCTCCGCGGCCGCGGCCCAGCTCGCTGCCGGCGATGGTGACAACCTCCACCCCGGCCTTGCGCAGCAGCGTGTTGGTATAGGTATTTCGGTCGTAGGCCATGACGACGCCGGGCTCCAGCGCCACCACGTTGTTGCCGTCGTCCCACTGTTCCCGCTCGGCTTCGTAGGCGTCGCCGCCGGTATGCACCTCGCGCAACGACTTCAGCCCAAGTGCTTCTGCAACGACAGTCGGGAAGCCCTTGCCCTCTTCCACCACCGAGAGCTCGCTTTCGGTTTTGCCCGGTCTCAGAGAGAAGGATCGGATGGCGTTCACGACCTCGGGATAGATGTTCACCAGGTCCCGGTCGCAGAAGGTGAAGACGGTATCCAGATGCATGGCCGCCCGTTCCTTCGGCATGGCGGCTGCGATGATGTGTTCAGCGCCTTCCTTGGCGAAGAGCCGTCGGGCGATTTGTCCGACCGCCTGGGGAGTCGTGCGTTCCCCCATGCCGATCAGCACGACGCCTTTGCCGAGGGGTTGGATATCGCCGCCTTCGACGTGAGCCTGGCCGTGATCGTTCTCGACGTCGTCGCCCCACCAGAACTCGAAGTCGTCGTCCTTGAACATCGGGTGGTACTTGTAGATGGCCGCCATGTTCAGCGTCTCCTGACGACGTGCCGGCCAAAACATGGGGTGGAGCGTGACTCCGCCATAGATCCAGGCGGAAGGATCCCGGGTAAAGAGCTGATTAGGCAGCGGTGCCAGGACGAACTCTTGCGGCTCCAGCAACCGTCCCAGCATACCCTTGGGCTCGAACGGCAGCTCCGCCCGGCTGATACCGCCGATCAGATGAACCGAGAGCTTGTAGGCTTCCATCTCCATGAGGCAGGCGTGCAGGTCTTCCGCCATGCCGACGCCGACGGTATTCGGGGAAATCCGGAGATCGAGCAGCCACTTGCGCGCCGTCAGATCCTGCAGTGTCTCCTCAAGCAGTTCACGGACGTGGAAGACTTCGATGCCTCGGCTACGCATCTCGTCGACGAAGGCCAGATGTTCCTGGCGGGCGCGTTTCACCCAGAGCACGTCGTCGAACAGCAGGTCCTGGCAGTTCGAAGGCGTCAGCCGTGCGATGGCGAGCCCTGGACGGTGGACGATTACCTTGCGGAGCTTGCCGATCTCCGAATGAACTCCGTAAGCGGTCATCTCGATCCTCCGGCGGCGGTCGCGACGCTCCTGCCGCGGACCTGTTTGTCCGATGTCAACCAGGCCTTGGGAGACGCTTCGGGCGCGGCCGGGTATGAGCCCGACCGGGCATTCTTGAAGCCGATGCGTTCGACTGTCCCAATAGGCACTCACTCTTCTTCCAGAGAGCTAGGCTTTCCTACGCCCTGCCCGTCCAAACCAGGTGCACTATCCGAGGAAGGTTCCGACGCTGAGCGCCGCCGCGATGATAACGCTCAGAATCAGGAGCAACGGCCACATGAAGGCCAGCCATCGTTCGTAGGGGACACGGCCAAGCGCCAGACCGCCCATCACCACCGCGAAAGTGGGATTGATCAGATTCACCAGACCGCTGGCGGACTGATAGGCGGTCACCACCAGGTCTCGCGACACACCGGCGAAATCGCCGAGCGGCGCCATAATCGGCATGGTCAAGACAGCCAGACCGGACGAGGACGGCACCAGGAAAGACAGGACGGCCTGTAGCCCGAACATGGTGTTGATGAAGCCGATTTCGGACAGGCCGCTGACCGCGTTTTCGGCCCAGAACAGGATCGTGTCCGTGATGTTGCCGGCGTCCATCACCACGACGATACCCCGCGCGATCCCGATGACCAGCGCGACGCCGAGCAGGTCGCGCGCGCCATCGACGAAGGTGTTGGTGAAGTCTTCCTCGCTCATGCGCCCGATCACGCCGACCACGATGGCGGAAACCAGGAAAAGGGCCGACATTTCGGCCATCCACCAGCCCCCCATCGAGACACCCCAGATCATGACACCGAAGGTGGCGGCGAAGATCGTCAGGATGATTTTGCGCGTCGGCGTGAGCATGAGCGCTTCGGCATCGCCGGACGGGGCACGGCCCTTCAGGAAGTGTGCTTCGTTGGCCTCCCGCCGGTCTGCAACGATGGAGTGGTCGGGGTTTGCCCGGACCCGTTCGGCATAGCGCATGACGTAGAGAACGCAGGCGAGCCAGCAGAGGAAGAGAATCGCGAAGCGCAGGATGATGCCGTCGGTAAAGGGCACTTCGGCGGCATTGGACGCGATGACCGTGGCGAAAGGGTTGATCGTCGAGCCGAGGGTGCCCACGCCCGCGCCCAGCATGATGATGGCGACCCCCGTCGCGGCGTCGTAGCGCGCGGCGATCATCACCGGGATGATCAGCGTGTAGAAGGCCAAGGTCTCCTCGGCCATCCCGTAGACTGTTCCGCCGGCGGCGAAGAGCGCCATGAGGATCGGAATCATCCACTTTTCGCGCCCTCGCAGCGCGCGCATGGCTTGGCCGATCCCGGCGTCGATGGCACCTGTCTTGGTAACGATGCCCAGGAAGCCGCCGATAATCAGAACGAACAGAGCCACGTCGATGGCACGAGCTTCGTAGCTGACGGGGTCGAAGAAGCCGGCGATCGGCGCCATCACCACGTCGAAGAAGCCTTGCGGGTTGGGCTCGACCCGCTGATAGGTGCCGGGAACCGGAACCTCGCGACCCAAAGCTTCGTTCATTTCGCGGCTGTACTCACCGGCGGGCACGAACCAGGTCGCGACGGCCACGGCGATAATCAGCCCAAAGAGAATCGTGTAGGCGCTGGGAAACTTGAATTTCATCGTCCGACCCTTTGACCCTCTTGCGTCTCAGGCGCTGGCTTTACCGGATTGCTTGACCTTGAGGCTGATGGAAAGCGTCAGGTCATTCTTGTCTGTCTTTTTATTGGCGCTGGACCTCGTCTCTATTTCTCTAGTATTCAGTATTCATTGCAAAACGAGAGCTTCTTGCATCACTGGAAACTTATAACTATCCTGCCTTCCTAAAAGTAGAAGATGTTGATTTTGCGCAAGCGTGTGGCGAGCAGAACGGTAATTTGTATACATACAATAATCAAGGTTATTCTTGTGACATTATTCCGAATCCCGCCGCTCCGGTTGTCTCAGTCGCCCGGCGCTGGATTTTGGGAAATCAGATAGCTGGAGTCGCGGCGGAGCCATACAGCGTCTCGAGGGCGAATACCGTCGCCTGTCGGCACATGATCGGGTAGTTTTCTTTGGGCGCGAAGTCCGGTGCCTGGATCTGGACGAGGGAGGTAGCGATGCCCTTTGGTGTGTCCGATCGTCGTGTGTTTGTGTGCGCTGTATTGGGCCTGACCGCGTTGTTGGTCGCCTGCGAGGAGCAGAACACCTATGCGCCGCCGCCGCCGCCGAGCGTGACGGTAGCGCAGCCGTTGATCCAGGACGTGACGGAGTATCTTCATTTTACCGGGACGACGGCGGCCTATGCGCGTGTCGAGGTTCCGGCGCGCGTTCCCGGCGTCCTGCGGAGCATTCACTTCGAGGTTGGAACGGAGGTCGAGGAAGGCGACCTGCTGTTCACCATCGACCCGCTCGAGTACGAGGCCTCCGTACAGGCTGCGGAGGCCGAGCTGGCACGGGCGCAAGCGCGCGTGACCGAAGCGGAGAAGACGCTCGGTCGTGCCCGCACGCTGATCCAGCGCGGCAACATCTCGCAAGCCAGTTTGGACGAAGCGGAAGCGGATTTCCTCTCGGCACAAGCCGAGACGATGGTGCGCGAAGCGAACCTGACACAGGCGCGGATCGATCTCAGCTACACGCAGGTCACGGCTCCGATCTCCGGACGTGTCGGCCGCAACATGGTTGATATCGGTAATCTCGTAGGACAGGGAACTGCGACGATCCTGACCGATATCACGGCCTACGATCCTATCTATGTCTACTTCGAGGTCAACGAGCGTGACCTGCTGCGTGCCATCGAACGGAGTCGCGGCGACAGCGGAAACGGCGGCGAAGCCAGAAACAGGGCCTCCGTGCCGATTGAGATCGGCTTGACGACAGACGAAGGCTATCCTCACAGCGGTATCACCGACTTCACCGATTCCCAGGTCGATCCCGATACAGGCACGCTCCTGGTTCGCGGCATACTGAGGAATCCGGGCCCGCAGCCCGCGCTGCTCCCCGGCCTCTTCACCAGAGTGCGTGCGCCGATCGCGGAGCGCCCCGACATGCCGTTGGTGAGCGAGAATGCGGTCGGTTTCGATCAGAGCGGCCGCTACCTTCTGGTCGTCAACGATCAGGATGTCGTCGAGAAACGCAACGTGCAGCTTGGCTCGCTGGTCAACGGCCTGCGGGTCGTCGAGCGTGGCATCGAGGCCGGAGATCGTATCGTCGTTACGGGTGTCCAGCGTGCGCGCGAGGGGATCACCGTGCAGGCACAGGAGATCGATATGGCGTCGCTGCAGATCTTATCGGATGCGGCTTCAGGGACGGCCGGACCGGGTAGCTCGGGAGCCGCTGCCGGTCAGACGGCCGAGGGTGGCCAGAGCGGCGGAGAGGCCGAAAGCCCTCCCGCCGCGGCCACCGACTGACCGGCAGCCAAAGAGATGTCCTCGAAGTTCTTCATCGAACGGCCGATCTTCTCGAGCGTCATCTCGATCGTCATCGTCATTGCAGGGTTGGTGACTCTGCTTGGCCTGCCGATCGCCCAGTATCCCGAGATCACGCCGCCGACGGTCCAGGTCAGTGCGGTCTATCCCGGGGCCAACGCGGAGGTGATTTCGCAGACCGTCGCCGCGCCGATCGAACAGGAGGTCAACGGCGTCGAAGGCATGATCTACATGTCCTCGACCAGTGCCAGCGACGGCTCCTACAGTCTGACCGTGAGTTTCGAGGTCGGGACGGATCTCGATCTCGCGCAGATCCTTGTTCAGAACCGCGTCGCGCTTGCCGAGCCAAGCCTGCCTGAAGAGGTGGTCCGACAGGGCGTCAGTACCAAGAAGCAGTCGACCAATATCGTCATGATCGTCTCGCTCTCCTCTCCGGACGGGCGCTACGACGAACTGTTCCTGAGCAACTTTGCCACGCTGCAGCTCCGCGACCGCTTGAGCCGGGTCGAGGGCGTGGGCGAGGTGTCGGTCTTCCCAAGCAGCGACTACAGCATGCGGATTTGGCTCGACCCGCAACAGTTGAGGTCGCGGCAGATCACCACTCAAGAGGTCCTGACCGCCGTCCGCGAACAGAACGTTCAGGTCGCTGCCGGTCAGATCGGCCAGCCTCCGGCACCGGAAACCCAGGGCCTGCAGCTTTCGGTCAACGTGCTCGGGCGTCTCAGCGAAGTCGAGCAGTTCGAGGACATCATCGTCAAGACGTCCGCCGACGGTCGCATCGTACGCTTGCGGGATGTTGCGCGGGTCGAGCTCGGCGGCCAGAACTACAACCTCACGTCCACTCTGGAGGGCGCAAACTCCGCCAGCGTTCTGATATATCAACTTCCCGGCGCTAACGCTCTCCAGGTGGCGACGGACGTCCGGGCCGCCATGGAGGAGATGGCGACGCTCTTCCCCCAGGGCGTCGACTACGCCATTCCCTACGACACGACCCTGTTCGTGCAGGCCTCGATCGACGGCGTCGTGATGACGTTGTTCCAGGCCGGCGCGCTGGTCTTCCTGGTCCTGTTCATCTTCCTTCAGGACTGGCGTGCGACCTTGGTTCCGGCTGTGACGATTCCCGTCGCCCTGATCGGTACCTTTGCCGTCATGGCGAGCTTGGGCTTTTCGCTGAACATGCTGACTCTGTTCGGCTTGGTTCTGGCAATCGGCGTGGTGGTCGATGACTCCATCGTCATCGTCGAGGCCACGGCCTCCAACATCGAAAAGGGACTCAATTCCAAGGAAGCCGCGATCAAGGCGATGTCCGAGGTCTCCGGCCCGGTCGTCGCGACCAGTCTGGTCCTGATGGCGGTTTTCATCCCGGCCGCCTTTCTGCCGGGCATTACCGGCGAGATGTACCGGCAGTTCGCCCTGACCATTGCGGCTGCGACGGTCTTCAGCACCCTGAACGCCCTGACCCTGAGCCCGGCCCTTTCGGCATTGCTGCTGCGGCCGCAGCCGGAGCGGAAGAACGCTTTCTTTCGCGGTTTCGACAGGGTCTTCGCCGTCGCCGGCTCGGGCTACGCTGGAGTCGCGCAGTCGCTGCTGCGCCGATCGTTCCTGGCCATGCTGCTGTTCGTCGGCCTGCTACTGTTCACCGGCTGGCAGTTCGGACGTGTGCCGACCGGGTTCCTGCCTCAGGAAGACCAGGGCTACCTGATGGTCAATGTGCAACTGCCGGACAGTGCCTCGCTCGGCCGGACCAATCAGGTGCTCAGGCAAATCGACGACATCGTCGAAGGCACGGACGGTGTCGAGACCTGGGTGTCGCTCGGTGGGTTTTCCCTGATCGACGGTACCGCGGCTTCCAACTCTGCCGTCGTTTTCGTGGTCCTGACTCCCTGGGAAGAGCGTACGGCCCCGGCCTTGAGCGCGGACGCGATTCTTGCCGGGCTGCAGTCGCGCCTCTTCGGTATTCAGGAGGCGGTGGTCTTCGGCTTTCCGCCGCCGGCCATCAACGGCCTCGGCGTGTCCGGCGGTTTCCAGATGCAGTTGCAGGCGCGCGGCAACGTGAGCTTGACCGAACTGGGCGCCATGGCTCAGGAACTGATTGCCGATGGTAACGCCCAGTCCGGCCTCACCAATCTCAATACGACATTTCGCGCGGCGGTCCCGCAGCTCTTTGCGGAGGTGGACCGCACGCAGGCCAAGAAGCTCGGCGTGTCCCTCGACGAGATTTTCGGGACGCTGCAGGCCTATCTCGGTTCCGCCTATGTCAACGACTTCAACCGTTTCGGTCGAACCTGGCAGGTCAAGCTGCAGGCCGATCACCAGTTCCGCCTGACACCGGAGGACATTCGCCAGCTCGAGGTCCGCAACGCCAGCGGCGACATGGTGCCGGTCGGGGCATTGGTCGACGTGGACTACATTACGGGTCCGCAGACGATCCTGCGCTACAACCTCTATCCCACGGCCTCCATCACCGGTCAGGCAGCTCCCGGGTTCAGCTCGGGTCAGGCGCTGCTTCTGATGGAAGAGATGGCGGATGCCAAGCTTCCCATATCTATGGGATACGAATGGACCGGTGTCTCCTATCAGGAACGGCAGGTCGGCGGCGAGGCCATCGCCATCTTCGGGCTGGCGATCCTGCTGGTGTTCCTTGTTCTGGCGGCGCAGTACGAGAGCTGGACCAGCCCGGCTGCGGTTATTCTGGTGGTGCCGCTGGCGATTCTCGGGACCGTGGTCGCCTTGCTGCTCGGCGGATCGGACAACAATGTCTATACGCAGATCGGGATCGTTCTCCTGATCGGCCTCGCCAGCAAGAACGCCATCCTGATCGTCGAGTTCGCCCGGCAGGAGCGCGAAGGCGGCCGGGACATCATGGAGGCTGCGGCCGAGGCGGCCCGGCGGCGCTTCCGCCCGATCCTGATGACGGCCATCTCCTCCATCGCCGGCTTCATGCCGCTGCTGCTTGCGGTGGGCGCGGGTGCGGCCAGCCGTCAAGCCGTCGGCTATGCCGTGGTCGGCGGCATGATCGCTGCAACGATCATGTCCTTGCTGTTCACACCCGTCTTCTATCTGGTCATGCAGAGGCTGAGCGAGCGCTCCTGGCGCAAGAAGCCTGCGGAGAGACGGGTGAAGGCAGCCGCCGAGTGAGATGGCTGAGACGCCAGACCGGAAGGCGGGACGGTTCCGCCTTCCGGTTTCATGATCCGTTCGGATGAAGCGGCGCTACATCCCTTTCCAATCGCCGCTCTGTTCGAAGGCATAAGCGGCCTTGTAGATGGTCGATTCGTCGAAATGGCGACCGACCAGCATCATCGAAACCGGAAGCCCGTCGGACAGGCCGCAGGGGATGGCCATGGCCGGATGGTGCGTCAAATCGAAGGGCGCCGTGTTGGTGATCATCTCGAAGGCCCGCTGGACGTACTCCTCCCGACTGGCATCCGGAGCGGGGATCGGCTGAGCCTTCTGCGGTGTGGTGGGCATCAGGAGCAGATCGTAAGCGGCCAACTCGGCATCGTAGGCCGCGCGCAACCGCCGAACGATGTTCATGGCCTTGCCGTAGAAGCGGCTGCCATAGTACTTGCGAACGTAGGTTCCCAGCAGGGTCAGCAGTTTCGTGGTTTCGCTCAGTTCGTTGGCTCTGGTGCGCCAATTGCGATGGAAGTCCATCAGGCTGGTGACGTAGAGATCCGGACGCGACACGCCGTAGCCGTCGCCATGCATCATGGTCTGGGTCAGCCCCTCGACGCCGATCGGCATCCAGATGGCGGTGCCGACGCTGTGCATCGGAATTGAGACTTCTTCCACCTTGGCGCCGAGCGCCGCGAGCTTCTGTGCCGCAGCCTTCACCTTTGCGTTGACGTCGTCTTCGGCTCCGTTCTGTGCGAAGCCTTCCGCGACGACGCCGATCTTCAGGCCCGCAAGCTCTCCGCCCAGGGCTTCGGTGTAGTTGGCCGTCTTCACGTCGTACTGACGCGGATCGTAGCCGTCGGGGCCGGCGATGACCTCCAGCATCAAGGCATTGTCGGTTACGCTGGCCGTCATCGGTCCGGTATGATCAACGAAGATCTCGATCGGCATGATCCCCGTATAGGGCACAAGGCCGTGCGTGGGCTTCATTCCATAGATGCCGCACCAGGCTGCCGGCATTCGGATGGAGCCGCCCTGATCGCCACCGATCGCCATGTCGACTTCGCCGGCGGCGACCAGCGCGGCCGAACCGGACGAGGAGCCACCGGCCGAGTAACCCTGCTTATGCGGGTTGTGGACGGCACCGGTGGCGTTGGTATGGCTGCCTCCGGACAAGCAGAAGAACTCGCAGTGAGCCTTGCCTTCGATCGTTGCGCCGGCATCCAGCAGGCGCTCTACGACCGTCGCGTCGATGTCCGGCACATAGCCTTCGAGGGTACAGGACCCGTTCATCATCGGCACGCCGGCCACCATCACGTTGTCCTTGATCGCGACGGTCTTGCCCTTGAGTTTTCCCGAGGGAGCGCCTTTGATCGTCGACTTCACGTACCAGGCATTCAGGGGATTGTCGTCCGGCGAAGGACGGCTGCCGCGGGTGCGGGGATACCTGACCTCGGGCAACTCGTCCGGCATCGCGTCGACCAGATTGTAAGCGGCGATGTTGCCCGCCATCAGATCGCGGAAAGAGACAGCATCGTCTGGGTCGAAAGAGAGGCCGAGCTCTTCGGCTGTCTCGTAAAGCTGATCGAGCGTTGGTACCTTGACATTCATTTTCCGTGTTTCTCCCTTGCTTAACGTTGACCCCCGATCGCGGTTCGGTCGGCAGCGGCAGCACAAGAGGAGACAGGTGAGGCAGCACCGCCGAAGCCGGCCGTTTCAGTCCCGGAGCACCTAGGGTGCGAGGTAGCGCAACAGACGGGGGTCGTCCTTGATGTCCCCCGCCGGACCCTGCAAGGCCATGGTGCCCCGATCCATGACATAGGCGTAGTCGGCGACGCGCAGGGCAAGTTCCACATGCTGCTCGACCAGAATGACGGACATCTCCGCCGTCAAGGCCCGCAGACGTTCGGCGATTTCTTCGATCACGCCGATCCAGACACCCTCCGTGGGTTCGTCCAGCATAAGCAGGCGCGGCTTCCCAAGCAGGGCTCTGCCGATCGCCAGCATCTTCCGCTCGCCGCCGGACAGCGTGCCGGCAGTTTGCTCGAGCCGTTGGCCAAGCTTGGGAAAGAAGTCGAGCACCATGTCGATACCGGACTTGTCCTTCTGCCGGACAGCGCCGAGCAGGAGGTTCTCGCGTACAGTGAGCTTGCCGAAGACAGACTGTTCCTGAGGGACGTAGCCCATGCCGCGCCGAACGCGCCACTCGGTGCCATGTTGGTGGGCATTCTGACCATCGAACCAGATCGTCCCCTGCATCGGCTGGATCTCGCCGATCAGGGTCTTGAGCAGGGTGCTCTTACCGGCGCCGTTGCGGCCGAGCAAGGCGATGCCACCGGTTGCCGGTGCTTTGAAATCGACCTTCGCCAGCACTTGGCTGCGACCGTAGCCTGCATCCAGTTCCTGTACATCGAGGATCGTCGCCTTGTTAGACACGGGTCGTATAGACCTCCTGTACGCGCGACGAGCGCTCGATCTCGGCCACCGTGCCGTCGTCCAGCACCTGGCCCTGATCCAGCACCGTCAGATGGTCACAGATGTCCTTGATGAAATCGAGATCGTGCTCGACGATCACCAGGGCACAGCTCTCCTTGATCGGCATCAGAAGTTCGCCGGTCACGCGGCGTTCTTCCGGGCTCATACCGCCGGTCGGCTCGTCGAGCAGCAGCAGCTTCGGCTTAACCGCCATAGCCATGGCGATCTCCAGCCACTGCTGTTGACCGTGACTCAGCTCGCCGGCCAGATCGGTCGCCAGATCGGCCAGCAGGAAGCGTTCCAACAGTTCCAGAACCTCATCGTGCAGCGCGGCGCGGCTCTTGGAACGCAGCAGCGTCCAGAGCGGCTGGTCGGCCTGCACTGCGAGCAGAATGTTGTCGTATACGGAGAGCTCCGGCAGGATCGCGGTGATCTGAAACTTCAGGGAAAGGCCTCGTTTCGCCCGCTCCGCCGGAGTTGCCGTGGTGATATCTGCGCCGTTGAAGGCGATCGCTCCCTCACTTGCGAAGTGTGCGCCGGCGATGGCCTTCAGAAGGGTCGACTTTCCGGATCCGTTGGGGCCGATCAGTCCGTGGAAGCTGCGCGCGCGCACCGTCACGTCGACGCCCCCCAACGCCCTCAGGGCACCGAAGGTCTTGCCGAGGTCGCGCACCTCAAGCAGGGCCATCGTCGGTCTCCGTCGTCTTGAGCTGCGATGACCGGCTGTCCGTGCCAAACCGGGTCCTGCTTCGGTCGACGATACCGAAGGAGCCGATCCGTTCGCGCTCGGAGAGGACCAGCCCCAGCAGGCCGGTCGGCCGGTAGGCGACCACGATCAGCATGATCACGCCCAGCGCCACGGGCCAATAGTTCTTGATGGCGTCGATATCGGACAGGAAGAGCCGCAGCAGCTCGATCACGCCAGCCCCGATGACGGGGCCGATCAGCGTACCTATGCCGCCGAACAGACCGTAGAGGACGGCGTAGGTCGAGGTCACGATGCCAACGCTGGAGGGACCGACGAAGCCTTCGTGATAGCTGTAGAGAGCGCCCGACAGACCGGCGATCATACCGGCGACCGAGAAGACGATCGCCTTGTAGACCTGAACCCGGTAGCCGAAGAAGGCAATGCGCTCCTCGTTCTGGCGCATGCCGGCCAGGACCAGGCCGAACTGGGAGCGAACGAGATAGCGGCTGCCGAGGTAGGCGAAACAGAGCAACAGCAGCGCGACGTAGTAGAAGGCCAAACCCGGCTCCAGCTCGTAGCTGCCGATCATCAGAAAGTCCCAGATCGACAGGCCGTTGCCGGCCCCAACCCACAGCCAGCCGCCGACCAGCCGCTCGGCCGCGTAGGATGCGGTCAGGGTGCCCAGTGCGACGAAGATCACGGTCGGTGTGCGCTTGCCCAGCAACAGGAACCAGCCGACCAGCAAGGCCGCCAGCCAACCGACCAGCATGCCCATGGGAACCACGAAGAAGATCTGCAGCCAGCCCAGTTCTTCCGCGAACTTGGCGACGACATAGCCTGCCAGCCCGAAAAACAGGCCCTGGCCGAAGCTCATGATGCCCGAGTAGCCCCAGCAGAGATCGAAACTGATCGCCAGCTTCGCGAGAATCAGAATCGTCGTGATGCGTATGACCCAGAAATTGTCGAAGTCGACGGGGCCGTCCCCTGCCGTCAGGAAGCTGACCGCAATGGGATAGAGCAGAAGAAAGGCCAGCAGCCCCCATTCCACGATTGGAATCACGCCGAAGCGTGATCGCGGGGCTTGCTTGCGGAGCGGCCTGGGAAGGGACGCATCGGCCATCGGGTCGGCGTTTCCTTTTGGACGGTGAGTGGCGGCAGCCTGCGGTTAAGGGATCGGTCCGGCAGTCTCCCGACCGCCGGACCGTCATCGCTTAGGCAAGCTCGATCAGGTGCATTCCGCCGGATCCACCATGTCGTACTTCGAGATCACCTCGTATTCGCCGGCGCGAGACACGGCGATGTACATGTTCATCGCGCAGTGTCCTGTGCCCGGGATCATCTTGGCGCCGCCGCCCGGACCCTGAGCGATCTCCGCCGTATCCAGAGCAGCCGAAACCGCGTCGCGATCCAGGTCGCCGCCTGTCGCCTTCACGGCCTCCTCGTAGAATTTGACGCCGCGGTACATACCGGTGGCGGCAGAGCCTGCGGTGAACAGGAAGCGCGTGTCCGGGAACATGGCGTCGTAGGCCGCCTGCAGCTCGTTGCTGAAGGGATCGTCGATCGCCTTGAAGTAGTCCAGGCAGCTCGACAGTCCCTCCATCTCGCGCGCCGGCACGTAGTTCACCGAGTTGTCGTCGAAGTAGACGCAGCTGACATGGCCGCCGCGCTCGCTGAAGCCGCTCTCGTGCAGCTGTTTCAGGAAGGCCTGCGTTCCTGGCGGAATCACCGTTTTGAAGACGCAATCGACGTTCTCGTTATTGATCTTCGCGACCGTCGCCGAGTATTCGATCTGGTCGAGCGGGTAGTACTCCTCGAATACCACTTCGCCGCCGTTGTCCTCGATCACCTTGCGGGCATACTTGTTCAGCAGCTGCGGCCAGAGATAGTTGGCCGAGGGAAAGGCGAAGCGCTTGTGGCCTTGGCCGATCAGCCAGGGGATCAGTTCGTCGCACTGCTGCGCCGGTGTCGGTCCGGTGCAGTAGAGGTCGGCGGTGCACTCCTGACCTTCATAGAGCTGCGGATAGATGTAGAGCGTGCGGCCGCGCCGCACGATCGGGTTCTTGATTGCCTCGCGCATGGCGCTGGTGATGCCGCCGAGCACGACGTCGACATCGTTCTGCTGAATCAGACGCCGGACGTTGCCGACGGCGACGCCGGGGTCGGAGGCGGTGTCCTCCAGATAGAGCTCGATCGGACGGCCCAGGATACCTCCGCCGTCGTTGATCTGCTGCACGGCCAGCTGCGCGATCTGCCAGTTCGCATTGCCCGACGGAGCGATGGCGCCTGTGATATCGGTTGCGATGCCCATCTTGATCGGGCCCGCCGCGTGACTCCACTTGGGCCTCAGGACCCAGCCCCCGGCGCTGCCGGCCACCCAGCCGGTTGCTGCCAGCGCTCCGGCGCCCTTCAGGAAACCTCGGCGAGTGAGTCCGCCGCGCGCTGGCGCGGCCTGCTTGCGATCGATGGTCACTAGATCCTCCCTTTACTGACAAAGCCCTGTGGACGGAACTTGACGATGATCAGGGCCACGACGAACACCAGCACCTCGGCGACGATCGGCTGGATCAAGGCGTTCAGAAGAGGCAGCTCGCGCAGCCATTGGAAGCCGGGGACCATGGCACCGATCAAGGCGCCGCCCAGCACCGGTCCTTCGAAGGTGCCCACGCCGCCGAGCATGACGGCGAGAAAGGCCTGCACCAGAAAGCGCAACCCGAGATCCGCGGAGAGCGAGAAGAGCGGCACCATCAGGGCGCCTGCGAGACCTGCGAGCGCGGCGCCGAAGGCAAAGGTGAAGGCGTAGAGACGGGCGGTGGAAACGCCCGAGGCGCGGGCCAGCATCGGGTTCTCGAGCGCACCGCGAATCTGCAGGCCGAAACTCGTGCGGGTCAGGAAGAGGTAGCAGCCCGCCATCACGGCGATCGTGACGACGATGATGACGCTGCGCCAGGCGGAGAGACTCACGTCGCCGATCTGGATGAAGCCCTGGATCGGTTCGTCGATGGAGTAGAACTGGCCGCCGATCAAGCCGCGAACCGTTTCGCGAATGATCAGGCCTACGGCATAGGTCGCCAGCATGGCGATGACGGGCGCCACGTAGAGCCGTCGTATCACCGTCGCCTCGACGAACAGGCCGACGATTGCGACGAGAAAGGGCGCGGCCAGCATACCGCTCCACTCCGGCAGCCCCAGTTCGCGGAAGACGAATACCGTGTAGGCACCCAGCAGGACGAACTCGCCGTGCCCGAGGTTGAAGATGCCCATCATGCTGGCGATGACAGCCAGCCCGAGCACGACCAGAACCATGATCGAAGAGAAAGCCAGGATGTCGAACACCAGCTTGGCGATCGCATCGAGTTCCATCGTGGAACCTTCCAGAAGTAAGGGGGGCGCACGGCAGCGCAGTCCGCTCGCCCTGTGTGACAGCCCTGTTTCAGCAAGAAGCGTGCCAAGGCTGAAGGCGTCGAGAACTCACCTAAGGCTATACCACTGTGTCAGAAAATTGCATAAAATATGCCCATGAGTGATTGGGAGTTGCCTAAAGTTTTGGCGAAAGACGAGGTTCGGTCGCGGTCGACCCGTCCGGCAGCCTAGGGGCAGGCTTGGAATGAAGCAGAGCGTGATCCGGCCGAAAGCGGTTTTCCTCCCGTGGAGTGCAGCGAGCTAAAGGAGGTTGTTGGTGAGTGAGAAAGCGCAGGGGGATCGCAAGGATGCGGCCGTCACCATCGCCTGTGTGCAGATGGAGCCGCAGGTGGGCGATGTGTCCGGCAACATCGGACGGAGCTGTGCGAAGATCGAGCAGGCCGCCGAGGCTGGTGCCACGCTCGTCGTGCTCCCTGAGCTTGCGAATTCCGGCTATGTCTTCTCCAGCCGGGACGAGGCTTACGATCACGCCGAAACGGCGGGGACCGGACCGGCGTCGACAGCTTGGTCCGAGCTCGCACAACGCCATGGCCTCCATATCGTTGCCGGCCTGGCCGAACGCGATGGAGCCGCACTGTACAACGCCGCGGCGGTGATCGGCCCTGGTGGCTATGTCGGCACCTACCGGAAGATGCACCTCTGGAACGAAGAGAATCTCTATTTCGAACCGGGCAACCTGGGCTTTCCCGTGTTTCATACCCCGATCGGCCGGATAGGCTGTCTCATCTGCTACGACATCTGGTTTCCGGAAGCCTTCCGCCTGTTGGCCGTTCAGGGCGCCGACCTGGTTTGCGTGCCGACGAACTGGGTACCGGTGCCGGGCCAGACGCCCGAGCGGCGGGCGATGGCCAACGTGCTCTGCATGGGGGCGGCGCACAGCAACAGCTTTTTCGTTGCCGCCGCCGACCGGGTGGGGACCGAGCGGGGCCAGGCCTTCATCGGCCAGAGCGTCATTTGCGACGTCTCGGGCTGGCCCATCGCAGGTCCGGCAAGCCGCGACGACGAGGAAATTCTCACTGCCACCGTCGATCTCGCGGACGCCCGGCGCAAGCGGAACTGGAATGCCTTCAACCAGCCGCTGCGTGACCGCCGTGTCGACGTCTACGACACGGTCTTAGGCGCCGAGGTTCGGCCCGGATGGTTCTAGTGCGCGGTCGTCTCGGGCGGAGTCGCTTAGCCGCTGCCTGAGACGAGCCTGCTCCTGGTCTATGATCCGGTATCGCTTGCGCAGTCTTTTCTCAGGCGTGGAAAGAGGCACTCCTTAGGATCGGTGCGCTGTAAGGCCCCGGGGCATCGGGTGTCGCCGTGAGAGCGTCTTCAGCCCGCTCGCACGTCTCCGAGGAAGCGGTCGACTTGGCTGCCCAGGCGGTCTGCGTCTTCCTCCAGTTTGCGCGAGGCGCTGAGCAGATCGTCTGAGGCCGCGCCGCTGGCGATGGCCGCCTGGCGTAGATCCTCCATGGCCGAAGACACGGAGTTGGTGCGGTCCGAGGCGTCCCGTGCGGCCCGTGTGATGTCTTGGGTCGCAACATTCTGCTCTTCCACGCTTGCCCGGACGGCGCTGGAGATGTCGCTGATCTCGGAGATGGTTCCGGCGATGGCGACAATGGCGTCGACCGCGTTGCGCGTCTCGGTCTGGATCTCGCCGATCTGGGTCGAGATCTGGTCGGTGGCCTGCGAGGTTTGCTTCGCCAGCGACTTCACCTCATGCGCCACCACCGCGAAACCCTTTCCGGCCTCGCCGGCACGGGCCGCCTCGATGGTGGCGTTCAGCGCCAGCAGATTGGTCTGGCTGGCAATCCCCGAGATCAGTTCGATGATGGCGCCGATCTCGTCCGCCTTGGTCGACAAACCATCCACGATCCGGTTGGTCCCTTCCGCTTGGCTCACCGCCTCCCGCGCCTTGTCGGTGGAGGACTGGATCTGCTCCCCGATCCGCACGATCGAGTCCACAAGGTGATCTGCGGAGGCAGCGACCGTACCGACGTTGCTCGATGCCTCTCCTGCGGCGCCCGTCGCTCCGTCGACCTTCTGGCGCGTCCCGGTGGCGCTGGAAGCCAAGGTCTCGGCAGAGCCGCGCACCTTCAAGGCGGCGGCGGACAAGTTCTTGACGATGCCGAGTACGCTGTTCTCGAAAGACTGAGCGACCGACGCCATCTCCGTCTGTCGGGCCTTCTTGGTTTCGCGCTCCTGGGTCTCCTGACGCTCGCGCAGCGCCTGGGTCTCAAGTGCATTCGACTTGAACACCTGGACGGCGCGCGTGATGTCCGCCACCTCGTTTTTACCGTAGGGCTCGGGTATGGCGACCGACAGGTCGCCGTCGGCAAGGCGCAGCATGTCCACGGTCAGGCAGCACAGCGGCCTGATCGACATCACGCTCCAGATTGCGAAGCCGCTTCCGATCAGAACGCTGACCGCGGCCACGCCGATCATCAGCAGTGCGAAGCCGGAGGCGATGCTGCGAGTCTCGGCTGTCAGAATGTTGTTCTTGTTCTCCTGGTAGTCGATGAAGGCGTTGATCCGCTCCAACCACGTCATGAAGCGGGGGCGTGCGTCTTCCATCAACGCCCTTTGGGCCTGCTCGATCTCGCCCGCTCGCCGCAGGGCCCGTATCCGGTCGATGAGGGGCAGCGTTTCGGCCTCGATGCGCTTGATCGACGCAAGGATCTCCAACTCCTCCTGTGTCGTGCCGGCAGCCTCCATCATCGTGTCCAGCGGTCCGGCCGACTGGGCGTAGAACGCCGTCAAGGTATCGATCGTCGCGCCGGCCTCTTGGGATCGCGCATCGTCGGCGAACAAGACCACGTCGCGGAGCTCGATCGCCCGGTCGTGCACGCTGCCGCGGAAGTTGATCGCGTAGCGCTGCTTGGCGCTGTTTACCTCGTTGATTGCCGCGAGATTGCTATCGATCGTATTGACCCGCCACACTCCCACAGCGGCCAGAACGACGATCAGCGCCAGGATGACGCCAAAGCCAATGATGAAACGTGTCTGGAGTGTCATGACGCCCTCTTCGAATAGGAGTTAAATCCCCTGTCTATGGGCGAGCGTATAAAATGTTGTTTTGAATCAAGTCTTAACTTGTTTGCCGTCAGGTGGCGAATGCCGCACGCCTTTCGGGGCGAGCGTAGGGTGGCTTCGGAACGTGTTGGGCGCCCTCTGGACGCTCTCAAGACCAGTGCAGGAGGTCCGCGTCGACAAAAGCGTGCAGGACTGTGCGTGAGGGCGAGAGGCCGCGCCGTCGGAAGCGCTCAGCGGCGCTGGGAAGCCACGAGGCAGAAGACCGTGGCGCCATCGGAACGATGCTCGAATCGCTGGACCCGAGGCAACGGTGATCCGATCTCGAGGAAACTGGTGGAGCCGGACGGAATCGAACCGACGACCTCTACAATGCCATTGTAGCGCTCTCCCAACTGAGCTACGGCCCCGAAACCAGTGTGCGGCGAACCCTTGGGAAGGCTCGCTCGATCGCTTCGCATGGCCGTATCGACACCCTGGGAGCTCAAAGCTCCTGTGTGGTCCGGCTGCGGAGCGCGGAAATTAGAAAGCGTATTCTGGCTTGGCAAGGGGAAAATCATACTGCTTCCTCGCCGCTCCGGGTCGCGGCGGAGGGGGGCTGCACTGTTGCGATGATGGTCGCCACAGCTGCGACGGACCGTCTATTCCTTGTCGTCCTTCACAGCGACATCTCCTAGATCGTCGTCGCTGTCGTCCTCATCGTCCTCTACGACCAGATCGCTATCGTCGTCGTCGACGATAACCTCTTCTTCCTCTTCCTCCTCGACGGGCTCGGGTGCCTTCTTCTTAGGCGCCTCTTTCTCCTTGGCCGGTTTGCCGCGACGTGATTTCAGGAAGGCTTCGGGGTCGAACTGGGTGCCACAGGCCGGACAGTCGACGGGCGAACGCCGGAAGTCGTAGAACTTCGCGCCGCAGGCTTGGCAGATACGTTTGACGCCCCACTCGGGTTTCGACACGGGCTCGGGTCCTCCAGAACGCAAAAAAGAATGGCGCGCGGACGCCGGAGCGCGGGGCGCGGCAGTTTGATCTGGGGCGCACTTGCCATGCAGCGCTGACGAAGTCAAATACTGACGCCGATCCGCCGGTTCGCTTGGCGCTCTGCGGCTGCCAAATCGCCGCCGACGCTGGAGGGCTCTGTCAGGCCACTCTGCTCGGCTGCCCCGACTGTTGCTGAGGCAGCCTCTACCGTTACCAAGGCAATCATGCTAGGGAGCGCCGCCCAGGCCCGACGTCGCCGGGCCCCAGCAGCCGACCGCCGCCCCGTTTCACAAGACAGTCAGACGTTCCGTGCCGCGCCTGTGACCCGCCTCGTCGCCCACTCATCGACCTCCTTGTCCGGCTGCGTGTCCGTGCCGGGTGACAAGTCGATTTCCCACCGCGCCCTGATTTTCGGCGCTTTGGCGGTTGGCGAGACGCGAGTCGAGGGTCTGCTGGAAGGTGAGGACGTGCGGGCCACCGCCCGCGTTCTCAGTCAGTTGGGCGCCGAAGTGCGGCGCAATGCAGCTGGTGTCTGGCAGGTCTTCGGCGTGGGCATCGGCGGTCTCCACGAGCCTGCCGACCTGCTCGACTTCGGCAATTCAGGGACTGCGGCACGCTTGCTGCTTGGCGTGTTGGCCGGGCACCCCTTAACCGCCTTCGCAACCGGCGATGCTTCTCTGCGCCGGCGCCCGATGGGGCGCATCGTTGAGCCGTTGAAGGGCATGGGGGCCAACTTCGTCGCGCGCTCGGGCGGACGCCTGCCGCTGGCCATCACCGGTGCCTCCGCTCCGGCGCCGCAGACCTATCGCTTGCCGGTTGCCTCGGCTCAAGTGAAGTCGGCAGTGCTGTTGGCTGGTCTTGCGGCACCCGGCGACACGACGGCGCTGGAGCCCGAGCCGACCCGCGACCACAGCGAACGGATGTTGCGCGCCTTCGGTGCCGATGTCCGCGTCGAGGATGCCGAAGACGGGCGCGCGGTCACCGTGACTGGCCAGCCGGAACTGATGGGGACCGCGGTTACCGTGCCTGGCGATCCCTCGTCCGCCGCCTTTCCGCTGGTTGCGGGCCTGATCTGCGCAGGCTCCGATCTGACCTTGCCCAATGTCGGCGTGAACCCTTTGCGGACTGGCCTGTTCGAGACCCTGACGGAAATGGGTGCGGACTTGGTTCTGGACAACCGGCGTGAGCTGGCGGGCGAACCGGTTGCCGACTTGCGGGTGCGGAGCAGTGCACTGACCGGCATCGAGGTGCCTCCCGCGCGCGCGCCCGCCATGATCGACGAGTATCCGGTGCTGGCCGTCGCGGCGGCCTGTGCCGAGGGTACAAGCGTTTTCCGCGGGCTGGGTGAGCTGCGCGTCAAGGAGAGCGACCGCTTGGCCGCCGTGGCGCGCGGACTGGCCGCTTGCGGCGTCGCGGTTGAGGAAACGGAAGACAGCCTGACGGTCCACGGTCGCGGGCCGGGCGGGGTTGCCGGCTGTGCCGAGATCAAGGCCGATCTGGATCACCGCATTGCCATGGCCTTCCTGGTGCTGGGCCTGGCGGGGCAGGCGCCGGTGGCAATCGACGATGCGCGAACGATCGAGACGTCCTTTCCCGCCTTCGCCGATCTCATGCGTGGCCTGGGCGCCGATATTCGTGCCGGAGAGATGGCGGGAGAGACGGCATGAACCTGGTGATTGCCCTCGACGGCCCGGCGGCATCGGGCAAGGGCACCTTGGCCCGCGGGCTCGCCGAGGCGTTCGACTTGGCCTACCTGGACACCGGCAGCCTCTACCGAGCTGTCGCGGCGCGGGTGCTGGCCGACGGCGCCGATCCGCAGGACGAGGCCGTCGCTGCGACCGCCGCCGAAGCGCTGGACCCAGCCGATCTGCAGCGACCCGATCTACGCAGCCAGGCAGTCGGTGCCGCCGCCTCCCAGGTCGCAGCGCAGCCACGTGTGCGGCAAGCGCTGCTTGATTTCCAGCGCCGCTTCGCCGCTCGGCCGCCGGACGGCCTTTCCGGTGCGGTCCTCGACGGCCGCGATATCGGAACCGTGGTCTGCCCAGATGCCGATGTGAAGATCTATGTGGTCGCAAGCCCGGAAGTCCGGGCGGAACGGCGGCATCGAGAGTTGATCGCGCGCGGCGAGCCCTCTATATACCCGCAGGTTTTGGCGGAGATCCAGGAGCGGGACGCGCGCGACAGCGCAAGAGCGGCCGCGCCCCTGAAGCCGGCAGACGACGCGGTTCAGCTCGACACCAGCGAACTGGACATCGAGGCGGCCTTCCAGGCGGCCAAACGCATCGTTGCCGAAACGCTGGCGGCCGCTAAGGCAGAGTGACGGCTCCAATAAGCCCGGTTTGGCAAACGCACGGCCCCTGTCGTGCGGCCGGGAAGACCGCCGGAGACAACCGGCCGGCCTGGATAGCGATCGATACGAAAGGAAGACGAACCGCATGTCCGACATCCAAGCGAGCGCCGCAGCGCCGCAAGAGAATTTCGCCGCCTTGCTCGATGAGCAGCTTGGCGGTGGTTCGACCCTCGAGGGATCCGTTCTTCGGGGGCGCGTGGTCGCCGTCGAAGGCGACAACGTGATCATCGACGTTGGCCTCAAGTCTGAAGGCCGCATTCCCCTGAAGGAATTCGCCAAGGCCGGCGAAGACGGCGAGATCGAGCCCGGCGCCGACGTGGAGGTTTTCCTCGAGCGGATGGAAGACCGTCACGGCGAGGTGATGCTGAGCCGCGACAAGGCCCGCCGCGAGGAAGCCTGGAACCTGCTGGAAAAGGCCTTCGAGAAGGCCGAACGCGTAACCGGCCACATCTATGGCCGCGTGAAGGGTGGCTTCACCGTTGATCTCTCGGGCGCCACCGCCTTCCTGCCGGGCAGTCAGGTCGACATTCGCCCCGTGCGCGACGTCACCCCGCTGATGCACAAGCCGGAACCCTTTCAGATCCTCAAGATGGACCGCTCGCGCGGCAACATCGTGGTCTCGCGCCGTGCGGTGCTGGAGGAGGATCGGGCCGATCAGCGCAAGGAGCTGATGGAGAGCCTGAAGGAAGGCCAGGTGCTGACCGGCGTGGTGAAGAACATCACCGACTACGGCGCCTTCGTCGATCTGGGCGGTGTCGACGGCCTGCTGCACGTCACCGACATCTCCTGGCGGCGCATCAATCACCCGACGGAAGCCCTGTCGATCGGCCAGCAGGTGCAGGTGCAGGTGATCCGCTTCAACCCGGAAACCCAGCGCATCAGCCTTGGCATGAAGCAGCTTGAGGCCGACCCCTGGGAAGGCGTGTCCGCCAAGTACCCGGTTGGCACAGCCTTTACCGGCCGCGTTACGAACATCACCGACTACGGTGCGTTCGTGGAGCTGGAGCCGGGGATCGAGGGCCTGGTCCACGTCTCCGAGATGAGCTGGACCAAGAAGAACGTCCATCCTGGCAAGATCGTCTCCACCTCCCAGGAGGTCGAGGTGATGATCCTGGACGTGGATGAAAACAAGCGCCGTATCTCGCTCGGTCTCAAGCAGGTGCAGGCCAACCCCTGGGACGACTTCCTCGAGAAGCATCCGATCGGCAGCACCCTGTCGGGCGAGGTCAAGAACATCACCGAGTTCGGCCTCTTCGTGGGCCTGCCCGGAGACATCGACGGCATGGTCCACCTGTCCGACCTCGACTGGGAGAAGACCGGCGACGAGGCAGTCAAGGACTACACCAAGGGCCAGAACGTCGACGTCAAGGTTCTCGATGTCGATGTCGAGAAGGAACGGATCAGCCTCGGCATCAAGCAGTTGGCCTCCGATCCTTTCGAGTCGGCGATGGAGGGCCTCAAGAAGGGCGAGGTGGTGACCTGCACGGTGACCGAAGTGAACGATGGCGGCATCGAAGTGGCCATCTCCGACGGTGCGACCGGGTTCATCCGCAAGTCCGACTTGGCGCGCGATCGCAGCGACCAGCGGCCCGACCGCTTCGCCGTGGGCGAGAAGGTGGATGCCAAGGTCACGCAGATCGATCGCAAGACCCGCAAGATCTCTCTTTCGATCAAGCAGCTGCAGGTCGAGGAAGAGAAGAAGGCCATGGCCGAGTACGGCTCGACGGACTCCGGGGCCAGCCTCGGCGACATCCTGGGTGCGGCTCTGACGAAGGCGAAGGACGAGGCGGCCCAGGCCGAGGCCACCAAGGCCGACGCTGCCGAAGGCGAAGAAACCAAGTAGGCTTTCGCCTGTCGTTTGCGTAAAGGGACCCGGTCTGCAGGCTGCTGCAGGCCGGGTCTTCGTTTTTCGGTGCGGCTCAGCGCCTCTCGCACCGCCCCTTTGGCGGCTCGCTATCTCTTTGTTCATACAAGGTTTCCTTGATTCCCCCTGCTGGGTCTGGCACTTTTTTTCGGCGGACCCAGCACAAAGACGGCTGAGACGTGGCGCAGCAATCCCTGACGGGAGCGTCGTACGGGAGTGACAGGCGGTGTGCGGGCGGGTCCAGCAGGACCGCAGTGCAGCCGGGTCGGGGGGCGAGCCAGATGACGAAATCCGAGCTGATCCAGCGTCTGGCGGAACGCAATCCGCATCTGACGCATCGCGACGTCGAGCGGATCGTGTCGACCGTGTTCGACGAAATCACGGCGGCGCTCGCCCGCGGCGATCGGGTGGAGCTGCGCGGCTTCGGAGCTTTTTCGGTCAAGCACCGCGAGGCACGTACGGGCCGCAACCCGCGGACCGGCGAGCAGGTCGAGGTGGAAGAGAAGTCGGTTCCCTTCTTCAAGACGGGCAAGCAGTTGCGCGAGCGGCTGAATACCGGTTGACTGACGGCCGGCCCGGGTGGAGGACGCCGCGGTGCGTTTCGCCCCGACCCGGGACACCTGCGTCGCCCATCGCGCCTAGCCTGTCGGAGCCGCCATGCCCCTGATCCGCTTGATCGTCTCGCTGGTGCTGCTGGTCTTTGCCGCTGCCTGCGTGCTCTTCGCGATCCTGAACCATGAGGCCGTCACGGTCGATCTGGTGATCGATCGCGTGCCGGTGCCTTTGTTCCTGTTGACCCTCGTTCCTCTGGTTTTGGGCGTGCTGATCGGCTGGTCCCTGGCCTGGGTGAAGGCCGGCAAGACGCGCCGCGACAAGCGTCGTGAGGAGAAGCGTGCGCGCGACCTCGAGCGCGAGGTCGGTAGCATGAAGGCCAGGGAAACGGAGGCAAAACGCAACAAGGTAACGCCGGCCGTGACGCCGGCGGCGCCAAGCCTATCGCCGCCGAGCAAGCAGCCTCAACTGACGGCGCCTGCCGGCGGACGCTGATGCGCGTCATCTCCGCCGCCGAGGTGCAGGCGGCGCTGGACTTCCAGACTCTGGTCGGTCGACTGCGGGATGTTTTCCGGCGGGATGTCC